>JAETTP010000020.1 GCA_021769035.1 Bacillota bacterium | reverse complement strand
CTCGTTATAAATTACACCTGCGATATTTGTTCACACTAAGCTCTTGCTTCGCCTTTCGCTATGCTCAGGCTTGCAAATCGCTAAGTGTTCACTTAAAACGGTAGGCGGTTAGCCAACAAACCCCATTAAGAACGAAAGGGGGTGAGGCACTATGCCAGTAAGATTGACTTTTCATATTGGTCGTTTTACGATTAGTATTGAGATACGACTTACACATAGAAAAAATCGCCACTAAGCCACAGTGACGATTTTGTTAATAAAAATTTCCACTTAGGCTAACCGCTTATCTGTGGTGCCTTACTATTTATATTTTAACCTATGCAATCAATTTTGTCAAGATATGCAACTTAATTTATTTCCGCCAACAAGCCTACCTCCCTGCCCCAATCAGGAAGTAGGCTTGTTTTTCGCCGTTTGTTAAAATCCGCGGTTTTTGCTCACACAGCTAAGCCCTAACCGGTTGTGTTGGCTTTTCAGCCCAAAGCGCGTTGCTGTTTTCGGCTACAGCCAGCAGGCAATGGGGGGAGGCGGCGGAGTGGTTGGCGATAGGAACCGTGCCAAACAAACCGCGACTTTTGCCGCGCACTCCGCCTATGCGCTAACAAAAGGCTCAAAAACACAGTTTTTATAGCACTACAAGCTGAGTCCTATATCAATACGTTCAAGTTACAAATGAAAATCTCTTTTTTTATAAACTATATATTTAATTCCAATAAGGCATAGCAGCTCTAGTTAAACTGTATATATGTTTTGTATTATCTAAAGCGTAAGTACCATCAGCCTGCTTATCGGCAATAAGCCATTCGGCAAGATCTGGATCCCATACATTTAAATATTTAAAATTAAAATCAATGGCATTAGCTACACAAGCATGATAATTTGTTCCAACTATTTTAAAATTAGCGTATACCGGATATTGCAATGAGATATTATTAGCAAGTTGCACTCCATTGGGATTGCTATCATTATTATAATTTGTTATGCCATACATACTTAGAACAGTAGGTCCCTTAGAAACACTAAGACCTTGATCATAATTATCTCCATAGTATTTTTTTGCAACATCAACATCCGTTAAAAATTTACCTTGGCGAAAATTAATAATTGTAGCAATACTTGCCGCCCAACAAGTATCATCTCCCGTTTGACGTACAGGATTGTCTATTGTACATTGATAACGAGGAAAATCCTCAATATTAATATCACTTAACAAACCTAATGTATTATATTCATTTTCAGAAAATATAGACAATTCAACTCTCTCCTCAAATGAATTCAGCGTGATATTAGATGTATCTATTCTGACATTAGTATTTAATACTGCATCATCAGGATCAAAATATGGATATTCTATTAGCATAATCCATTCGTTTCCATTGAATAAATAGCAAAATTGTTGGTCAAAAACCAATGCAAACTCAGTTGTATTATCAACATATTGTTCAATTTGTTTAGCTAGAGCTGTATCAAGATTAAACAGACCAGTACCTGAATTCTCCGCCGCAATAGCAATCAATTTATCTCCAGAAAAAACGGGGAAAAATGTCCTAAATGGTTCAAATCCATCCTCTGTATAGATATAATTAGGAATACCCCTGCCCACAGTAATATCGGCATAATCAGTGTTATCAACAAACCAAGGTGTTCTGAGTGCTCCAATAAATTTCAACAAATAAACAAGTTCATTTTGTTGTGATTCTGTAGGCAATGTTATTTGTTCAAATTGACTTCTGGGGGCCATTGTAGGCACTGCCATCTGCTCATTATCATCCGCTGCCCAAGCCGGCATTGCAATCGCAAAGCACATACATAATGTTAAAATTAGACCTAACAATCTTGACTTCTTCATGTTATTTACCTCTTTTCATTTTTTTTTTAGAGAGCCAAATTCCCAAGCTATTTTGCCAATCACACCGATTAAAACATCTATCCTCCTTGCTTGCTATAAATTTCATACCGTCAATGAAAAGCCTGTTGTTTTCAGCAAATCGTTGGTGATTTTTACTTCTCTATTATCTATATGTATCAACAACCCCAAAAGGTTTCCATTCTTTTCAAAATTTTTTCTTTTTTATTAAAAATTTTTTCAGATACAATATTCTTAACAACCATTTCAAATATAAAACAAAAAAATACTCTGCAAACCAATGTTCACAGAGTACTTTTATTAAACTTTCTTTCAATTATTTTGCGGTAACCCCTGCCGTAATAAATTCGTGCGTATCATAACCGCCTTTTTCTGCATAGAAATATACTTTGGCCCGATATTGATAACCCGGCGTAGTGCCATAATAATTTATGTTAGCATTATGCTTACGTGAATTTGTTATCAACATATTATCATAGTCATCTGAGCTGAGCGTATCAATAGAGGTCCAGCTACTGGAACTAGAGGCCCTCTCCTGCACAATAATTGTTTGTGCGCCTAAAACGCTCATCGTATCGGTGGCAGTTATATCAATAGATATTGTAATACCGCCGGAAATCGCTTTGCAATTTGCATAACAATCATAAATATATTTACTGGAAAATATAGTAGCATTAGCAACCGCAGCCAGGCTGAAAATCACAAGCGCCATTGCTGCCAGCATAATCATTTTTTTCCGCATAATCTTCACTCCCCATAAATTGAATCAATCATTTTTTTTGCTTCTTCTCTTGAAAAATCACCTTTAATTGAACCCTCAACATCACCATTGCGCCAGGTTACCACCGTTTTATCCAAGTTGCTCATAATATAATGCTCAATATTATTTACAACATAAATATTAACCTCTTCGGCGTCCTTTTCATAAAAAGGTTTCCTATTCTCAGTTAAGTAAATCATATAATCAATATATAATTTATCAGTGCCATTTTCGGTTTGCCTATGAAAATCCGCGCTGATTTTTATAAAAGATTCTGAATTAAAAACAGTAACTTCATCAAAAATAAAGTTCTCTGGCAACGTTTTAGGCACGAGGTCAATTTCGTTGCTATAAACTGCCACCTTATCGGACAATTCAGTTGTCACCAGTTCTTCTTCATACCAAAACTGGTCGTCGTTCCACCTGCCAACAAATTTAACAGGGTCAAAACCCAACGCATAGGCAGTAACACTCCCCGCAAACATAAATATTAAAAACACAGCCGCCGCGCTGGCAAATCTGCGCCAATATTTAACCCAAGGCTTAAGCGGAACAACCTTTTCCTGGCTTTCCTCCTGATAACCCATATCGTCCAAAAAGGCTTGCAATTTTTCCTCATCTTCAAGCAAAGGATAATATTTTTCATCAAACTCTGCCTTAGCGGCCGCAACATCAAATTGTTCCGCCGCTTCTTCATTCTCCTGGCGCTCCGTCAACAGCTTAAGAATATAAAGCACCTCTTCCGGTTCCATCTGCTCAGCCTCTGGGGCGTCAAAATCGGCTCGCAGCAACGCCTCTAAAATATCCGTGTCAACATTGTCGAATTTACTATAATCTAAACGCCCTTTATCTCCGACCTCAAACATCGCCAAACCTCCCTCCTATTCTAT
This sequence comes from Bacillota bacterium, assembly GCA_021769035.1. Lineage (GTDB taxonomy): Bacteria > Bacillota > Dehalobacteriia > UBA4068 > UBA4997 > Avidehalobacter. The sequence goes on along the minus strand of JAETTP010000020.1, from coordinate 35,752 downwards.
ATATGTATCAACAACCGCAAAAGGTTTTCATTTTTTTAATTTTTTTGTTTTTTTAAATTTTATTTTCTGCTCTCCAATATATTTTTAAGTTTTCTTTTAGCCTTAAAAATCCTTGATTTACAAGCGCCCTCAGATATTCCCAACTCCGCGGCAATTTCCGCCACACTTTTGCCCTCCACGGCAAATTTTTTTAACAATTCATATTCCTTATACTTTACCAAATCACCATATAGAAAATCCAAATCGTCCTCGTCCTCTTTAGCCTCCACATAATTTTCCAGCCAATCCTTTTGGGAAACCAACGCCAGCATTTGCGTAACACTATTTCGCACACGATTAAAATTCTTAATCGTATTTTGAAGTATACGCATAATATAGCCCTCCTGATTAGGGCTTTCCAGCAGCTTATCAATCTTCTCGCAAGCTATTAAAAATGTGGTTTGTATAACGTCGTCAACAAAAGCTTGGTCAATAATAAATTTTTTAGTATAATTACGCAAAAAGTCTTTTTTTTGCTCCTTATTTTGCATTTTCCAATACAACTCGTCAATAATATTCTTTTCCTTCGGCTTCAATTTTCGTCCCAGCTTAGATAACTTCATCATATCACGCTCACTTTTAGATTGCCTAACATATCCGCCTAACTACATTCTAGCACCTTGCCCCTCGCCCTGTCAACTTCAAAAAACCCATAAAAAGACAAATTTTTAAAGCAACACCAGTAAATATTTCAGTTTTTTTGGCGCAAAAATACCCCCAAAACCCTGCATACTCTCCTTTGTCCCAGCATATTCTTATAATAAGGCACAATTTGCCAAAAAGTGTACGCTTAAAGGAGATGTTGAATATTGTCTAAATATACTGCTTCCACCCCGCAGCTGCTTCTGTCGCGCCGGCTTAGCCTGCTGCTTTTGCTGCTGCTCATATTCACCTGCTGTTCGGCATTCACCAACACCACTATGCCGGAGTTCAACACCGACAGCCTCAACGCCGACGCAAGCCAGCAGCAAACCCTTAAGCTGAGCCTGCCGCCCATCTATTCGGAGGCCGACCTCCGCCAGCCCTCGCCTATCACTATGCCGGAGCTTGAGCCAACCACCGAAACAACCAGCGCCACCGAAGCCGCCGCCGGTGATTCGCCAACCCCGGCGCAGCCTAGCACAACAGAAACCGCCGATTCTGCAACCCCAGCCGAACCCGCCACGGCTACCGAAGCCACAGTCGCTGCCAACCAGCCAGCCCCAGCCGAGCCTGCCACCAAGGCCTTGGCCGTCCCCACGGCATACAGCGCCAACACCGGCTTCAAATCCTATATGGATTACCGCGTGCTAACCAATCCGCGCACCGGCCAATATGCCCTCCAGCAAAAGGCCTACACGGACGAGCAAGGTTTCCGCATTTACGACGGCTGTTATATGGTGGCCCTGGGCACCTACTATTCCCAAAGCGTGGGTCAGCGTTTCCGCATAACCCTGGAGGACGGCCGCAGCTTTATGGCTATCACCGGCGACATCAAAAGCGACGCCCACACCGATTCCCTGCACCAACACCGCCACGGCAACATTGTAGAGTTCATCGTCGACCAACGCCGCATCTCCAAAACCTGCCGCCGCATGGGCGATATGAGCTACGCCGGCTTCTCCGGCCGGATCCTCTCAATCGAAAAAATTCTTTAATTTTTTAAGATATTGACAACCTAAATCGAAAACAGTGTAAACCCCTTTGGTGTAAACAGCCAAAGGGGTTTTCCTATTTAAAAAGCTCACAAATTATCCACAAAGCTATTTACTTATGCCGTTCATTTGTGCTATAATTAGCTTGGTATCGTGTATAGGTTGCTGACCAGTGTCAAGCCTAACATCAGAACAAATCTCCAAAGCCTGAAAGGATGATTTTACTATGAAGAAACACAAATTTTTGCGCCGTTTTTTAACGGCCCTGGCCTTGTTTGGCCTGCTGGCAGTGCCGCAATCTGCCTTTGCGGCCTCCGATTTGCCCAATTCCCATTGGGCGGCCAGCACCATCAACGGCTACATCTCCCGCGGTATTATGTCCGGCTATCCAGACGGCACCTTCCGGCCGGAGGCCGCAGTCACCCGCGCTGAATTCGTCAAAATGGTGAACAGCGTGTTTGGCTACAACACCCCAGCCGCCATCAGCTTTGGCGACGTCCCCTCTTCCTATTGGGGTTACAACGAAATTGCCAAAGGCGTGATGGCCGGCTATGTCAACGGCGACGAAAACGGCAATTTCAACCCGGAAGCGCCGCTCACCAGAGAGGAGGCCGCCTCCATAATCTGCCGTGTTAAAGGCCTGGCGCCCAATCAGTCCGCCAGCGCCAATTACCTTGACAGCGCCCAAATTGCCACCTGGGCCAAGCCATACGTTGGCGCGGTCACCCAGTCTGGCTATATGACGGGCAGTGGCGACGGCCGTTTCAACCCGCGCAAAGCCCTAACCCGTGCCGAGGCCGCTTCGGTGCTTTCCAAGGCGGAATCCCGCCAAACCGGCAGCAGCGGCAGCTCCGGCAGCACTTACATACCCAACAACAATGTAATCCACAACACCACCGGCAGCAGCTCATCTTCCAGCAGCAGCTCCCGCGTGTCCGATTACACAATGAGCAACAATGAAAGCACTCTTTCCAACAAAACCATCACCGGCAATCTGTATCTGCCCTCCGGTTTAGGTTCCAAAACGGTAAACCTGCGCAACCTGACAGTTGACGGCACTGTTTACGTGCGCGGCGGCGGCACCATCAATGTGGACGATTGCGATTTTAACAAGGTGGTGCTGGATAAGTCCGGCGTTCGCTTCGACGCCGATAGCCGCAGCAATATCGACCGCCTGGAGTTTTGGCGCAACGGCACCATTGAGGGCCACGGCTACGACACAGTTATCATCTCGGATAACTCCGTCAGCTCCGCCACCGTCAATGCGCCGGTGGATACTCTCCAACTGGACACAGACGCCAACCTGTATCTGGGCCGCTACGCCCGCATAGACGAACTGGAAGCCACTTCCAGCTCCGATGACGCGATTATTCGCTTCAACAGCAGCGCCTATGTCGATGAAATGAACATCTACGACAGCATTGAGATTAAAGGCTCCGGCGAAATCAACAAGATGAACTGCTATTCCTCCGGGATTTATTCCAGTATCCGGCCCAACCGGGTATCCACTTCCGGCTCCGGCAAACGCCCCACCTACACCGATGACGATGATGATGACGACGATAACAGCTGGAACGGCGGCAATAACAATAATAACAATAATAACAACAATAATAATAATAACAATAACACCAACAACGCCCCGGACACCAAAAATCTGGTGGCCAGCAGCAATGTAAACGGCAGCGGCAAAAGGGGCAACACCACCTATGAAACCGCCAAGGTCACCAGAGGCGGCGTCACCGTAAGCAATATTATCGTTGACAAAAACCTGACCGTGGACGCTTCCGTTGGCGACGGCACCGTAACCTTTGAACACGTGACGGTGAAAGGCCAGGTGTATATCCACGGCGGCGGCCAAAATTCCGTCATCTTCTCCGATTGCACCCTGGAAAAGGATGTTTATATTGACAAGGTGCCCACCGAAACTATTAAACAACCGGTAGGCCTGAAATTGAACAACGGCACCACGCTGAAAGGCACGGTTTACGTCACCAACAACGCCAACATCTCAACCAGCCCCAAGGAGCATAAGATTGACAAGGTTGTTATCAATGGCACCTTAACCGAACCACTGCTTATCAGCGCTAATATCAGTCGATTGGAAGTTACATCTAGCTCGCCGGTGACGCTGGTGCTGGATAACTGCAACATCACCAGCCTTTCTGCAACTTCCGACAAGGCCAAGGTCACGGCCAAAGGCAAAGGCAACATTGAAGATGTTTCCGCGGTGAAGAGCCTGGAAATTTTAGAGGAAGTAAACCTGCCCAACCTGAAGCCGATTATCAGCATCAGCGGCGTTCCCGAAACAATGGAAGCCAACAGTGTTGTTGATTTGAACACTTGCCGGGTTAGGTATTCCGATAACAGCACCGCAACCATCACCAACGCAACCTGGATGCTGACGGATAACACCGCAGAAGCGACGATAACCAACAATGCGCTGACCGCTACCAAACCGGGCGCTTTCACCCTGACCGCTACGGTGGCCAACGGCAAAGCCCTGGGCACGCCTTACACCCAAAGCTTTACCAACATTCCCGTTACGCAGGAGTTTATCCCGGCCACGGATCTTGACATCAACATTCAATCCACCTACACATTGCGTGACGACACGGAAAATTCGATTCTCCTAACCCCGGTAATCGTGAAGCCCTCCAACGCAACCGCTAAGGACGGAAAAATAAACTGGAGCCTGAAAGGCACCGGCGCTGAGTTTAACAGTGATTACACCAAACTTATTTTGAAAGAAAGAGGCACCGTCACCCTGACGGCCACCCTGCCCAACGCCAAAGCCGACGGCAGCAGCCTGACCAAATCTTTCAATATTAAGATTGAGGCTCCGTACTGCCCGGTGGACCATATTGAACTGACTAACACTAATTTGATGCCGGATAAAACCGATAAAGACGGCAACACTTATATCGCCTATGCCGGCACCGACTTCACATTAAGCGCCCAGGTTCTGCCCCCGGCAAGCAAACCAAACGCTACGCCCACCTACACCAACATTAAATGGGAGTTGGTTGATGCTACAGAAGCAGCTATCAAAACGGCAGGCTTAACCGGCAATCCGCCCAAGCTTTCCCCCAAACAACCAGGCCGAATTATCCTTAAGGCCACGGTTGTTAACGGCAAAGAGGACGGCACCAAGGACTACGAACAACAAATAATCATCAATGTTCAGGCCTCCTTAATGGGCGATATTATCGTGGAACCAAGTCAAGATAAGTACTATCGCGGGCAAACCATTGAGCTTGATTTGGATTCTAAAATTGTGGGCCAATACAAGGATAAATTGAATTGGTCAATCAGAAACGTTGACGAATTGGGCCGTTTTATGACTGACACCGAAATAAATGGCCTGCTTACGGTTGATAAGCAAAGCTTGATTGCAACATTGAAAATTCCAAAAGATCTTTCCGAAAGAATAAACAGCATAGATGTTGAAGTGGTAAACAAACAAAACGAACAGGGACTAAACCCCAGCACTTATCGCGCTATTGTAATTGCTAAGGAAGATTTTGTTTCGGTTGATAAAATAGATAAAAAGAATTTAAACTATTCAATGACGGGCGGAATTCTCCAACTGGACATTGACTTAGCCAAGGAAACCGTTGTGACGCCAGACAATGCAACATTTAAAACAGTAACCTGGAGCTTAGTCGGCTCCCCTGACCAAAACATCGTTAGATTGGACGGCAGCAAGCTTACCGTTTACGGCGCTGGAACATATAAAGTACGAGCCACAGTAGAGAATGGCGATCTGCTAAACGGAAAAGATAAATCGCAAGATTTTGAAATCGTTGTGGCCGTTGCCCCAATCGGCAGCATTGAGCACAAAACCGCGCCGCTGGCCAGCAGCGATACTTACTACACCGGCCAAAAGGTCAGCTTCACAATGGACAAATCGATATTGACGCAAAATAAAATCGATTGGGACGTTGATTCCAATGACATCATCGATGAAGCATACGATGAAACAAAACAGCTGTTTACTTTCACTATCCCAGCGGATTTTGCCAAAGACAGCATAACTATAACTGCTACAAACAACGCAACTAAGCAGGAAGAAACCTATACCATAAAGGTAGCTAAATTCACGCCAGTTTCAGCAGACAACATTAAAATTACGGCGCCCAGCAATCCAAAGGTTAATGGTTCCGTTACGCTCACCGTAGAGCCCAAAGGATACACAGTCACCTGGGCAATAGATGGTGATAATAAACCCACAGATACCACGACTAGCATTAACTCCACAACCGGCGAGCTGCGCATCGGCCCAAAAGAAACAGCCAATAATATTTCAGTAACCGCAACTTTAGCTAACGCTGCGCTGGATGTAAAGAACAATGCTCTGGTGAACGTCACTTCAAAGCCTCAGGATATTACAGTTGCCTTAGGTGAAATTGCTTATATTAAACCAAGCACTGAAAGCCCATTGGGTAATAATACCTATTATCAAGGACAAAAGGTTACTTTCACCACAGACAAATCAGCTACTGACTATGGAACTGTTGAATGGAAGATTGCTAATATTGAAGAGATTAACAAGGCAATTTCTGCCGACAGCAAATCGCCAGAAATAGATGCAAAAGGCGTATTAACAATTCCAACTGATTTCCCCACTGATTTAACAATCAATGTTACGGCTTCCGTAAATGGTGTTGAAATAGCGGAAAAGGATCAAGTAAAAATAACTGTTAATGAGTTCAAACCCGTAACAGCATTTACTCTTTCAGGCCCTAACGGAACTACAACCAACCTAACAGTTGCCCCAGGCGATACTTTACAAATCAGTCCAAATATTACTCCTAACGATGCAACTAGCAAAGATAAGATTACCTGGACAATTAGTGGTACTGCCCTAAATGCTAATACGAAAATAAGCAATGCCGGACTTTTAACTGTTGCTAGCGATGAAGCTGAGAGCAAGAAAATTACAGTTAAAGCTACCATTGCTAGCGCTCAAATAGATAATAATGGAGCATTAAAAGATTTAAGCAACACAAATACCCTTACGGTAACAGTAAAGAAACCGGCAGAACAAACGCCTAGCGCAACAAGTTTCAGTTTGCGCAACGAAAGCACAAAGGCAAGTAACAACAGCCAGACTACAACCCAGCTTCCGGCTGCAAACAACAGCTTGAATGTGCCTGCAACCGCAATTAAGCTTTCCGGCGCATCAAGCGTTGAAAAGGGCGACACTGCACAAATCAAAGCTACGGTCACCCCAAGCAATGCAACCAACAAAGACCAGATTAAATGGACGATTACTTCCACCAAGAAATCTGGCACAACAATTAGTGACGACGGACTTTTAACTGTTGCTGACAATGAAACAGCTAAAACTATCACGGTTAAGGCCACGATTGGTAATGTGTCCGACACAATTACAGTTGTTGTCACCACGCCAAAAACGATTGAACCTGAAGAAAGAACAAATCGTGAACTGCCCAATGAAGCAAAAACCGCCATCGGCGGCGGCTCACGTTATCGTAAAACTGTAGTGCGGGCTGATTAAAAGCTAAACCGCAATAAAAATAGCCTCTCCAAAATGGAGGGGCTATTTCTTTTAGATAACAACAGCATTCGGCAAAATGTTTGCCATTGGCCGTATATTGTGCTATAATTATATCGTTACCATCTCCAATTCTGGTGACAGAAAGGAGGGGTTTTGATGCAGTTCTTGCTAACTCTGTCTGCTGCTGTTATGGGCAATGTAATTTCTTATTACATAGTCAAATGGTTGGATAGCAACAGGAAAAATGGTAACCAGCCTAGAACAACGTCAACCTGGAAGCTGTAAAACAGAAAACCCTCGGATCTCCCCTCCGAGGGTTTTCTGCTGTTTTGATACATACTAACTCTGATTTTTACTGCACCTATATTATAACACAGCCGCCGATTTTTGTCAAGCCGCCGTCAGGCCCGCTTCTCCGCCAACTCCTCCTGCGGCTGCAAATTCAGCACATGCCGCCGCCCGGCCTCCTCACCGGCCAGGGCCGCATTGGCGTTGGCCAGCAGCAGCTTAATCCGGTTTTCCTGATTGGTGCGGGAGGCGCCGGGGTCGTAATCAATCGCCACAATGTTGGCCTCCGGGTGCCGCTCCTTAACCGCCCTAATCATCCCTTTGGCCACAATATGATTGGGCAGGCAGCCAAATGGTTGCGCCGAAACAATATTGTTTACGCCGCTTTCCAAAAGGTCCAACATCTCGCCAGTCAGCAGCCAGCCCTCGCCCATCTTAACCCCCTGGCTTATACAACCTTTAGCCGCCCTCTGCACCTTGGTGAAAGTGGCCGGCGGCATAAAAGTGCCATCCAAACGAATAACATTGCGCATTGCTTGCTGCCCCAGCACCAGCAGCTTAAACAGCGGCTTGCGCAGGCAGCTGCTCAAGGTCATCCGGCTATAAAGCTTGGCGTCCACAAAGCTGTTGTTCAAAGAATAAAGCAAAAAATCCAAAACACCCGTCACCACTGGCTGGGCCCCTTGCTTAATCAGATAATTTTCCAGGTCATTGTTGCCCAACGGTGCGTATTTCATATAAATTTCGCCAACAATACCCACCTTGGGCTTTTGCACCGGCCGACGTTTAATTTGCTTAAATGCGTTCAAAATGCGCAGATAATTCGGCCCCAGCAGTAGATAACGCCCTGTGGCAAAGGCCTGCTCCAGCTGATTGGTGACAATTTCCACCACTTTGTCCGTGTGGCCGGGCACCTCCTCATAGGGTTTGCACTGGTTTTTCAGCCACAAAATCATATCCCCATAGTAGCAGGCGAACAGGCACCGCAACAAAACCTTTTTGCTGAGGTTGAAGCCGCCGCCAGCCTGCAAGGTGTCCAGGCGCAAGGGAATCACCGGAATATTTGAAAGGCCGTTTTTCTCCATCGCCTTGCGTAGCAGGTAAATGTAGTTACTAGCCCGGCAACCGCCGCCGGTTTGGGTCAACAGCAAAGCGGTACGCTCCAAATCGTATTTGCCGCTTTTCAGAGCGTCCAAAAGCTGGCCAATCACCAGCAAAGCCGGGTAACAAGTATCATTATGTACGTTTTGCAACCCCTGCTCCGTCACGCTGTAGCCGTCGTTTTCCAAAAACTCCACATTGTAGCCCTGCCGTCGCAGGATGCCGCCAATCAGCTTGAAATGCACCGGCAGCATTTGCGGCACCAAAATGGTGTAGTCCCGCTTCATATCTGCCGTAAACTCCCGCAACGGCATCTCGTGTTCCCGCAAGGGCAGCTCCATTTCCTCGCGCTCCGCCTGCGTGAAAAGCCACTCCCACAGGTTGTTGAAAGGCTCCATCAGGCGGTTCAAATGCGCTTGCAGATTTTGCTCATTTTCCGTTTTTTTGCTTTTCTCCGACATTTTTAGCCCCTCCTATTTCTCCATTGCCGCCAGCAGGCTACGCGCCCGGATTTTCACCGCGGCCAGATTATTAATCTCGTCTATTTTCAACTGTGTATAAATTTTGCCGTTGCGCTCCAAAATATCTTTCAGCTCGTCGCTGGTGATAGCGTCCAGCCCGCAGCCAAAGCTCACCAACTGCACCAACTGCATATTCTCGTGCCGACACACGTAGCGCGCCGCGTTATACATTCGGGTGTGGAAAGTCCACTGATTCAACACGTTTACCTTTTGGCTGTAAACCAAATCGGTCAAAACCCGCTCCGCCAGCACCACAAAACCAAGGGAATTAAAAAGCTTGTCGATGCTGTGGTTAATCTCGCGATCCACGTGGTAGGGCCGCCCGGCCAAAACCACCACTTTCCAGCCCTGCTCCTCCGCCTGGTGCAGCGCCCGGATTCCGTAGTCCTCCACATCTGCCCACCACTTATTGTAGGCAATCCAGGCCTTGTTAGCCGCCATAATACACGTGGCCAGAGAAAAATTCAGTTCCCGGAAAAACTCCTGAAAATGCTGCCCCAGCAGGGCCCGGTCGTTCAGGCTCAGATAGGGGAAGCTAAAATCCACCTCTTTCAGCGCCGGCACATTAGCGTGTAGCAGCTCCGGGTAATAAGCCACCACCGGGCAGTTATAGTTCTTATCGCCGCGGCCTTCGTCGATATTGTAGCTGGAGCAGGGATAAAAAATCCTGTCCACGCCCTTTTCCAGCAGGGCCTCAATATGCCCGTGAGCCAGCTTGGCCGGATAACACACCGTATCCGAGGGAATAGTCAGCTGACCCTTGGCGTAAAGCTGCCGCGACGACTCCCCGGATATAACAACATTGCAGCCCAGCTGCCGGAAAAACTCATACCAAAACGGCAGGTTTTCATACATATTCAGCACCAGCGGAATACCAAAGGTTAGCCGGCCGGGATTTGCAGCAGTTTCCTCCTCGCTCTGCTTCATCAGGGCCTTAAATTTTTCATTAATATATTCATAAACATTCGGTCTATCTAGGGGTTTTCCGCCCTGGCCGCGCTCGCACTTGTTACCACTGATAAAACGCCGTCCATTCGGGAAAATATTCACCGTCAGCGAGCAATGATTGGCGCAGCCCTGGCAGGTGGCCGGCCGCGGCTGGTGCCGAAACTCCGCCAACTCCGCCGCCGACATAATGCCGGATTGAGTCAGGCCCTGCGCCTGATGCCGCTGCTTGGCCCAAAGCGCCGCGCCAAAGGCTCCCATCAGCCCGGCAATGTTAGGCCGCACCACGTCGTAGCCCAATTCTCGTTCAAAAGCGCGCAGCACCGCATCATTCAAAAAGGTGCCGCCCTGCACCACAATCCGCCGGCCCAGCTCCTGCGCGCTGTGCACGCGCAGCACCTTGTATATCGCATTTTTAACCACGCTGATAGCCAGCCCGGCACTCACATCGCCAACCTCCGCGCCGTCGCGCTGGGCCTGCTTAACAGAAGAGTTCATAAACACCGTGCAACGAGAGCCCAAATCCACCGGCCGTTTGGCGAACAAGGCCAGCTTGGCAAACTCCGACGCCGAGTAGCCCAGCGCCTCCGCGAAAGCCTGAATAAACGAACCGCAACCGGAGCTGCAAGCTTCGTTCAAGGCAATGTTGTCAATCGTACCATTGCGAATGGTGAAGCATTTCATATCCTGGCCGCCGATGTCAATAATGTAATCCACTTGCGGTTCAAAGTAGTGCGCCGCCGTAAAGTGAGCCACCGTTTCCACCAGGCCGTAATCAATATTAAAAGCGTTTTGAATCAGTTCTTCGCCGTAACCCGTCACCGCCGCCGCCCGCAAAGTGATATTTTCACCCAGCAGCTCGTAAATATGCAGCAGCTGCTGTTGGATAATCGGCAACGGATTTCCCTTGTTGCTGGCGTAGTAGGTGTAAAGCAGGTTGCCGTTTTCACTGATTAGGGCCAGCTTGCTGGTGGTGCTGCCCACGTCGATGCCCAGATAAGCGCCGCCGCGATAGGTTTGCAAATCCGCCTGCGGCACACTGTCGCGCTGGTGCCGATCCTGAAACTGGGCGTATTCCGCCTCGTCCGCAAACAGGGGCGGCAAAAAGCGGCTCTTCCCCTGCACTGATTTCCGCGCCTGCAACAGCTTTTGGCGCAGTTGGTCGTAAGTGTAGGCTTCCGGCTGCCCGTCCGCATAAACCGCCGCGCCCAATGCCACAAAATAAGTGCCCAGCTCCGGGAAAATGGCATTTTCCGGCTCCAGGTGTAGCGTTTCCATAAAGCGTTGGCGCAAGCCCAGATTAAAGGAAAGCGGGCCGCCCAAAAACAGCACCTTGCCCTCAATCCGCCGGCCCTGCGCCAAGCCGGTCACGGTCTGCTCCGCCACCGCCTGATAAATGCTGGCCGCAATGTCCTCCTTGGCCGCGCCCTGATTAATCAAAGGCTGAATATCCGTTTTGGCAAAAACGCCGCAGCGCGAGGCAATCGGGTAAATCTTTTTATGACGCAGGCTCAGTTCGTCCAGCTCCTCCACGCTAACGTCCAGCAGCATCGCCATCTGGTCAATAAAAGCGCCCGTGCCGCCGGCGCAGGTGCCGTTCATGCGCTCCTCCACGCCGCCGGTTAAAAAGAGGATTTTCGCGTCCTCGCCGCCTAGCTCAATCACCACGTCGGTTTGCGGCTCCAGCTCCGCCACCGCGCCGGAAAGCGCGTAAACCTCCTGCACAAAGGCTATGCCGCCGGCCTCGGCCAACGACATTCCCGCCGAGCCGCTGATAGCCACCTTAACCTGCCGGTTTTTCAGCAGCAGGGGCAGCCCGCCGATAATCTCGTCCAGCTTTTCCGCAATTCTGGAGCCGTGCCGCTGATAGGTAGAATACACAAGGCCGCCGCCGTCATCAATCAGCACCACCTTAATCGTCGTGGAGCCAATATCAATACCCAGTCTATACATATCAACACTCCTTTTGCCATTTTAGCCTATTTAGTCTTTGTGTGTCGCTTTTCTACCTATTATAATAGATTTTTTAGAAAAAGTCCAGTGTTATTTTTTTACTTGTAAATTTTTATTAACAGTAGTATAATATTCTTATGTTACACTACTATATAGTAATATTATAGCAAAGGAGTCAGCATTATGCCGCCTTATGTAAATCTTATTCTGAACATCGCCGTTTATGCGGTGGTTATTATCGCTATTGTGGCTATCGTTATGAGCAAGCTGCGCGAGAAGCCTATGGAGTGGCCGGATTTGGCCAAATTTGGCCAGCCGCGGGAGCTTTGGCTGGAGGGCATGGAGGATTTAGACGTTTTCCCGCAGTATGGCTACCATCGCTATCGTGATGTTTACCTGAATATGCGCCGTATTCCCGTGGTTATCCTGGAGCCCAAAATCATCAACGAGCAGCTTTCCTATCATTTTATCGAGGTGAAAACCGGCGAGGAGGGGTATGACCTGCCCCAGTTTGTGATGCTGCTGGGCACGGAAACCCCGGCCAAAATTGTCAGCTTTTAATGCACTTTGTAAAAGCAAAAGGCATTTTATCCGCCCAAAACGGCATGAATTTATACCGCGGCTGTTTGCACGGCTGTATTTACTGCGATTCCCGCAGCAGCTGCTATCAAATGAAGCACGCTTTTGAGGACGTGGAGATTAAGGAAAACGCCGTCGAGCTGCTGGCCGCGGCCCTGGCCCGTAAACGTAAGAAATGTATGATTGGCACCGGCTCAATGACCGACCCCTACATTCCGCTGGAATTGGAACTCGGTCACCTCAGGCAGGCTTTGCAGTTGATATATGAATACGGCTTTGGCTTCACGGTGATTACCAAATCCAGCCTCATTCTGCGCGATTTGGATTTGCTGCAAAAGATCAATGAAAAAACTAAGTGCGTTGTGCAAATGACCCTCACCACCTACGACGAGGCCCTTTGCCGGAAGCTGGAGCCAAACGTCAGCCCCACTGAAGAACGTTTTGCAGTCTTAAAACAGCTTCGCGACGCTGGAATTCCCACCGTCGTTTGGCTCTCACCGATTTTGCCGTTTATTAACGACACGAAAGAGAATATCGCCGGCCTTTTAGATATGTGCATTGAAGCTAAAGTCTGGGGAATTATTTGCTTCGGCATGGGCCTGACGCTGCGCGAGGGCAGCCGGGAATATTTCTACCAACAGCTTGACCGCCTTTTCCCAGGCTTAAAGGAAAAATATATAAGCTTTTTTGGCAACCAATATATGTTGGCAAGCCCCAACAATCAACGCTTAATGCAGCTTTTCCAGCAAAAATGCCGGAAAAACGGTATTGTCCACAGCAACCAACAGATATTTGAGTATCTTTCTGAATTTCCGGAAAAAAATAAATCCGAACAGTTAAACATTTTTAATTGTAAATTACGCTAGATTGATCTTGATGACGCTATCGGTGCGCGAGATTGGTAAGAAACACTGCCAAAAGTAATGTTACCTATTACTACTAACTAAATAAAAGACCACCTGTTAAACAGGTGGTCTTTTATTTAGTTTATTTAAGCCCACTGGCTTTGATTCGGTTAATTGCCCGGTGCAATGATAGCTCCGCCCGCAACATATCCAAATCCTTTTCTTCAGTGCGATGACGCAAACGATCCTCCGCACGGTCTTTGGCGGCTTGAGCGCGGGCCACGTTGATTTCCTCAGCCCGCTCAGCGGCCTCGGCCAACACAATAACCGTGTTGTCCTTAACCTCGGCAAAGCCGCCGCTCACCGTCAGATAATGGTCCGTATCGGCTTGCTTATATTTCACAATGCCAATATCCAGCGTTGTCATCAAGGGCGCATGGTTTTTCAAAACGCCCATTGAGCCCAGCGTGGCCGGCAGGTTTACCGTCGTCACATTCTCCGACATCAGCAAACCGGCAGGTGTAACAATATCCAAACGGATTACATCTTCAGCCATAGCTTATGCACGCCCTTCCATAGCCTTCGCCTTAGCCACGGCGTCTTCAATCGTGCCAACCATCAGGAAGGCCTGCTCCGGCAGGTGGTCATACTCACCGGCCACAATGGCCTTAAAGTCCTGCACGGTTTTAGCCAGCGGCACATAAACACCGGGGGTGCCGGTGAACTGCTCCGCCACGTGGAAAGGCTGGCTCAGGAAGCGCTGAATTCTTCTGGCGCGGCCAACAGTAATTTTTTGTTCCTCGCTCAATTCGTCCATACCCAAAATGGCGATGATGTCCTGCAATTCCTTGTACTGCTGCAAAATGCGCTGCACATCACGCGCCACCTGATAGTGCTCCTGGCCCACAATCTTGGGATCCAGAGAACGCGAGGAGGAATCCAGCGGGTCAACAGCCGGATAAATACCCATCTCAGAAATGGCACGGTTCAAAACGGTTCTGGCATCCAAGTGGTTAAACGTGGTTGCCGGGGCCGGGTCAGTCAAGTCGTCGGCCGGTACGTAAATAGCCTGAACGGAAGTGATGGAGCCGTCCTTGGTGGAGGTGATGCGCTCCTGCAACTGGCCCATCTCAGTGGCCAAGGTGGGCTGATAACCCACGGCGGAAGGCATGCGGCCCAGCAAAGCGGACACCTCAGAACCTGCCTGAGTAAAACGGAAAATGTTATCAATGAACAGCAGCACGTCCTGATGATCCTGGTCGCGGAAGTGCTCTGCCATCGTCAAACCGGTCAAGGCCACGCGCAGACGGGCCCCCGGCGGTTCATTCATCTGACCGAAAACCAACGCCGTCTTGCTGATAACGCCGGATTCGCTCATTTCACCGTAAAGGTCGTTGCCCTCACGAGAACGCTCGCCCACACCGGCAAACACAGAGTAGCCGCCGTGCTCCTGAGCGATGTTACTAATCAATTCCTGAATCAAAACGGTTTTGCCAACGCCGGCGCCGCCGAACAAACCAACCTTGCCGCCCTTGGTGTAGGGCACCAAGAAGTCTACAACCTTAATGCCTGTTTCCAAAATTTCCGTGGAGGGGCTCAATTCCGCAAACGGCGGCGCCTCCTTGTGGATAGGCGAGGTCTGTTTGTAATCGCATTGCGGTTTGCCGTCAATCGGCTCGCCAATTACGTTGAACATTCTGCCCAGCGTTTCCTTGCCCACAGGCACGCTCACGGGCGCCCCTGTGTCCACAGCCGTCATGCCGCGGCGCAGGCCATCAGTAGATGAAAGGGCCACGCAGCGGACAAAATCATTGCCCAAATGCTGCATAACCTCCAACGTCAGATGAATATCTGCATCATCAATCTTGATGGCGTTGTAAATAGCCGGCAAGCCGTCCGAGGGGAACTCAATATCGACAATAGCGCCGATAATTTCTCTAATTTTTCCCTCTGCCATAATTCAACCTCCTTAAAAGCAGGGTTCTTTTTTCTTATAGTGCCCAGGCTTATTCCAGCGCTGCGGCACCGCCGACAATCTCAGTGATTTCCGTTGTAATCTGAGCCTGACGCGCCCGGTTCAGGGACAAGGTCAGTTTATCGATCAATTCGGAGGCGTTGTCGGTCGCCGAATCCATTGCCGTCATCCGAGCGCCATGCTCACCGGCTTTGGCTTCCAAAAGCAGACGGTAAATAGAAGAATCCACATATTTTGGCAGAATAACGTCCAAAATCTCCTTGCCGCCCGGCTCAAATATATAATCAGTTTCAGCCTGCATTCCACCCTCTGCCGCGGCATCGTCCTGCTTGGCCGGAATGGGCAGCACCTGCTGACAATCCGGCACCTGAGTCAACACCGAGATAAACTTGGAATACACCACATGAACCTCGTCAACCTCACCATCAAGGTACTTTTTGATTACATAATCACTCAGGGCCTTACCTTGGCTGACATTGGGCGTATCGCCAATATTGGTGAACACGTCCATCACGTTGTAGCGCGGTCTGGTGCGGAAGTGTTCCGCTGTTTTGTTGCCAATCAGCAGCATTTCACCCTGCTTGCCCTCCGGCACGGAATCCAGCTGCCGCTCCGCAAACCGCAATAGGTTGATATTGTAGCCGCCGCACAAACCGCGGTCGCCGGCCACCACAATATACAAAATATTTTTCACCTCTTCACGAGGCTGCAAAAACGGACTATTATAATCATCGCCGCCGCCAAGCAGGTGATTCATAACCTCCTGAATCTTGTCCGAATAAGGGCGCACCGCCACCAGTGTGGACTGCGTTTTGCGCAGCTTGGCTGCCGAAACCATTTTCATGGCCTTGGTAATCTTCTGGGTGCTGACAACGCTCTTAATGCGGCGTCTGATATCTCGCATATTAGCCAAAGCAATCTCACCACCTTTACGCTGTAATCGAAATCAAATAATGAGGCTTCCCTCTAAGCAAAAATCTTTTTGTATTCAGCCAGGGCCTGCTCAATCATGGCCTGGTTGTTATCATCCAGCTTCTGCTTGGTGGCAATATCGTTCAGCACGTCGCTGCGTTGAGAACGCAAATATTCTACAAACCCGTCGGCAAAACGGGTGACGTCCTTAACCTCAATATCCTTCAACAGGCCGTTTACGCCGACGTAAAGCACGGCAACCTGCTCTTCAACTTTCAGCGGAGAGTATTGATCTTGCTTCAAAAGCTCCATCATGCGTTCGCCGTGGGCCAACGTGTCGCGGGTGGCCTTGTCCATATCGGAGCCAAACTGCGAGAACGCCGCCAACTCACGATACTGCGCCAAGTCGCCGCGCAGGGTGCCGGCCACTTGCTTCATGGCCTTAATCTGGGCGGAGCCGCCCACACGGGATACTGACAAACCAACGCTGATAGCCGGCCGGAAGCCGCTGAAGAAAGCGTCGGTTTCCAGGAAGATCTGGCCGTCGGTGATGGAGATTACGTTGGTCGGAATATAAGCGCCAATATCGCCGGCCTGCGTTTCAATAATCGGCAGGGCCGTCATGGAACCGCCGCCCAATTCGTCAGATAGCTTAGCTGCGCGCTCTAACAAGCGGGAATGCAAATAGAATACATCGCCCGGATAAGCTTCACGCCCCGGCGGACGGCGCAGCAGCAAGGAAAGTTCGCGGTAGGCCATAGCCTGCTTAGTTAAATCATCATATACAATCAAAACGTGTTTGCCGTTGAACATAAATTCCTCGCCCATTGCCGCGCCGGCATAGGGAGCAATATACAGCAGCGGAGCCGGCTCCGAGGCCGCGGCGCAAACCACAATGGAGTAATCCATCGCGCCGCCCTCCTCCAAGCGCTTCACCACGGAAGCCACAGTGGAGGCCTTTTGGCCGATTGCTACATAAATACAAATCATATTCTGGCCCTTTTGGTTCAGAATAGCGTCAACAGCAATGGCGGTTTTGCCCGTTTGACGGTCGCCAATAATCAGCTCGCGCTGACCGCGGCCAATCGGCACCATTGAGTCAATGGATTTCAAACCCGTCTGCATAGGCTCAAACACGGATTTACGCGAGATTACACCCGGCGCCTTGGATTCCACAGGACGGAATTTGGTGGTTTCAATCGGCCCCTTGCCGTCCAAAGGATTGCCCAGCGGGTCCACAACACGGCCAATCAGGGCTTCGCCCACCGGCACTTCCATAATACGCCCAGTGCGTTTCACTTGGTCGCCCTCATGGATGTCGGTGAACTGGCCCAAAATTACGCAGCCAATGTTGTCCTCCTCCAGGTTCATCGCCAGACCCATCACGCCGTTTTCAAACTCCAGCAGCTCACCGGCCATAGCGTTGTTCAAGCCGTAGATACGGCAAATGCCGTCGCCTACGGTGATAACGGTGCCCACCTGCGACACATCAACGTCAGCCTGATAATTCTCTATCTGCTGCTTCAGAATGGAGCTGATTTCTTCTGGTCTGATGCTCAAAATTTTTCACCCCTCTAAGTTCTAAAGTTCCTGTACAACAACTGCTGCCAAAGCAACAGTCTTTTAATATGCCCTAAACGCTCAGGCCTCCTCCAGCGTCAGCGATTCCTTTAAGGAACGCAGCTGCTGGCTAAGGCTGGCGTCGTACACAGTGTCGTCAATCTGCACCTTCAAACCGCCGATAAGCTCCTTATCCAACAGCGTTTTCAGGCGAATTTTGGCGTTCAGCTTGGCAGCCAGGGCTTTTTCCAAAGCCTGCCGCTCCTTTTCGGCCAGCGGCACCGCGGTGTGCACCAAAACCTGCCGCACGCCGGCAGCCTCATCGCAAAGCTCCTCGTAAGCTGTGGCAAATTCAGGCAGGCTGGTTTCCCGGCCTTTGTCCAGGATTACAAAAATGAAGTTTTTCACCTCAACCGGCGTATCCTCCGTCAAAAGCTTCTCAATCAGCTTTTTCTTGTCGGATGTGGACATCAGCTTGCCGTAAATAACCTGGGCCAACTCCTCGTTTTGCTGCAACAAAGCCACAAAATCATGCAGATTGCGGCCAAAGACGGCCTCCTGCTGCTTGGCCTGGGCCAATTCCAGCAAAGCCTTGGCATAGCGTTTTGTCAAACCGGCCTTAATCATTTTTTGCCGCCACCTCTGCAATATATTTATCAACCAAAGCCATGTGCTGTTTGTCGGTCATATCCTCGGCCAACAAGCGGCCGGCCACGGAAACAACCATATCCGCCACTTCACCTTTAATAGCCAAAATAGCATCGGCCTTTTCCTTGGCAATCTCAGCTTCGGCACGGGCCAAAATGCTGTCTGCGGAATTTCTGGCCTGGGCCAAAATATCTTCCTTAGTTTCCTCCGCCGTTTTTTGGGCGTCGTCAATAATAGCTTTGGCCTGGCGTCTGGCGTCGGCGATTTCCTCCGCCAGTTTAGCGCTCATCTGTTCTGCCTCACGGCGCGCCGCGTCAGCCTTGTTCAGGCTGTCGTCAATGGTTTGCTGCCGGGAGTCAATCATGCGGATAACCGGCCCCCACATGAATTTATATAAAATAGCCACGAGAACTAAAAAGTTCACCATGACAAATACTAAAGTCTGAACATCAATCTCCATTAGGCGATTGCCCTCCTCTCGATCTCGGTTGCGATTGGCTCCCCGCCCCCAGCGCCCCAAAAGGGAACGCCAGGGGGAAAGCCAAACATCTGTGGCCGCTTATTAGCCGATATTGCCTACGATCATAAAAGCAATCAGCAGACCATAAATGGTCAAAGCTTCCAACAAAGCCATAGCCAAAATCATAGCTGTACGAATGTCGCCGGCAGCCTCAGGCTGACGAGCAATACTCTCCATAGCAGCAGTGCCCACTTTGCCCTGGCTCAAAGCCGGGAAAATAGTGGAGATAGCAATAGCCAAAGCAGCAGCAAATGCAATCAATGCACCTTCCATTGTCATATTCCAGTTCCTCCTTTCCAAATCCAAACTAGTCGGACTTTAAAACTTTTATACCATAATAGTTAAACGAGAAAACAATTTAAATCCGGGCTAAAACTAAAAACCATCTTAATGCCCTGCGCTGGTGGCCGTATCGATATAAATGGCCGAAAGCATGGTGAACACCAGGGCCTGAATGAAGCCAAACAGCAGGGACAAACCCATAATAACGATTGGCGCCCCCAAGGGAATCAAACCGCTCACTTGATGCAAAACGGTTTCTTCACCGTAGATATTGCCGAATAGACGCAAAGAAAGAGATAACGGGTGAGTGACCTCTTCCAGCAGCATCAAAGGCAGCAACGGCGCCACCGGCTTCACAAAATGTCCTAAATAATGTATACCATGATATTTGAAACCGCCAAACTGCGTGGTTAAAAACGTGATTAAAGCCAAGCCCACCGTGCAGCTAAGGGTGCCTGTGGGCGGCTGAAAGCCTGGTAGCTCGCCGGCAAATGGCAACAAGCCGCTGTAATTGGAAATGATAATAAACAAAAACAACGTGCCCAGCACCGGCAAAAAAGCCGTGGCCTTTTCCTTGCCAATAATGCTGGCGTAAAAATCGCGCAGGCTGCCAACCACGTATTCCAAAGCGCTCTGGAAGCGCCCAGGCTGACGTTCCTTCAGGCTGCGCGTGCCAGCGATTGCCACCACGCTAACCACTGCCGTAATCGCCAGGGAGGTGGTCATCACGCTGTTTACATGGAAACTGCCGATTTCAAACAAAGTAGCGTTAGACATATTTACCTGCCTCCTTTCTTTGCAAACTTAATGTAAAATATTTGAAATTTTTTACACTCTGATTAAAAAGAACCAAAAAACTCATTTAGGCGCCAACCGCTTGTTCAGGCCGGTGCAAACCAGCAACAGCTGGAAAAATATCGTTACCATAATAGCCACGGCCAGCAAAGTGAACTCCCAACGGAAAGGCAGCCAGCCGCGGGCCAAAAACAACACCAGCAGCAAAACCACATCCAAAATATATTTGCTGACGTGAAATCTCAAAACAGAATTTAAGGCCTCCCGGCTGACGGCTTGTCCCTTCTTGCCCTCCTGCAAGGCAGCCGCAATCTTGGCGTCGCTTTTTTTCACAACCCGAAAAAGACACGCCAACGCCGCCAAAGACCAAACCCCGCCCACAGCGGCGCCCAGCAGCAGCGCATAAAAAACTTCCATAAAACCTCGGCCTCCTGTGGCGGCTTTTCCTCAAAGCCGCTTTTCCATTTACTATTATACAAAAGACACTGCAAAAAGGCAATAGCAAAATAACATTTTAAGCAATTTTTTTACAGAAAAAATTTTTAGGCCGGAAAAGTACGGCAAATTTAAACCAAAAACCACCGCCCAAAGCTAAGGTTTGAGCGGCAGTTCAGCTTGTCTATTCCGGTATTTTAGCAATCAGCTCCACCTCAAGCAGGCTGCCTTTAGGTAAGGCGGCAATCTGCACGCAGGAGCGGGCCGGGAAAGGCTCCACAAAATATTCCGCGTAAATGCTGTTTACCTCGGCAAAATTGGCCAAATCAGTCAAAAACACGGTGGTTTTCAGCACATCGGCAAAGCCACAACCGGCCGCAGCCAAAACCTGGCCTAAATTAGCAAAAACCTGCCGGGCCTGCGCCTCCACCGTTTGGCCGGCCAACTCGCCGGTGGCCGGGTCAATCGGCACCTGGCCGCTAGCAAAGAAGAAGCCGCCGGTCACAATCCCCTGAGAATATGGGCCCAAAGCAGCCGGGGCAGCCGCCGTCGCAATCTGTTTTTTTGACATTACTACAAAACACATCCTTATCGTAAATTCAAATGCAAATATATTTAAATAGGTAAAAATCGGTTTTATTCCACCGCCGCGCCCTCAGCCGGAGCCGCCGGAGCAGCAGCCGCAACCTCACCGCCGCCAGAAGCTGCCGCCGGCGCTCCCTCAACTGCACCGGCCGCTGAAGCTTCACCGCCGCCGTTTTGAGCCTGCTCCTCGTCCTCAAACAGAGAGTCGTATTTCTCGTGCTCCTTGGCAGACATCGCCAGCGTTTTGGCCATTGTGTAAAGCACCTGGCTGTATTCCAGCAGCTTTTGCTCGTCGGAACCCGGCACCTGGCCGCCGGTGGAAATGCGGCGGGCAATCTCCAGCATTTTCAGCATATAGTCCATCGCCTCTTTGGCTGCTTCCGCCTCGTCCTGGGCCGATTCCTTTTGCTTTTCCAGGGCCTCCTGCATGGCCTTGGCCGCCTGCGCCGCCATTTGCTTTTCGTTCTCCAACTTGTTGTCGGTTCCGGTCAACGCCTGATAAACCGCACTAGCGGCCGCCAGACGCGCCTCCGCCGAAAGCGTCACCCTGTCCTGCTTGCTCACCGCCGCCGTTTTCTGTGCCGCCTGCCGCAAACCGGTTTGGGCGTTTTCCTGTACATTATCCGCCACGCCGGCCACTACCGACTTGGCCTGCGCGCCTTGCCCGGTCAATGTATTTTGACTCTTAGGGCCGAAAATATTATTCCGGCCAAAAATGTTGTTTCGATTTGTGATCCTCACTTGATTAGCCTCCTTATCTCAAGCCATGGCTAAATGGCTAATATTAAATTTTAGCGATGATGCCCGCCGTGATGACCGCCGGCCGCCTGCACAGCATAATGATGCGTATGGCTCAGGGTGCAGTTTTGCGGGCAGTAGCCGTCCGCAGTTTGATAGCAATGCGTATGGTTCAGCGGGCAATCCTGCTGGCAGTAGCCGTCCGCAGTTTGATAGCAGTGCGTATGATTCAGCGGGCAATTCTGCGGACAGAACTCGGTCTGATAGCAATGCGTGTGATTAAGAGTGCAATTCTGCGGACAATAAACCGTCTGGCCGGCCGCGCTGGCTGCCTGCTGCGTAATCTGGTGGGCCTGATTATAGAAGTAATCCTGCCGTTCCGCCTGCATATCCAACACCTGGCCGGTGTAAGCGTCCAGCTCCAGCTCATATTTTACAAAGTTGTAGTAAATTTCCACATCGTAAATCCAACGATTGTCGTCATATTCCAGCTTCAGCTTGGTAATGTTGTTCAGACTGGAGCCCGGCACCGCCTGCAAAGCGGCCGCCCGCGCCTGGTCGTTGCTCATCACCTGGGCTTGGTTCTGATTCTGGCCCTGATTAGGCTGGCCCGGCTGGATAATTTGGCCCGTTTTGTTCTCGGTTTCCATTTTCAAGGTTGCGCCGGTGTAAGCGTCCAGCTCAAACTCATATTCCACAAAGTTATAAAGCAGCTCAACCTCGTAAATCGCCCGGCCGTCGTCATAATCCAGCTTCAGCTTGGTAATATCGCCAGCCGCAGCACCCGGCACCAGACGCAAGGCCACCGCTTTGGCCTCGTCCAACGTCAGCATAACGCCAGTGCTGGGGTTAGTGGTTCCGGGATTGACCGGGGTAGTCGGCGTTGTCGGCTGGGTTGACGTGCCGGAATTAAAGCTGTCCGCGTCCGTCACTGTGCTGCCGGAGGCCGCGCCGCCGTAAATACTGATAGTAGAAGTGCGGCCGTCCCAATCCACGTTTTTGCCCATCAACTCGCCAATCGCCCGCAGTGGTAGATAAACCGAGCCATTATACAGCAGCGGATAAATCGTGGTGCCGTCGGAATTACTAAAACTGCGGCGCACTCCGTCCATCATAATTGTAAAATCCGGGCGCAACTGAGCGTTTACATATTGCCTGGAGGCCGTCGTCACCCGCCCGCTGGAGGGGGCCGTGGTGCGTGTGCCCTCCAGGCTGGCCGTCAGATTGGCCTCGTCCCAGTTGACGTTTTTGTTCATCAGCTCGCCCATTGCCCGCAGGGGCAGATAGGTGCTGTTGTTGTAAACCAACGGATAAACCGGCTGGCCGGCGGAGTTGAAAAGGTTCTGGTTCACTCCGTCTACCACAATCTTGTAATCAGGGTTCAGTTGGGCTGTCACATTGGTGACCGTGGGAGCCGCGCTTACAGCGCCAGCTGCACCAAGCAGGGCCGCCAGCAAGGCCAGCGCCAGCAACAGCATAATCCTCCGGGATTTTAGAATACGCATAAGCATCTCCTCCTATTTTTTTCTTCCTATCTATATATTATAAGTAATTTACAGCGATTAGGCAAGTACTTTTAACTATTTTTCAGCAGATTTTTTAGCGGCATTTTTTGGCGCGGCCGCCGTTTTGCGCTGGCCGGCAGTGGGGTTCGCCCGCTTGTAGCGGCGCGGCTCCGCCGGGAAACGCACAAACCGGTTAGAGGTACGGCAATCCTGCACCAAATACTGCACATAACGACGAATACTGGCCATAAACACCGCGTCCGTCATACGGCCGCCGGCAATAGCGGCCAGGCCGCGCTCCCATTTCCCGGTGGTTTCCGGCGATTTCAGCTCCGGCGGCACCACCTCCACCAGACGCTCGCCCTTTTCGGTGGGCAGCAGACTTTTGCCCTGCCGCCGGATATAGCCCACCTTCAGCAGCCGCTCGATAATCGCCGCCCTGGTAGCCGGCGTGCCCAGGCCGTTCTCCTTCAGCTGCTCCCGCAGGGCCTCGTCCTCCACAAAACGCCCGGCGTTCTCCATAGCGGAAAGCAGGCCGGCCTCGGTGTATGGCTTGGGCGGCTGGGTTTTCTTACGGCTGCTTTTAGCCGCCAAAACCTGCGCCGCCTGGCCCTGCTGCAAGCTGGGCAGCTGCTGTTCCTCTTCGCCCTTTTTCGGCGCGGCGGCCTTTTTCGGCGGCCCCTCCGCCGCCTCCCAGTCTTGCAGCTGCTGATAAACCGCCTGCCAGCCAGCCTGCAAAACCTCCTGACCGCGAGAAGCAAAAAGCTCTCCCTGGGGGTTGGCCTCCGTTTGCACCTGCGTCAGCACCTTAGTCACAGCGTAACGATAAGGCGGGTAAAACACCGCCAAAAAGCGCATGGCCACCAGGCGGAACACGCGCAACTCGTCCTGGGTCAACCCATCCAGACGCAAAGCGCCCTCCGTGGGGATAATGGCGTGGTGGTCGCTGATTTTGCTGTTGTCGATAATCCGCTTGCTCAGCGGCAGCGGCTGGCCCAGCAGCGGCGCAGCCAGCGCCCCAAGCTGAGGCAGGGCGGCCAGGCGTTGCACCCGGCCGGCCAGATGCGGCGCCAGGTCGTCGCTGAGGTAGCGGCTGTCCGTGCGGGGATAGGTCAGCAGTTTGCGCCGCTCGTAAAGGCTTTGCGCAATATCCAGCGTTTTCTGAGCGGAATAACCGTAGCGGCGGTTACAGTCGCGCTGCAGCTCCGTCAAATCGTAAAGCAACGGCGGCGGCTGGCTTTTCTCCTCCCGGCTGAGCTGCAAAACCTGAGCCGGCCGGCCTTTCACTGCCGCCAGCAGGGCCTTGGCCTGCTCCGCCGCGGCGGGCCCGGTCAGGCGCGTTTTGCCCGCCTGGTCCTGCCAAAGGCCCCAGTAGGTCTGCCCGTCCGGCAGGCCAAAATCTGCCCGCACCTCCCAGTATTCCTCCGGCACAAAGGCAGCGATCTCCTGAGCCCGCGCCACAATAATCGCCAAAGTGGGCGTTTGCACCCGGCCAATCGAAAGCAGCGTGTTATATTTCAGGGTGTAGGCCCGGCTGGCGTTAATGCCCACCAGCCAATCGGCTTCGGAGCGGCAGCGGGCCGAAGCAAACAGGTTGTCGTAATCCGCACCGGGGCGCAGGCTGGCAAAACCCTCCCGCAGGGCCTCGTCCGTCATGCTGGAAACCCAAAGCCGCTGAAAAGGCTTGCGACAGCCGCACAGCTGGTAGATATAGCGGAAAATCAGCTCCCCCTCCCGGCCGGAATCGGTGGCGCAAATCAGGCTGTCCACATCAGGGTTATGCAGCAGCTTTTTCAGCACCGCCAGCTGGGCCCGGCCGCTGGTCACAGCGTGCAGCTGCATTTGCTCCGGCATAATCGGCAGCGCCTCCATGCTCCACTTTTTCCAGGCCGGGTTGTAATCCTCCGGGTCGCAGAGGGCCGCCAGATGACCCACCGCCCAGGATACGATGTAATCGCCGCCGGCAAGCAGGCCCTCGCCCTTGTTGCGGCAGCCCAAAACCCGCGCGATGTCGCGCCCGACGGAGGGTTTTTCGGCTATTACTAAAACTTTTCCCAAAGGTATCTCTCCCCAAAAATCAACTTTTCCCCAATTCTGCATAAGTTCAAAAGTGGTTCAAATACAGGCAGATGAGCCTCTATTGAGCTTATGCCGCTATGCCTCGATGAATGCCTTATAGCCTTTATACGCTTCATATATATCCGCCTTGCTGGTGACCTCCCACGGCGCATGCATATTCAAAACCGCCACGCCGCTGTCGATGACCTCCATGCCGTAAAGGGCCAAAATATAGGCAATGGTGCCGCCGCCGCCCAAATCCACCTTGCCCAACTCCGCCGTTTGATAATGCACGCCGGCTTCGTCCATCACCCGGCGCAGCCAGGCCAGATATTCGGCG
Source organism: Bacillota bacterium (assembly GCA_021769035.1). Lineage (GTDB taxonomy): Bacteria > Bacillota > Dehalobacteriia > UBA4068 > UBA4997 > Avidehalobacter. Next base: position 9,970 of record JAETTP010000020.1, on the reverse strand, counting down.
TTAGCGTCGTTGGAGCCGGATTTGCCCCGGGCCCCGGTGAACTTGTTGAACACCAGACCGCGGCCCAGATAAGCCACATTCTTCTTCTCAAAGGCCGAGGCATAGGCTGGGTCGTAAGCGGAGCTAACGTCGGAGGAAAGCATACGGCTTTTTTGCAGCAGACGGCGCAAGGTCAGCTCGCTGTAGTCCCCCGTCAGGTTCAAAAGCTCCGCCACGCTGTTTTCAAAAAAGCGGGACTGCATACCCGTGGCCCCCACGCTACCGATCTCCTCTTTATCCACCAGCAGGCAACAGGCGCAACGTTCGCTTTGCTCCACCGCCAGCATAGCCCGCAACGAGGGATAGGCGCAGGCCGCGTCGTCCTGGCCGTAGGCCAAAATCATACTGCGGTCCAAACCAGCTTCTCTGGCCGGGCCGGCCGGCACCACTTCCAGCTCGGCGGAAATGAAATCCTCCTCCGTCAAGTCATATTTCTCCGCCAGCAAATGCAACACATTGGCCTTAACCGCCTCCTTGGTGTCCTTATCGTCGGTTTTCTCGCCGGCCAGCGCTTCCGGCAGGGCGGCGTTGCCAATCAGGATATTCAAAGCCTCGCCCTCCACCACGCGGGCCCCTTTCTTCTCCAGCTGCTCCTGCGCCAAATGCACCAGCAAATCGGTGACGCAGAAAACCGGGTCGGCCGGATCCTCGCCAATCACAATCTCCACCGTGGAACCGTCCTTTTTCACCACCACCCCGTGCAGAGCCAGCGGCAAAGTTACCCACTGATATTTTTTAATCCCGCCATAGTAATGCGTATCCAAAAAGGCCAGCTCGCCGTCCTCAAACAGCGGGTTTTGCTTAATATCCAGCCGGGGCGAATCAATATGCGCCCCCAAAATGTTCAGGCCGTCCGTCAGCGGCTGCCGGCCCAGGCGGAAGAGAGCCACCGCCTTGCCCATGCACACGCTATACACCTTGGCCCCGGCCGCCAGCGGCCGCCCGGCCTGCGCTGCCTCCGCCAGGCTTATGTAACCGGCCGCCTCCGCTTGGCGCACAATCTCCCGCACGCTCTCGCGCTCTGTTTTGCAGCGGCTTAAAAACTGGCGATAATCAGCCGCCACAGCCTCCAACTGCGTTAAATCCGCCGCCTTATATAACTTAAAACAATTCTCCCGTTTCAAAAATTCCGCCTCCAATTTCTATTTTTTAGCTTTTTAACCTATTATAATGGATTTGCGCCAATAAATCAACCGCAACTTTGCCGATTACCCCTTGAAAACCTAGTAAATATATGTTATTATAGGTTTTAGAAGTGCGAGGTGAAGCAAAAAGTGAAGATTTCAACCAAAGGGCGCTATGCCCTGCGTATGCTGCTGGATTTGGCAGAGCACCAGCAGCAGGGCTTCATCGCCCTGAAAGACATCGCCGCCCGGCAGGAAATCTCCAAAAAATATCTGGAGCAGATTGTGGCCATCCTGAACAAAACCGATATTTTGCAAACCAACCGGGGCTTTCAGGGCGGCTACAAGCTGGCCAAACCACCGGCGCATTATACAGTGGGCGATATTCTGCGCCTGACGGAGGGCAGTTTGTCGCCCGTGGCCTGCCTAGACCACGACCCCGCCAGCTGCCCGCGCCACAGCGCCTGCGCCACCCTGCCGGTTTGGCAGGGCTTGGAAAAGGTTATCAACGAATATCTGGACGCCATAACCTTGCAGGATATTTTGAATGAGCAGCAAGGCGCCAGGCCCAAAAATGAAAGCGATTACGTAATTTAAGCCAATTATTGCAAACCAAGGAAAAATATGCTAAAATAAGAGCTACAACAGTTGAACAAGCAGCTTAAACGTGTTGAATGAGGTGCCATATGCAAATTAGGGAATCCGCGGAGGATTATCTGGAAGCTATCTTGATATTGAAAGGCGAAAACGGCAATGTGCGCGCGATTGACATCGCCCACCGCCTGGGCTTCAGCCGCCCCAGCGTCAGCATTGCAATGAAAAACCTGCGAGAAAACGGCTACATCACCGTTTCCCAGGACGCGCTGATCAACCTGACCTTTAAAGGGCAGGAAATTGCCGAGCGGGTTTATGATCGCCACCAGGTGCTCACCGCTTGCCTGCTGCGCCTGGGCGTCAACCCGGCCGACGCCAGGGCCGACGCCTGCCGCCTGGAGCACGATTTAAGCGAGGACAGCTTTGCCAAAATCAAAGCCTATTATCTGCAACGCCTGGCCGCTGGGCCGGCGGACGAGGCAAACCAAGGCTAACCCAGGAATATTGGAGGTTTTATAATGGAAGAAAAAGTTAAAGAGCAAAATCCGGCCGCCAGGCCAGAAGAAACGGCCGCCCAGATGGCCGGCAATTTTATTCACGACGAAATTGAAGCCGACCTGGCCGCCGGCCACGCCCAAACCGTGCACACCCGTTTCCCGCCGGAGCCCAACGGCTATCTGCACATCGGTCACGCCAAAAGCATTTGCCTGAACTTCGGCACGGCCAAAAAATATCAGGGCCTGTGCAACCTGCGCTTTGACGACACCAACCCCGCCAAGGAGGAGCAGGAGTTCATGGACGCCATCAAGGCCGACGTGCGCTGGCTGGGCTTCGATTGGCAGGACAGGCTTTTTTTTGCCTCGGATTACTTTGAGCAAATTTACCAGTATGCGGTGGAGCTGATCAAAGCCGGCAAGGCCTACGTCTGCGAGCTCAACGCCGACCAAATGCGCGAGCACCGCGGCAGCATTGGCCAGCCGGCCACATCTCCCTGGCGCGACCGGCCGATTGAGGAGAGTCTGGATCTTTTTGCCCGCATGCGCGCCGGCGAGTTTGCCGACGGCCAATACACCCTGCGCGCCAAAATCGACCTGGCCTCGCCCAACTTCGTAATGCGCGACCCGGTTATCTACCGTATCCAGCATGGCGAGCACAACCGCACCGGCAACGATTGGTGTATTTACCCGATGTATGACTTCGCCCACCCAATTTCCGACTCCCTGGAGGGAATCACCCATTCTATCTGCACCATGGAGTTTGAAATCCATCGCCCGCTTTACGATTGGGTGATTGCCAACACCAGCTGCCCCACCAAAAGCCGGCAGATTGAATTTGCCCGCCTGAACCTGACCCACACCGTGATGAGCAAGCGCTTCCTGCGCCGCCTGGTGGAGGAGGGCCATGTGCGCGGCTGGGACGACCCTCGCATGCCCACCCTCTCCGGCCTGCGCCGCCGCGGCTACACCCCGGAGGCTATCCGCGATTTTTGCGAGCGCATCGGCGTGGCCAAGGCGGAAAGCATGGTGGATTCCGCCCTGCTGGAGCATTGCCTGCGCGAGGATTTGAACACCCAGGCCGACCGGGTGATGTGCGTGCTGCGGCCGCTGAAAGTGGTTATCACCAACTATCCGGAGGACGGCCGGGAAATGCTGCCCATTGAGAACAACCCGGAAAAGCCGGAGCGCGGCAAACGTCTGCTGCCCTTTGGCCGAGAGATTTATATCGAGCAGGACGATTTTATGGAGGAGCCGCCGAAAAAGTTTTTCCGCCTAAAACCCGGCGGCGAGGTGCGCCTGAAAGCCGCCTACATCATCAAATGTGAGGAAGTCATCAAAGACGAGGCCGGCAACATTGTGGAGCTGCACTGCACCTACGACCCGGAAACTATCAGCGGCGGCCCCAGCACCAAAAAGGTGAAAGCTACTATCCACTGGGTGAACGCCAAGGAGTGCAAAACCGTTGAGGTGCGCCTCTATGATTATCTGTTCACGGCGGACAACCCCTATGATTGCCCTGAGGGCGCCGATTTTATTGATAATCTGAACCCCAACAGCCTGGAGGTTCTACCGGACGCTAAAATTGAACCGATTTACGTTATGCCCAACGAGCGTTTCCAATTCCTGCGCCACGGCTACTTCTGCGTCGACCCGGACACCGAAAACGACCATATGGTTTTCAACCGTATCGTTTCGCTGAAATCCTCTTTTAAAGCTTAATGTAAGCCCTAAAAGCAATATCCCCTGCCAAACAAGGCGGGGGATATTGCTTTTTTCAACAAAAAATGCTAAAATAAAAGCTGGAAAGAGCTGACTCTTTCAAACGGCGGTTAGTCCTCAGTCAAATTCTCGATGTAAAGGAGGAGTGAGAGAGGGCTAAGCCTTCTTATCACTTACATAAGTGTCTAAGGAGGTGATTCTATGACAACATTAGAAGTTTTAACACTTTTAATTTTGTTAGTAGATTTTGCAGGGTTACTTTTAAACTTTCGCAATAAAAAATAACCGCCCCAAATTCCACAGAGCGGCGGTTATTTTCTAAATAACTGCTGAGGGCTAACCGCTTAAAAAGCTGTTGGCTCTTTTCATTTATATTATATAAAATCCACAGCCAAATGTCAAGCGGCTATTTTTGGATTTAAAAGCCCGTATCAATCTCAATGCTGCTGCCCCTTTTGGATTTGCGCACCCGGATTTGCTGCGGGATACTCTCCACCAGCTCCTCCCGGTGGCTGATAATCCCCACCAGCTTGTTGGCGCCGGATAAGCTAAGCAGAATTTCCAGCGCGTTTTCAATCGACTTGCGGTCCAGCGTGCCAAAGCCCTCGTCCACAAACAGCACGTCCATCTGCACGCCGCCCAAATCGCCGGCCACTGTGTCGGAAAGGCCCAAAGCCAGGCTTAAAGAAGCCTTAAAGCTCTCCCCGCCGGAAAGGTTGCCGACAGGCCGCCGCTGCCCGGTGAAGTTGTCCTGCACCTCCAAATCCAGGCCGGCCTTGCTGCGCTTGTTGCCCGCCTCCTGCCGGCGGAACAGCTCAAACTGGCCGTCGCTCATCGGCAGCAGCCGCCGGTTGGCCGCCGCAATAATATTATCAAAGCCGGCCGCCTGAATATACTGCTCAAAGGTGATTTTAGTTTTTTCGCTGACGTTGCCGCTGATTAGGTTGTAAAGCCGGCTGCAAAGCTCACTTTCCCGGTTAGCTGCGGCCAGCGGCGTTTCCTGCTCCGCAATTTTCTGCCGCAGGCGGCCGTTTTGAGCCAAACGCGCCTTAAACAGACTGTTTTCCTCCTGCAATTTAGCCGCCTGCCCGGCCTGTTCCTGCACCTGCCGCAGCAAAGCCGCCTCGTCAACCAAAGCGCGCCCTTTGGCGTCCTCTGCCGCCTGGGCCAGCTGCTCCCGATTGGTCTGCACCGCCTGCCGATATTGATTGATTTGCTCCTCCTGCCGGCCGATTGCCGCTTCTGTGGTCAGCAGACTTTTAAATTCCGCCTCGTCCGCAAATTCCTTTTCTTGCAGAGCCACTGCAAATTGGGCTTGCAATTTTGCCGCCTCCGCCTGCTGATTGTTCAGATTTTCCTGCAAGGTTTTTAAGCTGCCGGCCAGCTCAGCCTGGCTAGCCTGCACCGCGGCTGCCGCCTGCTGGGCCAGCTCAATCGCCTGCTTAACGCTGCCGGGCCGCGCCGAGGGCTTCTTCTGCTGAGCCGCCTCAATATAAGCCAGGCACTTTTGGCCCAGCTGCTGCTGTTGCTGCTGTTCCGCCTGAATTTCGGCGTTAATTTTCTGGGCCGCCTGCTGCAACCGGGCCGTAAGGTTCTCCCCATTGGCCGCCTCTTCAGGCTGGGCCTGGCCGACCTCGGCCAGCGCATTTAACACCTGCTGTTTCAGCTGCTCGCCCTGCTTCTGCAAAATCCCCTTGGCCTTTTCCGCCTCCGTCAGCAGCTTTTCCTTGGTCTGCCGCGCCTGCTCCAAGGCGGCCTTGCTCCGCTCCAAATCCGCCTCCGTCACCGCCTCCGCCGGCAGCTGGGCCGGGCCGGGGTGCTGGGTGGAGCCGCAAACCGGGCAGGGCTGACCGACCGCCAGCGTTTGGGCCAAAATACCCGCCCGACAGTTTTCCAAAATCTGCTCCTGCCGCTTATATTCTCCGTCCAGTTGATTATATTTACCTTGCGCCGCCTGAAAATGCAGCTGCCTTTGTTGCAAATTCCCTTTGGCGGTGTTATAAGCCGGAATAACCTGCTGCAACAGTTCTTTCAGCTCCCCGGCAACCCGGCCCCATTCTTTCTGCTTGTGTTGGCTTTCCGCCAGCCAAGCCGCCGCCTGCTGCAACTGCTCCGGCCCTAAAATCGCCGTCGCTTGCCGCTGCGCCGCTTCCGCCTGCGCCAAAGAATACTTTTGCCGCTCAATCGCCGCCGCTGTGTTACCAACCAGTTCCTGCGCTTCCTGCCAACGCTGATAGGCCGGCTGCACCTCCCGCAACGCCGCTTTTTGACGTAGCAGCAAGCGGGCCCGCTCCTCCATATCCTCTTTTTGCGCAGCCAACTGCCGCTGCCTGTTCTGGTGCTCGGCCAACCGCTCCAGCAGTTGGTTATTGGTCTGCGCCTCGTGCAAGGCTTTCTTTCGCTCGTCCAAAAGCTGATTAGCCGCCTGCAAATCGGCCTGGATCATTTTCGCTTGCACCTTGTCCTCATCAATCAGCTTTTGCAGCAAATCCAGCATTGCCTCTACATTCCAGGCGCTGCCACTTTGCGCCGCCTGTGTCTGCAAGGCTACCAAATCTTCTGCCAGCTCACTTTGCGGGCCGGCCGCGGCCTCGTTGAAGTACTGCACCACGCTGTTTTCCAGCCGTTTTTTTTCCGCCAGCCCGGCGTTGCGCCGCTCCCGCAGGCATTGCTCCAAACGCTGGTAGCGCTCTGTCATAAAAATAGTGCGCAATATTTCCGTCCGCTCCGGGGTGGTGGCGTTTAGCAGCCGCCAAAATTCGCCCTGGGCAATCATAGCAATCTGCTTAAACTGGTCGAAGTTAATTTTCAGTAAATCCTCCACCCGCGCCCGCACCTGATTAAGCCCCTCCACCGGCGGCTCCGTCCCTTGGTAAAACACCGCCTTTTCTTTCTCTTCAATTAGGCCCTCGCCCCGCTGCTTAAGCCGCAGATAGCCCGGCTGCCGGTAAATGTGATATTCCTCCCCCTGGTGGCTGAAATAAAAATCCACGTAGCTGGTCGTGCCAGGGCTGGCATACTGACTGCGCAGGTTTTTGGTATCCCGATACTGGCCGCTGGTCGCCCCATAAAGCGCAAAGCAAATTGCGTCAAAAATAGTGGTTTTGCCGGCCCCCGTATCGCCGGAAATCAAAAACAACCCCTTGCCGGCAAATTGGTTGAAATCAATCTCCAGCGGCTCGTCCGCGTAAGGGCCAATCGCGCTGATAATCAATTTAATCGGTTTCATTAAGCACACCCGCCTCTCCGGCCGCCTGCCGCATAATTTGCATTTCCGCCTCACTGATTTCACGGCCATACATCAGCTGATAAAAATCAGCCAACAGCTCGGCAAAGCTTCTATCCTTAGTCACATTACCGCCAAGCACCGCCTGCCCGATCGCTCTGGTGTGGGCATTGTCGTAGGCAATTTTCAACGTGTTGGGATAATATTGCCGGAATATCTCCATCGCGTTGTTGATTGGCTTATCGTCTGTCAATATCGCGTATATGTAATCGTCAGGGGACACAATATTTTCCGGCTGCAACAGCTGCCGCATTTGGCCTTTCAGCTGACGCAGCTCACGCCGGGGCTGCAAAGGCAGTAATTCAATATCCAACTGACCTTTCGGGCCCAGCGTAATCAGCGGAACCGATTTGGCATTGTTGATTTCCGACAGAGAATATTTCAGCGGCGAGCCGGCATAGCGCACCGTTGGCCGCCCCACCGACTGCGGCGCGTGGATATGCCCCAGGGCCACATAATCAAAGGCGGCAAAGCAATCCACCCCCACCTTTTCCACATTGCCGACAACCTGAGCCGAAGCCCCCTCGGAACCGGCCAGCTCCGGGTCAGCGGCGTGACCGGCCACAAATTGATGGGCCAACAGGATATTACGCTCTGCCGGGTTAAACTCCGCTTGCTCCAAGGCCGCCGCCACCGCGTCGTTGTAGGAGGCAATTTCCCGTTCCGGAAAGAAATGGCGCACCTGCGAGGCCTTAACAAACGGCAGCAAAAAGAAGTTCACCAAACCGAACTCATCTTCGCAGCTGTGCTTAAAAAGCTGCCCCTGATATTTGGCGGCAATATATACCTGGTTCTTCTGAAATAAGGCGCTGCCAAAATTTAATCGTTCGTCCGAATCGTGGTTGCCGCTGATGAGATAAGTTTTTACCCCGCTTGCCGTCAATCTGCACAGAAAATAATCCAGCAGTTTCACCGCTTCTTCGCTGGGGATTGACTTGTCATAAACATCGCCGGCAATCAATAGCGCGTCAACCTGATGTTCGGCAATCAGAACCAAAATCTGATCCAAAATATAACGCTGGTCCTCAAGCAAACTATAATCATTCAGTGATTTTCCGATATGTAAATCTGCTAAATGCAGCAGCTTCATAAAATTTTACCTCCTTTAATAATTGTTTTTTCCTGACAAAACTGCAATTTATTGCCTCAAATGCCATTTGAGGGGTAGTTTTCCACTGTTTTCCACACTTTTCCACAGGGTTATCCACATCTTTGTGAATTGCGACAGGCTTTTGTCAAGCCGCTTCCCGACACTCGCCAAAATCCGCGGTTGAAAACTTGTCCAACTTTCATACACATTTTCAACCGCCGTTTCCACTTTTCAACCCGCCAATTAGGACGATATTTTCAAGCTGTAAGCAAATACCGTTAGCTTTGGAATATAAACAAACGCCCGCGGATTACTCCGTGGGCGCTTTTGGCGTGCTACGAGGGATTCGAACCCCCGACCTTCTGGTCCGTAGCCAGACGCTCTATCCAGCTGAGCTAGTAGCACATAGTTTTATTAAAAAATGGCGGAGAGCAGGGGATTCGAACCCCCGATACAGGTTTTTGCCCGTATACTCGCTTAGCAGGCGAGCGCCTTCGACCGACTCGGCCAACTCTCCATGTCAAGTGCGTAAATGGCGGAGAGGGTGGGATTCGAACCCACGACACATTGCTGTGCGACGGTTTTCAAGACCGCTCCGTTATGACCACTTCGGTACCTCTCCACGGCAATGCACCCTTCAATCACGCATAAAATATTATACAAGACTATGCGCCAAATGTCAATAGCTACAGCCGATTTTTGTAAAATATTTTTCATTAAATTATTAAAGCCCCGCGGTTTTCAATCCGCAGGGCCTTTTTTGACTGAAAAGAATATTAAAGCGGCGTTCCGTTTGGAAAACGTCGCTTTAATTAAGAGACTTTAGAGTCCGATTGCCGGGAACAGCAAGAACATTGAGATTACGCCGATTGCCAAGTTGCAGGCACCCGCCAATTTGGTCAGGGCCGGGCTGCCGGTGTACCAGGCCGGCACCAACACGGCCAGCAGCAAATCAATCACAATCAAATCCACACCCAGCGGCCAAACCAGGCCATCCTGAAACGCCTTAACGGTGAAGCCCAGGCAGAGAACAAGGCCACAAGCAAAAAAGTGTGCATAAACCTTTTTGTCGCCACCTTTCAGGAAGAATAGGCCCACCAGCACCCAGAAAAGGCCAAAAAAGCCAAAAACAGTGCCTAAGTAAATGCTGTGGCCGCCGCCCACCGAGAAAAGGTACATGCACAGCGCTGTGAACAACTGTGCACAGCCGCCGAACAAAATGGCGATAAGCCCCAACGAGGTGGTCAGCTTGGCATGGTCAGCGCCTTTAACGCCCACGCCCACTTGCTCCAGGCCAAAACAGATTACAGTGGCAATCAGGCCAAACAAGCCGATCGCTTCGGGGTTTACAGGTAACATTTTTCATCGCTCCTATTACAATATATTTGCGGAGTAAATCACAGTGTTAAGCTGTAACCTATCCGTATTGTTGCCAAAGCTGTATAATGAGAATGCGTCTGGCCTGATGAATCACTCCAAGGACTAAACATCCGCAAAAAAGTCTTTCAGCCAGCCTCCTCATTTGCAGCGTTCGATTTATGCAGGTAGAACCACCATAAGTGCGTCCGAGTCACCAAATAGATAGACCAGGCAATGATTACAGGCTGTTTGCCAAACGCAA
>JAETTP010000019.1 GCA_021769035.1 Bacillota bacterium | reverse complement strand
TCTGCTCGCGCGCCACCTCAATGCCCACCACCGGCTTGCCGGGCACAGGGGCCTCAATACGCAGACCGCGCGCCGCCAAAGCCAGAGCAATATCGTCCGCCAAATTGACAATGCGGGAAATCTTCACCCCAGGGGCCGGCTGCAATTCGTAGCGGATAATGGAGGGCCCGCAAACCACCTCCACCACCTTGGTTTTCACGCCAAAGCTGGCCAAAACCTGCTCCAGGCGCACACTATCGTCCATAATGCGCTGGTTGATGCGCGGGTTTTTCACCACAATGCCGCCCTTCATCAGCGAAAGCGGCGGCAGCTGATAATCCACCACCCGCTCCAGCCTCGTATGTACCGCGCCGCCCTTGGGATAGGCAGGCAGCTGAGCGTCAGGCGGCTTCGGTTCCGTTTCTTCTATTATAATATCTTCTTCGATAATATCTTCTTCGCTATTATCGGCCTCTGCTTCCGCCGCCGCATTTTCCTCTACAACAGGCTCGTCTGTCGTATTTTCTTCTATTTCCGCCCTATCCGCCACATTGCGCGAGGGAAAAGCAATTATATTACTATCGGCATTGTGCCGCTGCGTCAAATCGGCGATTTCCTCGTCAAGCTCCTGCATGTAAGCCGAGGCCGCCGCCTCCCGCCGCTCCGCAAAGGGCAGATATTCCTCGTCAAAGGCGGCCACATTATCTGTCAGCTCCGCGCCGTTTTCGGCATAGGTTTCCACCGCCGCCAACGGAAAGGCCGCCGCTTCCGTTTCGCTAAACTCCTCCGCCTGGTCCTCCACAAAACGCTCGTGCGCCAGTTGGGCAAAGGTTTCCCGCAGGTTTGCAGCCGAAACCGCAGGCTGCGGCCGCTCCCGCTGGGCGGGGATAGCCGGCCGCGGCTGGGCGGGCGGATTTTTCACAATTGTGGTAAAACCGGCGTGAATATTGCCGTCTTCGTCCACCGGGCTGCTTTCCGGCAGGCCGTAATCCAAATCGTCGCCCAGCATTTGGGCCACCGTCACTTGGTCGTAGGCCTCGCGCGGCACCTCGGCAAAGCGGCTACCACTGTATTCCGTAATCACCGGCGGCAGAGTAATCTCCAGCTTCTCTGTATGCCAGGGCTGGCCCGTGTCGTCATCCGCCTCAAAGCTGCTTCTGGTCGGTCGTTTGGGCGGCCCCTGCAAGGCGGCCTCTGCCGCCGCCTGCTCCTTGGCCGCCGCCGCGGCCTGCCGCTTCTCCCGCGCCGCCTGGCGCGATTTCTGCCAACCCTTGGCCGCTGCGCCAAAAATCCGCATATCCGTCGCCAGCATAATGCCCAGCAGCAAAAAGGCCAGCAGAACTATGTAGGGCGCGGTCTTTCCCGGCAGCCAGCAAACCAGCAGGGCTACCAAAAAGCCGCACACACTGCCGCCCAAGCCCTGCAAGCCGGCCTGCCAGGCCTGCTGCAAGCCGGAAACAGCCGCCCCCTCTGTCACCGCAAAATAGGGCAAATGGAACAGCCCCACCAAAGCCAGCAGGAAAAAGCAGGCCCCGGCCACCTGCCAAGCGCCAAACCGCCCCTTGCGGTCGCTATAGAGGGTATAGCCCAAATAAACGGCAGATAGGGCCAGGGCAATGTTAGCCAGCCCGGCCGGCACCGCCAGCAGCTTTTGGCCCGGCGTGGCCTCCGCGCCGAAAACGCCCAGGCCAATCAGGGCAAACCACAGGCTCAGCATCAAGCCGGCCAACATCAGGCCCACGCCAACCAGCCGGGTTTGGTTCTGGCTGGCCTCCACCGGCTCAGAGCCGCCCTTTTGTGATTTCTTTACGCCAGCATTTTTAGCGGCAGTCGCCTTTTTGCTGCTGCTTTTACTGGCTGAAGCTTTTTTCCCTGCTCCGCTGGTGCGGCTTGTTGCTTTTTTTGCCGTTGCCATTACCTTTCTTCTTCCTCATCAAAATTTTTTCAATTCACTATATTTTAACAAATTAAACAGCTCAAATTCACTTTAAGCCAAATTTTTTCTTCCGCCTGTTTTCTTTTATCTTAACTGTTTTTAATTCGGCAAAAATGGCGATAATCCTTTATTTCCGCAGCAAAATTCTGCCGCTGAGATTGCAGAAAATATTTCGGGTTGCAGCAACGGCAAGCGTCCGGCTCGGCGCTTGGTTCCGCGCTCATATTTGCCGCTTCCTCCGCCCAACCGTTAAAAACCACGTCCTCCGGGATAATGCTCCACAACATTTAAGCTCCCTCCTCTGCGCTTTTCATTCAAGCCTCTCAGCTTCCCGCCTTAGGCTTCCTCATCAATCATCTTATGCAGGGCCGCCAAAGCCTCCGCCAGGCCGCCCACCTCGTCAATCAGGCCGCACTTCACCGCCTCGTCGCCGGCCAAAACAGTACCAATATCGCGGGCCAGCTCGCCCGTATTCATCATATACTGGCGCATTTGCCGGTCGGAAATGCCGGAGTGGGCCGTCACAAAACCAATCACCCGGTCCTGCATACGCTCCAGATAATCAAAGCTTTGCTGCACGCCCAAAACCGGGCCGGTCATACGGATTGGGTGAATCGTCATCGTGGCGGTGGAAGCAATCAGCGACTTGCGGGCCGCCACGGCAATCGGCACGCCAATGCTGTGGCCGCCGCCCAAAACCAGAGAAACCACCGGCTTGCGCATGCTGGCCATCAGCTCGGCAATCGCCAGGCCGGCCTCCACATCGCCGCCCACGGTGTTCAGCACCACCAGCAGGCCCTTAATTTCCGGGCTTTCCTCCACCGCCACCAGCTGCGGAATAACATGCTCATATTTGGTGGTTTTGTTCTGGGCGGGCATCACCAAATGGCCCTCCACCTGGCCAATAATCGTCAGCACGTGGATGTCGCTCTGCATATCGGGCACATCAGTGGTGCCCAACTCGTCCAGCACCTTGGAGCGGTCAACATTGTCGGCCTCCGGCCCGCCCTCGCTCTGGTGCTCCGCCTCGTTGGGGTCGGTTGGGTCGCTGGGCATAATATCCCGCGCCCGTTTTTCCTGTTTCGTCATCAAAAGCACTCTCCTTTTTTAGCAATAGAGTGCCCCAAAAAGGCAAAAATTATAGCGGCGTTTGCAAAATTGAACGCCGCTATAAAATGTTTTCTGCCAATTCCGATAGCAGAGCTGGCTTAATCTTAAATTTCAGCCTAAATTTCGTTAATAATCGGCACCACAATCGGCCGGCGGCCGGTGCGCTCCGAGCACACGCGGGCAATAGTGTTTTTAATGTTGGTTTTCAGCGCCGCCTGATTGTAGTCGCGCTCGCTCATCGCTTCCACCACGCGCACAATGCGCTTTTCCACTTCGCGGAAAATCGTATCGTTGCCCTTTTCGTAAACAAAACCACGGGAGAAGATATAGGGCATGCTATGCAGGCGGCAGGTATCGCGATTGATGACAATGCTGGCAATCACAATGCCGTCGTTGGAAAGCTGCTTGCGGTCTTTCAGCACCGTGGTGCCCACATCGCCGATGCCGCGGCCGTCAATCAGGGTTTGGCCGGCGTGCACCGCTCCGGCAATGCGGCCGCTGCGGGCGGAAAGCTCCAGCACCTGGCCGTTTTCCATAATAAAAACGTTTTTGGCCGGCACGCCCATGCTGGCGGCCAGCTTGCCGTGCTCGCAAAGCATGCGATATTCGCCGTGCACCGGCATAAAAAAGCGCGGGCGCACCAGATTGAAGATCAGCTTCAAATCCTCCTGGCTAGCGTGGCCAGACACATGCAGGCCCATACCGCGGCCGTAAGCCACGTCCACCCCTTGATGATAGAGGTTGTCCACCGTTTTAGAAATCATTTTTTCATTGCCGGGGATTGGATTGGCGGAAATAACCACCAAATCGCCGGTGCGCAGCTGCACCTGGCGGTGCTCCCCCTGCGACATTCTGGTCAGGCCGGCCAGGGTTTCGCCCTGGCTGCCGGTGGTCAAAATCGCCAGCTTGCGGTCGGGAAATTTGCGAATATCATTAATATCAATAAATGTGTTGGCCTTAACCTTCAAATAGCCAAGCTCGCTGGCAATGCCCACCACGTTGTTCATGCCGCGGCCCACCACGGCCACCTTGCGCCCGGTGCGTTCAGCGGCCCAGATAGTCTGCTGGATACGGTGCACGTTGCTGGCAAAGGTAGTCACAATCACCCGACCGGTAGCGTTCAGAAAGATGTTGTCCAAAGCCGGCCCCACTGATTTTTCCGAGGCCGTAAAACCCGGCCGCTCCACGTTGGTGCTGTCGGCCATCAGCAGCAAAACGCCCTGCTGGCCCAATTCGGAAATGCGGTTTAAGTCCATAAACTGGTTGTCAATCGGCGACATATCAATTTTGAAATCGCCGGTGTGCAGGCAAACCCCCACCGGGGTGTGCAACGCCAGAGCCATAGAATCTGGAATACTATGCGATACGTGGATAAACTCCACCTTAAACGGGCCCGCCGTGATAGTATCGCCGGCACTCACCTCGTGCAGGTTGGCCGCGCTCAGGTTATGCTCCTTCAGCTTGCCCCGCAGCAGGCCCAAAGTCAGGCGGCTGCCGTAAATCGGCACCTTCAAATCCTTCATCACGTAAGGCAGGGCGCCAATGTGGTCCTCGTGGCCGTGGGTAACAAAAATACCCCGCACCATACTCTTGTTTTCCAGCAGATAGCTGTAATCCGGAATTACCAAATCGATGCCCAGCTGCTCCTCGTCGGGAAAGGTCATGCCGCCGTCAACCACCACAATGTTGTTGCCATACTTAAAAGCGGTCATATTTTTGCCCACTTCCCCCAAACCGCCCAGGGGAATAATCGTCAGCTTTTGGTTGGAAAGCTTAGGCCCCACACTTTTGGTCGCCGCAGCCGTTTTGCCAGCCGCCTGTGATTTGGCGGCGGCTGATTTGCTCATTGCCGCCTTGCCAACCATACTTTTGGCCGCCGGCTTGTTCGACGCAGCAGATTTTGTCGATTTTTTGCGCTCCTCCGGCCGAGGCCGGCTGGCCTGTCGCCCACGGCTGCCCGCCCGACGAGGCTGCTCGCTAGCCCCAGGCGCCGCCTCCGAGGCGACGGTGGCAGTTGCGGCAGGCTCGTCCACTGTTTCCTTGCCGACGGCCCGCTTGGCGCTGCGCGCCAGGCTTTTAATCACGTCAGCCGCAGTGCTGCGCAGGCTGGGGCTTTGCCCGTTGGCCTCAAAATTATCCTTGTCCATAATCACACTCCTTTTTTGTTTTATTTTTTTATTGCTATAGACAATAAGCTTATATATACAAGCCGCAGAACAGGCCCTAGCCATTTCTGCGGCTTAAAAGCTCTTAAATTATTTCTCACGTTCCTGAATGAACCGGCCTGTAAATTCAGTTAAATAAATTGCTGTTTTTATTTTGCCTCAGTCAGCAGCTCGCCATACCTGGGCAAGTCATATTTTTGCAGGGTTTCCCGCAGAATTTGCAGCTCCGCCTCGCTGGGCGGCGCCAAAGGCAGGCGGCAATCGCCCATCTCCCAGCCCAACAGGTTCAGGCAGGCCTTAACCGGCACCGGGTTGGTGGTGATAAAGAGCTTTTTGAACAGCTCATAGCACCTCAAATGAATTTGCAAGGCCTGGGTGGTGCGTCCCATCTGGTAAAGCTCAATCATTCGGTTCATTTCCCGCCCCACCAAATGCGAGGCCACGCTGATAACCCCGCTGGCGCCCAAGGCCAAGCTGGGCAGCAGCAAAGCGTCGTCGCCACAGTAGACGTAAAAATTGCTGGGCAAAATTGAAACCAGCTGGCTGACGGTGTCCACATTGCCACTAGCATCCTTGATTGCCGTAATGTTCGGGCAATCCTGGGCCAGCCGCAGCACCGTTTCCGGCAGCAAATTCACCCCGGTACGTCCGGGAATATTATAGAGAATAACCGGCAGATCACAGCTGGCGGCGATTGCCGCAAAATGGCGATACAAGCCCTCCTGCGAGGGTTTGTTGTAATAAGGCACCACGGCCAGCAAGCCGGCGGCGCCAAGCTGTTGCGCCTTTTTGGCCACCTCGCAGGAGTAGGCCGTTTCATTATCCGTGGTTCCCACAATCAGGTTGCCCTCGTCCGAAATCGCCTCCTTAGCTGCCGCCCAGATATTAGCGCGCTCAGCCGGAGTCAGGCAAGGGCTCTCTCCAGTGGTGCCGCAAACCAGCACCCCATCGGAGCCTGTTTTCTCCAAGTGCTCAACCAGCTCCTGCACTTTTTTATAGTCAACCTCTCCCACATTGTTATAAGGCGTAACCATAGCCGTCACAAGCTTGCCAAAGAACACAGTCATCAGCTCCTTTGTCGTATTTAGCTTAAACTAACCCTTCTGCCACCAGCAGCTGCGCAATCTGCACGGCATTGGTGGCGGCACCCTTGCGAATTTGGTCGGCTACCACAAACAGGGAAAGGCCATTTTCCACCGCAATATCCTTGCGTATACGCCCAACATAAACCTCGTCGGTGTCTGAGGTGTAAAGAGGCATGGGATACAGATTTTGAGCCGGATCGTCCTGAATAACAATGCCCGGAGCCGCCGCCAGCACGGCGCGCGCCTCCGCCGCCGTCACCGGCTTTTCCGTTTCGATATGAATAGCCTCCGCGTGGCTGCGGAACACCGGCACCCTAACCGCCGTGGCGGAAAGGCAAATGCTTTCGTCATGCAGCATCTTCTGAGTTTCCCAGGTCATTTTCATTTCCTCTTTAGTGTAATCGTTTTCAAGGAAAATGTCAATATGCGGAATTAAATTACAGGCAATTTGGTGCTGAAATGTAGCAATTTGCGGTTCCTCGCCGGCAGCCACCGCCTTAATTTGGGCCTCCAATTCATCCAGGCCCTCCTTGCCGGCCCCGGAAACCGCCTGATAAGTGGCCACAACAACCCTCTTTAGGCCGAATTTGTCGTAAAGCGGCTTCAAGGCCACCACCATCTGAATGGTGGAGCAGTTTGGGTTGGCGATGATCCCCTTGTGCCAGCGCACATCCTCCGGGTTCACCTCCGGCACCACCAGCGGCACCTCAGGGTCGTAGCGGAAAGTGCTGCTGTTATCAATGCACACCGCGCCGCGCTTCACGGCCTCCGGGGCCAAGGTTTTGCTGATACTGCCGCCGGCAAAAAGCACAATATCCACGCCCTCAAAGGCCTCCGGCCGGACCTCATGCACGGTGTAGGCCTGCCCCTGCCACTCAATCTGCTTGCCCTCCGAGCGGGCCGAGGCCAGCAAAGTCAGCTGCCCCACTGGGAATTTACGTTCCGCCAAAACCTTTAGCAGCTGCTGACCGACTGCGCCGGTCGCCCCAACGATTGCCACATTATATTGCTTCAAAATTAACAACCTCCGATATATTACAAATTAAACAGTTTTTAAGCTGTTGATTTTTTTCTTTACTGGTTATTTTACCATTTTTCAGTAAATATTGCAACTATATTTTTTCAGTAATTTCCGAAAAGCGTCAATTCATCTTCGACAGATAACCTCAAAATTCGCGCAGAACCGGTTGCAGCTGCCGCCGCTGCAAGGCTGCCGCCGCTGCCGGCAGCAGCAATTTATCGTCAAATATCAGCGAATTTGGCTTTTTCAGCGGGTCATCCTGGCCCAAAGGCACAAAGTAAATCTGCTTGGCCGCCAGCAGCAGACCCAGATTTTTGGCGTTCAAGCCCAGCGCATCGTTGGAAGCCAAGGCAATCAGTAGCGGTTTTTCATTGCGCAGGTGGGCTTTGGCCGCCATCAGCACCGGCCCGTCCGTCAGGCCCCAGGCCAGCCGGGCCAGCGTGTTGCCCGTGCAGGGAGCCAAAACCATCACGTCCAGCGGGCTTTGCGGCCCAATCGGCTCCGCCTCTGGAATGGTGCAAATCGGCGCACGCACAGCAGGAGCCAAATCAGCCAAGGCCTGCCGCCATTCCGCCGCCCGGCCGAATTTGCTGTCCAACTGCTGCACATTGCCGGAAAGCACCGGCCAAATATCCACTCCCGGCAGCTCCGCCAGCCGGGCTAGCTGGTTCAGCACCTTGCGCATTGTGCAAAAGGAACCGGTCAGCCCCACACCAATAGTTTTATGCGCCAAAAGCTGCGGCCATTCCTGCATATAATCAATTTCCGCCAGTTTATTTTCCGTAAATTTCTTTTCCGTCATAATTTCACCGCCCTTCCCCAAAATTCGCTTCTTTCCTCCTGCTCGGAGGCCAAAACCTGTTTAATCAACCGCGGATAAGCGCGGGCCAGCAGCTGGCCTGCCGTCTGCGGAGCCACCTTGCCCGGCAGACTCAGCGCGTGCACGGCGGCCAGGCCCAGCTTTTCCGCTGCCGCAAAATCCGTGCCGCCGCTGCCGGAAGCCAAATCAATAATCAACGCCCCAGGCCGCATGGCCTGCAAACGCTCTTCCGGCAGCACCAACGCCGGCACCGTGTTAAAAACCGCCGCAAAACGGCCCAATTCCGCCGCCAGCTGCTCCCAGGCGCACACGGCATAGCCCTGCTGCCGGGCCTTTTGCAGACGCTCCGCGCCCCGGTTGGCCACCCAAACCTCAGCCCCCAAGGCCCGCAAACGCTCCGCCAGGGCCGCGCCCACCCGGCCAAAGCCCAGCACCAAAGCCGGCAAGTCCTGAATTGTCACCGGCAGCTGCTGCATAGCCAGCTGCAAAGCGCCCTCCGCCGTGGGGATAGCGTTTGGCACCGCCACCTCGTCCGCCTCGGCAATCTCATAAAGCGGCAGCTGCAAGGCCTGGCACAAGCCGCGCAGATATTTGGAGGCCACGCCCACCATCACTGGAGTTCCCGCCGCCGTCCCGGCCAAATCGCTGGTCGTCACCAACGGCGGCGATAAAAAGGCCGTATGCAAACGACCGTTTTCCCGCACTCCCGGCAGAGGCAGCAGCAGCAAATCCGCGCCCTGCGCCGCTTCGTTCAGGCTGGTGCAGGCCTTGGCCTCCGCAGGCAGTTCCGCCGCCGGCAGGCCAAAGGTGCGCAGGCCAAACCCGGCGTCCAGCAAAGCCGGCGCTACCAGCAGCTCCCGCTGGTCGCCGCCCAACAAGGCCACAATCTTTTCAGCCATTCGTTTTCACCACTCTTTATTGCTTGTATATCGCTTGATTTTCATTTACGCTACAGCTTATGCGGCAAAGAGGCGGGCGGTCAAAATATTTTTAAAAACAAAAGCACCCACAAGCTTGACAAAAGCCTGCGGGTGCTTTATAATATGTATAGGTGAAGCCGATAAACGGCGGTTCGCCAATAACGGTTTAAATTTAAGTGCTAAGAACCGCTACTGTGCAGAGTGGCGGTTCTTTTTATGCATGCGTTTAACTATTATCGTAATTGTAAAATTGCCGATATGAAACGTTATACGTATAGGCATAGTCTCACCTCCTTTCTGGAGGATTGACGAACCACCTGCCATCATTAACTTCACCTGCCCCCTCGCTTGGGGAGCCTGTTTATATTTTAGCCTATTTGTAAAAAAATGTCAACAAAAAAAGCCTACAAAGTAGCAGAAGCGCCAGTTGGCGCTCCTGCTACTTTAATTTCATCTATATTCAGTTTTCAGTCCAGCAAACTTTCCAGCCCCTGCATCAAAACGCCCTCTTTAACGGTGACAATCTTCTCCATCGCCATCGCCACGCCGGGCACGTAAGCCTCGCGGGAAAGCGCGTCGTGCCGCAGGCAAAGCACCTGCCCCTCCGCGCCGAAAACCACCTCCTGCGTAGCCACGTAGCCCGGCAGGCGCACGCTGTGCACGCGCATACCGTCCAGCTCGCCGCCGCGGCTGCCCGGCAGGCGTTCAAACTCCTGCGTGCTGCCCTGGGCCAGGGGCTGCCGCTCCGCCGCCAGCATTTCCAAGGTCGTCACCGCCGTGCCGCTGGGCGCGTCCAGCTTTTGGTCGTGGTGGCGTTCAATCACCTCCACATGCGGCAGATATTTCACCGCCTCACGAGCAAAGCGCATCAGCAGCACCGCCCCCAGGGCAAAGTTGGCAGCGATAAAAACCGGCGTGTTAAACTCCGCGCACCATTTGCTAACCTGCTTGTAATCGGCCTGCGTAAAGCCGGTGGTGCCCACCACCGCCGGCGTGTGCAGCTCCAGGCAGGTGCGGATATTCTTCATCACCGCAGCCGGACTGGTGAAATCCACCACCACGTCAGGCTGCTCGCGCCGGATAGCCGCCGCCAAATCCAGCTCCTGCTGCAAGCCCAGCTGCCCCAGGCCGCAAAGCAGGCCGTAATCCACCTCGGCCGGCTTGGTGTCCACCGCCGCGGCCAGGCGCATATTCTCCCGGCTGCCCAGGCCCAAAGCCAAGGCCCGTCCCATCTTGCCGGCCGCGCCGTTCATCAAAAAACTAATCTTCTGCATCAAAGCTTCTCTCCCTCATAATTCCCCCCAAGGCCTCAGCTGTAGTCAATATCCACCACAATCACCTCGCTGCCAATTTTGCAGACCTTCTCCCAGGGGATATTCAAAATATGTTTATTCTCACCCCTCAGCAGCCGGCTGCCAGCATTGCCGCCCGCCGGGCGAAAGGGCAAAATTATGCCCTCGATAACCCCGGTTTCCGGGTTCACCACCAAATCGGAATCCCCCACCAGGCCCATAATCTCGCCGTCGTAAATGTTAATAATCCGTTTGCCCAAAAGCTGACTTAAACGCATACCATCACCTCCATCGGTTCAGGATATGCAGCCAAGCCTTATTATATGCCTACTAAAGGCCGGAATGGCCAAAGCCGCCCGCGCCGCGCTCGCTTGCGGAAAGCTCTACGGCCGGCTGCCAGCAGGCCCGCAGGTAGCGGGCAAAAACCAGCTGGGCAATACGCATACCGCGCCGCACCACAAAAGACTCCTGCCCCAAATTGACCAGGATAACGCAAACCTCGCCGCGGTAATCCGCATCGATAGTGCCCGGCGAGTTCAACAGGGTCAGGCCGTGGCGCAGGGCCAGGCCGCTGCGCGGGCGCACCTGGGCCTCGCAATCCGGCGGCAGCTCCAAAAACAGGCCGGTGGGCACCAAGGCCCGCTGGCCCGGCTGCAAAACCAGCTCCGCCTCCGCGGGCAGGCAAGCCAGCAAATCCAGGCCGGCCGCCGACTCGCTGGCATATTCCGGCAAGGGTAGGCCAGCGTAAGCCGGGGATGTTTTCACCTTAACCGTCAGCTGCTCTAGCATGCCAGCAAACCCTCCAGCGGCACATTTGGCTCCTCCGGCCCCACCAGAGAAAGCACCAGCTTCTCCGGCTTAATCAGGCGCTCGGCCATCTGCTGCACGGCCTGCGGCGTCACCGCCATCACCTCGGCCACCAGCTCCTCGATGTTGCGTACTTTCTGATAGAGAATTTCCGAACGGCCCAGCCGCAGCATCACGTTGGCGGAATTCTCCAGCGACATCAGCATGCCCGCCTTAAACTGCATTTGGGCCCGGGTCAGTTCCTCCTCCGTCACGCCGTAGGCCGCCATCTTAGCCATCTCGCAGCCCAGCACCCGCAGCAGCTCCGCCGCCTTTTGCGGGCTGGTGGAGGCGTAGGCGGAAAAGGAGCCGCCAAAGGCCTGCGGCGCCACGTTGGAACAAACGCTGTAGGTCAGGCCGCGCTTTTCGCGCACCTCCTGGAACAGGCGAGAGCTAACGCCGCCGCCCAAAATGCCGTTCAATATGTTCAGGGTGTAAAAATCCGGCGCGTCGCCGGCAAGTCCCGGCACGCCCAGCGTCACATGCACCTGTTCAATATCCTTGTGGGTGAAAACGCGCCCGGCGGCATATTCCGGCTGAGCCAGCTCCGGCTTGTCCCAATGCGGCCGGCCGGCCTCCTCCGCCCAGTTATGCCCCAGATACTTGGCGGCCAGCTCCAAAACCTGCTGCCGCTTCACGTTGCCGGCCACCGCCAGCACCGTATGCGCCGGGGCGTAATGCGCCCGGCAGTAAGCGTCGATATGCCGCCGCTCAAAGCCGCTGACGGAAGCCGTGGTGCCGATAACCGGCAGGCCGTAGGGGTGGCCGGCGTACAGGGTGCGGTTAAAAAGCTCGCCCACCAAATCGTCCGGCTCATCCTCATACATATTAATTTCCTCCAAAATCACGCCCTGCTCCTTGGCCCATTCCGCCGCCGGAAACTGCGAATCCAAATACATATCCGAAAGCAAATCCAGGCACAGCTCAAAGCTCTCGCCAAGCGAACGGGTGTAGTAGCAGGTGTATTCCCGCGAGGTAAAAGCGTTCATCTGGCCGCCCACGTCCTCCAGCAGCTGAGCAATCTGCTGATAATTGCGCCGGCCGGTGCCCTTAAACAGCATATGCTCCAGCACATGGGAAAGGCCGCCCTCGTCGGCCGCCTCGTAGGCGGAACCGGTGCCCGCCCAAATAGAGGTGGTCACGGAATAAACGTCGGGCAGCTCCTGCGTGATAACGCGCACGCCGTTGGGCAAAGTGTCTTTATAAATCGTCATATTGATACTCCCCAATTTTTTATTTTAGAATATTTTTTATATTCGCCCCAAACCGGCAAAATCCTCTATTCAAACAGGATTTGCAAAATATGCCGCCATTCCTGCCCCAGCCGGCCCAAAGCCTGACCCAGTCCGGAGCCGCCAGGCAGTTGCACCGCCGCCTCGCTCAGCAGATTAACCCGGCCCAGCACCTCGCCCGCTGGAGAGCAGAAATCCAGCGTGCCCAAACAATCGCCCGCCGCCACGCTGGAGCCCGGCGGCAGCTGCTTAAAGTGATATTCCGCCCGCAGGCCGGCCGCCCCGGCCGCGGTCTCCTCCTTAGGCAAAGTCAGCCACAAATCCGCCGCCGCCCGTAGCCAAACACCGCTTCTCTCCTCATTTTCCCCCTCGGTTGGCCAGTATGCCAAAGGCTGGCCGGCCGCCGCCAGCCGTACGTTACAAAAGCCGTCTATGCCGTAATTAAGCAGCTCCAGGCTTTCCCGATAGCGGTCGCCGCTGTGCAGCACCACGGCAATTACGCTGCGGCCGTCCCGCTCCATAGAGCTCACCAGACAAGCCCCGGCCGCCTTGGTGGTGCCGGTTTTCACCCCGGTCACGTGTTCGTCCATCGTCAGCAGGCGGTTGGTGTTCTTCAGGCTGCGGTTGTAGCTGCCGCCCTCCATTGTGGCCTGCCGGCTGCTCACCCGGCCGGCAAATTCCGGCCGGCGCATAGCCTCCCGCGTCAACAGGGCCAAATCCCGGCAGCTCAGCAAATGCGCGTCGTCCGGCAATCCGTTGGTATTTTGCAGGCTGGCCGCCGTCGCGCCCAAGGCCTGCGCCTTAACATTCATCAGACGCACAAAATAAGGCTCGCTGCCCACGGCGCCCTCGGCGATAGCAAAACAAGCGTCGTTGGCGGATTTCAGCAGGACGGCGTCCAAAAGCTCGCCCAGGGCAAAGCGTTCGCCCGCCAGCAGGCCGGCGCTGCTCTCGCCCACCGCCGCGGCCTGCGGCGAAACCTCACATTCCCGCTCCAAAGGGGCCAAATCCAGGCACAACAGAGCCGTCAAAATTTTGGTAGTACTGGCCGGCGGCAAAGGAGCCTCGCCGTTATGCTGCCAAAGCACCTGACCGGTCTGCGCGTCCAACAGCAAAGCGCCCTGGGCGGAAACGCTGGGCTCCGCCCAAGCAGGGGACGGTCTGCCACATAAAAACAAGCATAGGCACAACGCCAGCCACAGCCGCCTCTTCAGATTAAATATGTTCATTTAGCCTGCGCCTCCGCCTCTTCCGGTTCGGCTTCCACGCCCAGCAGATTTTCGGAAACCGTGCAAAAGTTCAAATCCTGCGCGGCTAACTCGCAAAGCAGCGTATCCAGCGCGGTCAGAGTGTTTTCCGCCAGGTGCAGGCTGACGAAGCTGCCAGCCTCCGCCTCGGCCAGCACGGCGGCGATGATTTCCTCCGGCGCGGCCGCCTGCCAATCACCGGAGTCCACCCCGCCCAGCACAAAAACCAGGCCGGCCTCCGCCGCCGCCCGCCGAATATCCGCCTCCGTCACCCCAAAAGGCGGCAGATAAACCGCCGGCCGCACGCCGCCGGCCTGCTCAATCTGGGCGCAGGCCCGCTCCAAGGCCGCCCGATTTTCCGCCAACGAAAGCTCCGCCGGGCTGGTTTCGTCCCAGCCGCAGCAGCCCAGCTGGTGCCCGCCCGCCAAAATGGATTTAAGCAGCTCCGGCTGCTGCTCCGCCAGCCGGCCCGGCACAAAAAAGGTGGCCTTAGCCGAATTGTCCGCCAAAATATGCAGCATTTGGCCCAACTGTTGCTCGTCACATTCCTCGCCCAGCTGCACCAGCAGGCTGACCGCCTGGTGCTGCGGGTTGCCGGCCAAAAACAGCGGCGCCTGCCCAACCTCCAGCCCGGCGCTCACCCAGGCCGTCACCGTGGGGCTGCCGCCCAACAGCTTCAACACGCCCACCAGGCAGGCCACCACCCCAAACAGGGACAAACTAACCAACATTCGCCGGCTGATAAACAAAATCCGCATACCGCAAAGCCCCCTTTTAAAACCGCAAAAGCTCTCACAAGCTATCAACTATGCTTATGAGAGCTTAAAGGATTTTATGCCGCTTTAGAGGCGGCGTTTGGGGTTGGCCGGAAACCAGCCGCGCTTCACGCGCTGCTCCTGCTCAAAAAGCTCCTTAATGCTCCAAAAGCAGGAAAAGGCCACCAGCGCCAGCAGCACCGCGGCAAAAGGCCAGGGGCAAACCGCCGCCGCCAGCAAAAAAGCCAAGCCGGCCGCCAAAAACCAGGGCCAAATACCCTTGCCAAAATAATATTCTCCCTTGATAACCAGCGGATGAAACAGGCCGATAATCAAAAAGCTGGCCGCGCCCAGCAGCAGGGCGTCCCAATTTAAATTCATCATCGCGGCACCTCCGGCGCGGAAAGGCTGTTTACAAACTGGCGGGCCGTGCGGCCGGATTGCCCGTTATGCTTCTGCCACATCGCCCATTGCAGGGCCCGGCGGCGCAGTTCCGCCTCCGGCAGGCTCACGCCGTCGGCTTGGGCCAAGGCCTGCACAATTTGCAAATATTCCTCCTGCCGGGGCACGCTGAACAGCACCGTCAGGCCAAAGCGGTCAGCCAGAGAGAGCTTCTCGCTCATGCTGTCGCTGGCCCGCACCTCGCCGCCCAGGTGCTCGGTTCCCTCCCTGTCCTGCCAATTTTCCACAATCAAATGCCGCCGGTTGGAGGTGGCGCAAATCAGCACGTTGCCCCCCAGCGTGGTGACGCTGCCCTCCAACACCGCCTTGGTAATCTTGTAAGTTTGGTCGGCCCTCTCAAAGGAGAGGTCGTCCACAAACAGCAAATAACGCCGAGGCTGCGGCTGCAACAGGGCCAACAGCTGTGGCAGGCTGGTCATCTGCTCCAAAGGCAGTTCCACCAGGCAGAGGCCCTCCGCCGCCAGGGCGTTGGCCGCCGCTTTCACCAAGGAGGATTTGCCTGTGCCCCGCGCGCCGTAAAGCAGCATATTGTTGCCCCGGCCCTCCCGCGCAAACAGGCGCAGGTTGGCCAGCACCTCGTCCTTTTGGCTTTGGTAACCCACCAAATCGTCCAGGCAAATCGAGTCGTACTGAGTGACCGGCAGCAGGCGGCCCTCCCAGCGCCAAACCCGGTGCAGGGCCAGCGGGCCAAAGCCCTTTCGGCGGTGAAATTCCCCCCAGGCCACCGCCAGCTCCGCCGCCGGCCGGTTCAGCCAATCCGCAAACTCCGCCAGCTCCGGGGCCTGCTCAGCCGAGTCCGGCCCCAACTCCGCCGGGGAGTACATCCATTCCGGCGTTTGGTAAGCCGAAACCCAGTTTTGCAGCAGCTGAATTTCCGCCGCCATCGCCTGCAAAAGCGGCTCCGTTAGCCGGCCGGCCGCAGCCCGCCGGCTAAAAAAGCCGTCGCAGGCCAAAATTTTAGGCAGCAGATAAACCGCCGCCGCATTTTCCCCCGGCCGCAGCGTCACATCAGCCAGCCTTGGGGCCAAAAGCAGGCTAACCCGCGCCTCCTGCTCCCAAAAGTGCAGAGCCAGCAAAACCTCATCTTTCAGCAAAGGCTCCAACAAAACCAACGTATTGCTCATAGTCTTAATCTACCTCCAAACTTGTCCACAACATAATCCAAACCATAGTGTTCAACAGAAAAACTCCGGGCAACTTCCCGCCAATATTTGTCTGATTGGCAGGAAAAACGGCTATTAAAATAGAATAAAAAAAGGTTATAAGCTAAAGAAACGGATTTTGCCTATGAATAATGCCCCAAAAAATTTTAAAACAACCCAGGAAGTTGACCAATGGCTGACTAATGGCGGGGAAATGCCCACCGGCCGGCGGCAACGCCCCAACGGGCCGCGGTCAAGCTCAAACCGCCCCCGGCGGCGCTTTCAGTTGCCCAAAATCGGCGGCAAGCGGCAAACCCAGCCAACCGAGCCGAACCGGCCCCAAAACCAACCTGACGCGCCTGGGCCAACCCGGCCCAAAACTCGGTCAGGCACGGCGAGGGCCGGCAAAAGCTCTGGCAAGGCCAAACAGCCAAAGGTCATCTCCGCCACCATCTCCGGCCTGATTTTTGCGGCCATTGTGCTGCTGGCGGAAACCGGCCTGTGGGGTTTTTACTGCTATTCCCGCACGCTCCCCGGCGACACCAACGTGCAAGCCAGCACTTTTATGTACTGCCTGGCTGTTTTTGCGGGCAGCTTTTGGGCGGCGGCCGTGGTTAAGCGGCGCAGTCTGAAGCCCAGCCTGATTATCTGCGGCGTGTTTTTAGGCCTCAGCCTGTTGGTTTCCCTACAGCTGTTTTCCTGGCAGGAGATTAAGCTCAAAATGCTCCTGCTGAAAATTTTGCTCACCCTGGCAGCGGCCGCCTGCGGTTTTGTGCTCTCCTTGGTGCCTTATTTGATTAACAAATCAATCAAGCAAAAACGCCAGGCGCAAGAGCAACGCCGCCAGCGCCAGCTGGCGCACCGCCAGCTGATGCAGCAGCAGCGGGAGTTAGAGCAAGAGTTGGCCCGCCGGGCGCGCCAACGTTTTCGGCCCTAAATTCATTTTTTAGCTTTTAAGGCAAAGGCATAGCCATCCTCCCCCGGCTATGCCTTTGCTATTGTCCGGCTCTAATCCGCCGTGTAAACCTTTTCGATTTTAGCCACATACATTGTGTGATAATCCTTTTGGGCGTAATTTTTGCCGTCCAGCTCCGGCAGGATAAAACCCTGCGGACGCAGCTCGTCGGCGTAAAGCTTTTGCACCAGCAACACCAGCCGGGCCTCCTCAAAGGTGGGCACGCCGTCTAAAAAGGTCAGGTGCAGACCGGCCTCCGCAATCTTATCCCGCTCCCGCCCGGAAACGGAGCCCAGCAGGCTCAGCTCCTTTTTGTGGCCCTCAAAAAAGGAAAGGGAAAAGCGGGGCTGCGCGTCGACAAACTCCTTGGTGTATCGTTGCGGCCGCAGGAACACAAAGGCCACGTTCTCGTGCCAAAGCACGCCCAGGCCGCCCCAGCTGGCCGTCATCGTGTTGGCCTTTTGCTCGTCGCCCGCCGTCACCAACATCCAATCCTGGCCGATAGCATGCCAGGGGTTCAACTGCAAATCCTCAATTTTAACTTGCTTAAAGCTCATAAAAACCAAAACCTCCTCATCGTTTGCGCTACTTACACTCTGCTATATTACAATATGTAGAAACCGGCTTAAATATCCGGGCCGGGCGTCGTCAAAATCAGCGGCCGCTTATCCGTCACCACCAGCGTGTGCTCAAACTGGGCCGCCCGCGTGCGGTGCGGAGTGTAAAGCGTCCAGCCGTCGCGCTTGCTTTGGATCACCACCATTTCCGCTTCGCTGATGAAAGGTTCAATGGCAATCACCATGCCCTTTTCCAGCCGCTGGCGGTTTTGCGGCTCGTAATTGTTATCAATCGTTTCCGGCTCGTCGTGCAGGGTGTGGCCCACACCGTGGCCGCACAGGTTTTTAATAATCCGCAGCCCGTGTCGGCGGGCCGTGTTCTCCACCGCCCGGCCAATATGATTTATCGGCCGCCCGGCCACCGCCGCCGTGATAGCGTTGGCCAGCGCCTCCTTGGAGGCTTTCAGCAAGCGTTGGGCCATTTTGTCCCCTTTGCCCAGCAGAAACGAGGCCCCGGTGTCGCCATAATAACCGTCCAGCTCCGCCGAAACATCAATATTCACCAAATCGCCGCTCTGTAAAATCCGGCTGCCGGGAATCCCGTGGGCAATCTCCTCATTAACGCTGATACAGGTGTAGGCCGGAAAGCCCTCGGCCATCGGGCCGGAATTAGCGCCGTAGGCTTTAAGCAAACGGGCGCCCAGCTCGTCCAGCTCCCCGGTGGTGACGCCGGGCCGGGCGGCAGCCCGCATATCCCGCAGCACATTGGCGCAAATGCGGCCAATCCGTTGCAGCTTGAGCAAGTCCTCCTCTGTTTCAATAATCATTCCCCGCACCTCCCGGCGTGTCGATTTACAAAGCGTTCAATGCCCTCGCAGGCCTTGGCGATGTTCTCCATTGAAGTGGCGTAGGAGCAGCGAATGAAGCCCTCGCCGCTGGCCCCAAAGGCATTGCCCGGCACGCAGGCCACCTTTTCCTCCTGCAACAGCTGCTCGCAGAACTGGGTGGAGGAAAGGCCGGTGCCCGCAATGCTGGGGAAAGCATAAAAAGCGCCCTGCGGCTTGCACAGCGGCAGGCCGATTTCCGCAAACCGCCGCACGATAAACTGCCGCCGCCGGTCGTATTCCGCCACCATACGGCGAGTTTCCGCCTGGCCGTTTTGCAAACCCTCAATCGCCACATACTGCCCCGTGGTGCTGGCGCAGGACAGAGAGAATTGATGAATTTTGTAGATGCCGCTCAAAATATCTGGGTGAGCGCAAACATAGCCAATGCGCCAGCCGGTCATCGCCAGCGATTTGGAGCAGCCGCTGATTAGGATAGTCATATCCTGCATACCAGGCGCTTTGGCAATGGAGGCGTGGCTGAGGCCGTCATAAATCAGTTCTGCGTATATTTCGTCGGAAATCGCCAGCACGTCGTGGCGCAGCAGCACCTCGGCCAGCGCGTCCAGCTCGGCCTGGCTCATCACCACGCCGGTGGGATTGCTAGGAAAATTGAGCACCACCGCCTTGGTTTTGGGCGTTATAGCCGCTTCCAACTGCTGCGGGGTCAGCTTGAAGCCGTCCGCAGCATCGGTGGGCACAGGCACCGCCGTCGCGCCACAAAGTTCCACACACGGCGCATAAGATACAAAGGTGGGCTCCGGAATCAGTACCTCGTCGCCTGGGCAAAGCAGAGCCCGGCAGGTGGCGTCAATAGCCTCGGAACCGCCCACCGTCACCACGATTTGGTCCTCCGGCCGATAGGTGAGGCCCAGCAACCGCTGCAAGTAGGCGCTGATAGCCTGGCGCAGCTCCAACAGGCCGGGGTTGGGACTGTAGCCGGTTTTGCCTTGCTGCATACTCCGCCAGCCCGCCTCGCAAAAGGCCAGCGGCGTGCTAAAATCAGGCTCGCCAATGCCCAGCGAAACCACGCCCTCCATTTTGGCGGCCAAATCAAAAAACTTACGGATAACCGACGGCTGAATCGCCGCCACCTGTGGTTTAAGATATTTTTGCATATTCATTTGCTTCAACTCCTGCTTTTATACAATTCAATAGGTAATGTATTTATTATATAGCATAAACTGACATTAAACAATATGCTGGCGCAAAAAAATTTGAAAAAATCTACCGTAGCAGATTGACAAACCGCATTTTTTTGCCTATAATATTAAATTGAGCTTGCCGGGATGTAGCGCAGTTTGGTAGCGCATCTGGTTTGGGACCAGAGGGCCGCAGGTTCGAATCCTGTCATCCCGACCAATAGCTGAAAAAATACAATACCTTTTAGGGTATTGTATTTTTGATAGCTAGACGGGATGATCCCGACCATATCGAATGAGTCCCGCTTTTCGAACATTTTTATCGAAAAGCGGGACCTATCATATTCAGCAAGCTTTGTAATGCAGGAAACTTTTCGCTGGCAGTAACCCAAAAGTGAATTGGAAAAAACAATGGAGGGAATTCCATACATAAACAATTTAAACGGTACATCAGAAACGTTTTGAAAGAAAAATATTTACAGTTTAAGAGCTTTAATTGGCATTTATGGATCGCGTTGTGTTTACTTGCATTGGTTCCTGCTGTGTATCAAACCATCAAAAATATTTCACATTCTGTCGATTCCGAAGGTCTGACCTAACTCCTTTTAAAGAATGGTGTAGAATTGGCCTCTTTTCAGGATTGAATCAATTTTTGGACAACTTTATCTATGCCGTTATGGTTTGCAAAATGATCAATATGGTGGCGGAAGAAGACAACTATTGGCTTGCCAACAATTTTATTTGGGGCTGGCTGCTTATCCCCATATCGGCGCTTACAGAGGTCATTCGTTCTGACTGTAAAAACGGATATGCAAAGTTGAAACGGTTTAATTATTATTTTATTGCCTGCGCTGTTATCGCTTTTTGGGCGCTTTCTATTCCTGTTTGGAAACCGTTCTATAGTTTTGTCGAAAACCTGTACAATGCGGACGAGATATTTCTATTAACCATAAAACTTGTTCCCTTTTACATAGCTTACGCAGGCAGTGCGATCATTGATAATATTTTTATCGGATTGGGGAAAACAGTATATACTATGGTAAATTCCCTGATTATTAACTTGGGATATTACGGCATTTTTTATCTGTTGACCTTGACTCATCTCATTGATTTTGATATGAACACCATTATTCTAATGTTTGGATTTGGCATGGTATTTCATTTTGTTGTTTCTATCGTGGAAGAAAAAATCTTTCAAAGAAAAAGTCATATAGGATTAGAGTAGGAGGAGCGAAAATGATTGAAGTAACTTACCAAGACGACCGTTTTTTAGTCAAGGGAAGCTTTGCCCTAGGCCTGGCCGGCATCTTCACCAACCAAACCTTTGATGATACAATGCTGGAAATCAGCGACGATTACGACTATATCTGCCAAGAATTAGCAAAACCGAAGTCCTGGGACTACCAACCGCTTTTTCCCTATCTAAAGGCGGATAATCCAACCCCGCAGCTGATTGCTGCCGGGTTGGCTGCCTACTACAATCAAAAGGAGCGAGAGGCTCAGCAGCATATTAAGGAAATTAACGATTGTCTACTTTACCATCTTTTTGAAAATCTGGAGAATTGCGCCTACACATTTTGGGAAATTCCAGAAGCCGTCGTTCCCGGCTCCCTCGCCGCCTGCGACCCTGACGAACTGGAAAGCCTTATCTACGACCAACCGGAATACATCTACCATTGGGCCAGCGCTTTTTACGACCAGCCCAACAATGGCACCGTACCCAAACCGGATGTAGAGGCACGTTTGCGTGCAGCTTACCCGATGTTTAATTTTGATGAGCTTTTCCAGTCGATAATCCCAGAAGGATTGGTTTTTCAAGGCCGTTTTATTGAGTTCCAATTTTCTGATGCCTGGGGCGCAGAGCTTTACGAATGCGCCTACGACCGTTTTGACGAAAACTTCGCCTCCTGCGATTGGCACAATCATTAAAAGCGTTTAATTCATAGTAGCGTTTCCTTTTGCAAATGCCGCTATAAATAATTTGTTTGCAAAAATTTGAGATTTTTTTATTTTAGCTATTGATTTTATTAAAACTTTATGATAGAATAATAAAAGTCTTGGGGGTATAGCTCAGCTGGGAGAGTAAACCAGCAGGTGAGCCACCCACAAACTGAAAAAATTACATAAAGCCAGAAACCTTGCAGGTTTTGAGGTTTCAACAACATGGGGGTATAGCTCAGCTGGGAGAGTAAACCAGCAGATGTGCTACCCACAAACTGAAAAAATTGCATAAAGCCAGAAGCCTTGCGGATTTTGAGGTTTCGGCAACATGGGGGTATAGCTCAGCTGGGAGAGCGCTTGAATGGCATTCAAGAGGTCAGCGGTTCGATCCCGCTTATCTCCACCAGATAAAGCTCTTACAGTCTAAACTGTAAGAGCTTTTACTATAGGCAAGAATTAAAAGTGAGGACGGACTTCCACCTACTCCAAAGATCCAAAACTGAAATGTTAAGCAGGAATGTGATTAAGGAATTGCATTCCTGCTTTTTTAATTTAAAGGGTTGGCAAAATTGCCAAAGGCTTCGGCAAAACATCTGCTGACACTTTTGGGCGAATTCATACCAAATGTTTAGAAAAGAATGCTTGTACGATTTCGTCCAACCTTTTGACAGAAGTGTCAGGGAGATAGAACACCGTACTCCCCTACTTTACCTTTGATAAAGTGGATCTTCGGCAATATTGCCAAAATAGCTTATTGCCTGAAAGCAACTAATTATAAGACTTTGCAAGTGATTTTTTAGGTATAAAAAACGGTTTACTGCAATTAGACCGGCTTGGACGAAATGGTACAAAGCGCTCTTACGATAAGGACGAATGTCCACAAAATATCGGCTTTGCAAGATTGCCAAAAGTGGTTTAATTATTATAAACCGATGCGTCTGAATTAAGACGAACCGATATATTTAACAAATCAACAAACATTTAGGCAACATTGCCGGAAAGTAAAACCAGCAGCAATCACTATGTTTAGCTGGGGTTTTTCTTGTTAATTGGGTGAATGATTGCGCATCCATTTCGGCAATTTAGCAAGTCAATGCGCATTCATTCACCTTTGCCGTTCAAAAAAGCAGATACAAAACATAAGCCAATTTTTATATTTAAGCAATTTTTTCTTAATTGGGGGTTCAATGAACCCGTTGTTTGGCTGGAAAAAAGGTTTAGGGGGTTCCTTGAACCCCTAAACCTTTTTGAAACTTTTGTTTGGGAACAGACATTTTGAAGACTTTTCGCACAGTATTGCAGTCATATATTGATGTCTGTTTATTTGATAAACCACTATATATGGTGTTCCATCCGATAGCGAAAGTAAATTGAAAGAGCAGATTTATACTTCTAGCTAGGTTTTAAGCCTGCCAAGGTGTCGCAAGCATAGCCTGAAGATATCTCCAGGCGCTTGTTGGAGAGTAAGGCTCCCCAATCCCCAGATATCCCTCGCCGGTTGACGAGGGAAGTATTGAAAGAAAGAGATGAATAGAAAATGAAGAATAACGACAGATACGAATTGTACCTGCGTTTAAGTCAGGCAGAGAAAGAACAGTTAGAAACAAATGCTTATAAGTGCGGTTTATCCAAAAGTGTATATTTGCGGCAGTTGATATGGGAACGCCGGTTAAGGCTAAGCCGAGCGCAGAGATTAGAGAACTGCGTGCTGAGGTACATAAGATAGGTTCAAATATAAATCAGATTGCTCACAGTATCAATGCGGGACAAGGTTCATAGGAACTAGCCTAATAAGAGTTATTTTTACTTGACAAACTATAAAACATAATATACAGAATTGTTAAGAAATATCTATTATTCAATATATAATTATTTATTATGGTTCAGTTTTTTTATTTTTTTCTTTTATAATACTGGCATAAAAAATTACAAAGTTTATCACGTAAAGAAAAAGTGTTATTATTCATCATTGCTATAAAAATAGCAAGTATAAATGCTATAACTCCCAAAAAAATTTTTACAATTTTATCAAATTTGAAAGGAGATAGTGCAAAATTCAGTATTACCAAAATTAACGTACATATGGCGCATATACTTGGAAAATACAATTTATATAACGAATCCGCTTTTTTATTTGCTTGTTTTTCTATTTGATATTTTTCTCGTTCCAAACATTTTTGTTTAATTTCTTTTTTAATTTCTTTTTCAATGTTAATTTTATCTATTTTTTCCTTATTGCATCTATTTTCATTTTCTAACATCGTTTTTTCTTGTTTCAACAATTCTATTTGTTTTTCTTTTTCTTTTATTTGTTCAAACATAGGTCTTTGTATATCTGTTTTTATTTCTTCAAGTATTTGTTCAATCGTATCGTCTTTAAATGCAGTTTCTTCATTCAATGTAATTTTTTGTATATAATTGTTATCATATGCACTCTGACGTAACAACAAAAAATCGTTATCAGAAATAGTTTGTTCCTTTTGCATACGATTAAGTTCGTATATAAATTTTTCCATAACTTCACGAGATAAAGATGTTGCAGCACTGCAATCTGCCAATAATTTTAATTTTACTATGTTTTGCATCTTCGGAGCTGGTGTACTTAACCAAACCATAGTTCCTAAATAATAATCTGTTACACAGGGTGATTTATTGCTTTTATTATTCCACCAATATTCACTAGTATATTTACGACATACATAAGCTAAAGTATTATTATTTGTAATAAACAAATATTTAAGTCTTGTATATGAGTGTGTGCTCTTTTCACCCCATAGCTTAACAATCTTTTCTATAGAACTTATATCATAATCAAGGGCATTACGGTGTTTTTCTTCGTCATATTGAGGATTATTTTTTTTATATGTTTCAACAAGTTTATTTTTTAATTTACGCAAATCTATTTGAGATTTATGATTTACAATATTATAGTATTCCATATCATCAATAGATATATTCATATCTAATAAGGTTTGTTCAAGTTTTTGTGCAAAAAGTTCTATTTGAATTTTGTTAAAATGTTTCT
This sequence comes from Bacillota bacterium, assembly GCA_021769035.1. Classification (GTDB taxonomy): domain Bacteria; phylum Bacillota; class Dehalobacteriia; order UBA4068; family UBA4997; genus Avidehalobacter. Next base: position 15,237 of record JAETTP010000019.1, on the reverse strand, counting down.
CAACAAAACTCAACAAGGCAGGATTAGCATACATAGGATTATATTGAGGATTATCAATCCATTCGGCACAATCGTGTATTATTCCAGATATTTCTTCTAATGTATGTTGGAAAATCATATATTGAGGATTAAGAGTTTCAGTGAAATTTCTAAACATTTCTACATATGATTCTTTTAATTCTTGAGTTTGCAATCCTAACAAACGTAAAACAATAGGTGTATCAAGATAAAATGTCATATTTTGAAATTCTTGTGAGCCAGATTTTGTCGGTTCGTCAAAGGTCAATGCGCTTGCAATCAGATAAGACATGGATAATTGCTGTACAATATTAAACAAATTAGTATCATTATGTGAAATTGTTTTAATGAAATCTCCCATTAAATATAAATTTTTATTTGAAGTTCCTTGACGATATTCACTATCTATATATTTTCCGGATACAGTTCTAGGTGAATATTCATCTAAAAAACCCATAAATATATCAATAGCTTCATCATTGCTTACAATAATATTATGTTGAGTATTCACATAAGAGATAAAATTATTCAAAAGAATATCAATTTTTTTCTGATGTTCCTCTTGAACACTCAAAAAAGAAAATTTCTGTAATTCTGAAATTATTGGCTTATATGTTCCATCTTGAGCAGCTAATATCAAACTCTTGGCTACAGCTTTCGATAGAATTGATTGCATAGGAGCACGAGTAATGCTAATACCAAATTCTTCTTTGAAATCTTTTATTATTATACCTATTTCGATTTTATTATAATCTTTTTTTAATATCAAAGTTGCTATAAAAGGTAAAAATGAAGAAATATAATCTGATGCTAACACATTTACTTCCATTAATGCTAGACTTGTTAAGGTTTTAGAATTAATATGCTGATATTGGTTCATTTTTTTATCCTTTCTTAATTATGATTTTTTCTAAATAATATTGTAATACAATTAAATTATATCATATAACAACATTTTTTTCAACAAAATGATTCACATGATATTCTAACTTAACTCTCAAGTTTATATTATAAACTATTACTAGAAAAGATATAAAATAAGCCACCAGTGAAACCATCCTCACTAGGGGCTATTTTTGTGCCTTTGCTTTCCGCCAAAGCAAATATTCTTCAAACAGTTGTATTTCCTCTAACTCCTTTTCGGAAAATCTATTCAACCTGCGGCGCTGCACATAAGCCGGATCAACATTAGATAGGCCCAGCAGGTAATCAGCCGACACCTTATAAAGCCTGCATATCGCCACCAGCATTTCTTGTGATGGCGAGCTTTTTTCTTGTTCCCATGTGCGCACAGCTGAAACAGTAACGTGCAATTTTTTTGCCAAAGTTTCTTGAGTATCACCATGGTCTTTTCTGACCTCTGCTAAAATCTCGCCAACCATCTTGTTCTCACCTCATCTATTAGTATAACTCAAAATATTACTTTTAAGTTTTTCTATGATTTCTATTGATAGTTTTAGCAAAAAGTGATATTATAATTATTAGTTAATTTAATTAGTAGTAAAAATATTATTACTTTTATGGTGAGATATGTCAGAGGATAAACAAGTTAAATCCAAACAGCGAGTAACCGAACACGGCGAGGTATTTACAGCAGAGCGAGAAGTCAAAGCTATGTGCGATTTGGTTAAGCAGGAAACAGAGCGTATCGAGAGCCGCTTTTTAGAGCCTGCCTGCGGCAATGGTAATTTTTTGGCCGAGGTTCTAACTCGCAAATTGGCGGTTGTTGCCAAACGCTATGCCAAAAGCCCGGCCGAATATGAAAAATATGCTGTGCTGGCAATCAGTAGTCTTTATGGAGTGGATATTCTGCCGGATAATGTGCAGGAATGTCAGCAACGTTTGTTTGCGCTTTGGGAAAATGCCTATCATAACGCTTTACATCAGCCTGCGGACAAGCAGTGCCAGACAGTGGTGCATTTTATTCTGCGTAAAAATATTCTTTGTGGCGATGCATTAACGCTGCTACAAGCTGACGGCAGCCCGATTGTGTTTGCGGAGTGGTCTATGGTAACGGCCAGCGGTTTGGTTAAACGCCGGGATTTTACTCTGCACGAATTGCTTAACGGACACCGTCAGCAGCTAAGTCTGGATATGCTGAACTGGGAATTTGATGAGGAAGTGCAAGCGTTTATTCCGCCGCCGGTGCGGGAATATCCTCTGGTGGATTACAGGAGGTTGGGCGATTATGAATAATTTGTATAATCCCGATGTGCTGACTTGCCTGGCCAATCTTTCTAATGACGAGGTTTTTACACCACCGGAAATTGCTAACCAGATGTTAGATTTATTGCCGGCCGAGATTTGGCAGGATAGCAACGCTACTTTTCTTGACCCGGCCTGCAAGTCGGGTGTGTTTCTGCGAGAGATTGCCAAGCGGCTGATTGTCGGGTTGGCTGATGAGTTCCCTGACTTGCAGCAACGCATTGACCATATTTTTCACAAACAGCTTTATGGTATTGCCATCACCGAGCTAACCAGTCTGCTGGCTCGGCGCAGCGTTTACTGTGCCAAATACGCCAACAGTCCTTATGCTATTACCCACTTTAATGATATTAGCGGCAATATTCGTTTTAAGCGCTTAAAGCATAACTGGTATAACGGTAAATGTGCTTTTTGCGGTGCGTCGCAAAGCGAATATGAGCGTGGAGATGATTTGGAAAGCCATGCTTATGAATGGATACATACGCTAACACCGGAGGATATTTTTGGAATGAAATTTGATGTGATTATTAGCAATCCGCCCTATCAGCTAAGTTTTGGCATAAAAGGTACTAATAGCGCAAATGCAAAATCAATTTATAATGAGTTTATCGAAAATACAATAAAACTCAATCCTCGCTATTTATGTATGATTACGCCAAGCCGTTGGATGACTAAAACAGCGCAAGGTATTCCTGAAAAATGGATTGATGAAATGTTACACTGCAATAAATTCAAGATTATTCATGATTTTGAAAATGCCTCAGATTGTTTTCCTGGTGTTGAAATAAAAGGCGGTGTAAATTACTTCCTGTGGCAAAGAAAATATAGTGGAAAATGTCAATATTATTTCCATAGTCTGCAAGGACAAGTATTGGAGCGTTTTGATTATTTAGATGCAAAAACTGCCGGAATAGTTGTTAGAGATCCGTCTGTGTATTCTATCATAGAAAAAATAGAGTCTATATAGGGTGAATATTATAAAAATTTAGACACTAAGTTCTCTGGACTTGTAAGCGCAAAACATTTCTTCAATGACAGTAAACTATTAACTTCAAATTGGACTGGATATGCTTCTGAACAAGATGATATACACACAATAAAATATTATTTGAACATTGAGCGTAACAGAACATTTAAGTGGATAAGCAATGTGCAGTTACCTAAAAATAAAGCAACTAAAAATCTACATAAAGTATATATTCCAGCAGCAGGAGGCAGTGGCAATGATGACCAAGTTTTAGGCAAACCCTTTTATGGAGAACCAAACAGTGTTTGCTCTCAAACATTTCTTGTTATTGGTTATGACGCAACAAAACATAATTTCACAGAAAAAGAATGCAAGAATATTATTACATATATTAAAACAAGATTTTTCAGATACCTTGTAAGCATAAAAAAGAAAACACAAAATGGCACTCGTGGGGTTTATCAATTCGTCCCATTACAGGACTTCACCAAACCTTGGACAGACGAAGAACTGTATGCTAAATATGGCTTAACAGATGAAGAAATAAACTTTATTGAATCAATGATAAAGCCTATGGAATAATATTTATTAGCATAAAAAATATTAAAAGGAGTGTTATTATGAGCGATTATTTTGAGAATTTACTAGACGAATTTGATTTTTTTAATAGTCCATTAGATGGACAAGATATGGATTGGCTTATTTACATTTGGCATATGTCAGCTAAGTCATATGGAATGGAAACTCAAATTAATAAAAGTACAGTGCCGCAAAAACTTCAAGAAACTGCAGTATTTTCACATTTATTTGAACGTCTTACCTATTATAAAAATAAAGAAAATCTAATTAAGGATTTTGAAGAACGGGAGAATGATAAAATATATTATATTCTTTTATCAGAGGGCTTTTTAGATGCTGTAAATCGTTATATTAGAATGGATTTTCAGAAATATGACTTGTTGGAACCATACAAGGAGAGAGCAATAATGAATAACGCTATAAATGTTAACAATTTTAATGGTAATTTAGCTATACAGCAAGGCAATCAAAATTCCAGACAAGAAAATGAATTTTTATCTCATAAAGATTGTGCGGAATTAGAAAATATATTAGATAATTTGTTAAATGCAATAGATAACAATGTTACAGTGTCCAATAATGCTTTGGTGAACGAAATCAATAATTTAAAACAGAGTACAATTGAGTTGAGAGAAAATTTAAGAAATACATTGCCTAAAAATAACATAATAAAACAAGGAATTGACAACATTTTAGCACGATTAGTAACAGTTACAAGCAGTATACATATATTTCAAGCTTGGATAGATAAATTACAGGATTTTGTATCTAATATATCATTTTAAAAGATCTTAACAATGCCAAGTAACATCTTGCGGTAAAAAAACTCCACCTTTCGATGGAGTAAAATAAGAAGATTCAAAACAAATCCGAGTGAGTACCGGTGCGGAACAAATACAGCTCTAAAGCGTCGTTCTCTATGCGGTAAACCAGTAACCAGTCAGGTTCAATGTGGCACTCTCGAAAGCCGGCATAATCTCCAATGAGGCTGTGGTCCCTCAGCTCGACTGGCAGAGGTTCTTGCCGGGCAAGTATATCAACCACATTATTAAGTTTTTTTAGGTCGAGATTGCGCTTAGCGGCCAACTTTAGGTCTTTCTTAAAACGATTAGACGCTACGATTTTAAGCATCGCCAAGCACCTCGCCCATCAAATCGCTGAACGAATCGTAACGCTTGTACTGCTCTGGGTTGTTACGCATAGCGGCATACTCGTCCAGTGCGGCACGAGTTTCTGCATTTGGCACTGCACGGGTGATGACAAATGGCATACCTTGTTCACGAACAGACTGTTTCAAAAACAGCGTAACCGCTGTGGTGAGGTCCATGCCCAAATCGGAAAACAACTCCTGTGCCGATTTCTTCAAGGCAGGGTCAAGACTGATATTTGTACTAACTTTTGCCATAAAAAACAGCTCCTTTCGTTTTTATTATAGTCTATTATGTGCGTGTTGTCAACAGAATACGCATATTTTAAGAGGTGAGATATTTTATGTCAACTCAAAATTTCTTTCCCCAGCGCCCTAAGGCTCACCCAACCATTTACGCTTATGAGGACACCAACCCACAATATAAGGGCTTGCTAAAAATAGGCTACACCGCCATTGATGTTGAAAAGCGAGTAGCCCAGCAATATCCTACCAAACGACCGTACGGCAGCGTCCCATATCGCATTGTTTATCAGGAATCGGCAATGTACCCGGACGGCTCCTCTTTCACCGACCACGATATACATAAAGCCTTGCGCAAACGCAATATTGCCAATCCCGCTGGCAAATGGTTCCGCTGCACTGTGGCTGATGTGCAGGCGGCAGTGCTGGCGTTTAAAAACCACACCGACAACGCCGAAAACCGCACCCAAAGCTTTGCTATGCGTCCGGAGCAGTTGGCGGCGGTCAACAAAACTGCTGCTTATTTTGCCAATATTAAAGCCAGACAGCCAGGTATTTGCCCAAAATTCTTATGGAACTGCAAAATGCGCTTTGGCAAAACCTTTGCCGCCTACCAGTTGGCTAAACGAATGAATTTGCAGCGCATATTGATACTGACATTCAAACCGGCGGTAATCAGCGCTTGGCAGGAGGATTTGGCAAGTCATTTGGATTTTGAGGGCTGGCAGTTCATTTCTCGTGATACGGAGTTGACCTATGATACGGCGGATAAATCTTGGCCGATTGTCTGTTTCGGTTCGTTTCAGGATTATTTAGGCGTGAACAAAGCCACAGGTGGCATTAAGGCAAAAAATGAATGGGTGCATACCACCAACTGGGATTTAGTGATTTTTGACGAATACCACTTCGGCGCTTGGAAAGATAACGCCAAAAAGCTCTTTGAGCAAGAGGACGAGGACGCTTACGACAACGAAAATCTGGAGCAGTATGAGCGAGGCAATGCCTGTGATGAAACTTGGCTGCCCATAACTGCCAATTATTATCTCTATCTTTCCGGCACGCCGTTTCGGGCGTTGAACTCCGGCGAGTTTATCGAGGAGCAAATCTATAACTGGACATATTCCGATGAACAGCAGGCCAAGGCGAATTGGCAGGGTGATAACAACCCTTACGCTGCCCTGCCTAGAATGGTTATGCTGACTTATCGCTTGCCGGACAGTATTCAGCGGATTGCCCAACAAGGCGAGTTTAACGAGTTTGATTTGAATGTGTTTTTTGCCGCCAAAGGCAGCGGCAGCGAGGCGTATTTTATACATCAAAACGAGGTCCAGAAATGGCTGGACTTAATCAGAGGCGCATATCTGGAAACAACGGTGGACGAGCTGAAATTGGGCGCCAGAAAACCGGCTATGCCCTACGCTGACGTGCGGCTGCTAAATGTGTTGCAGCATACCCTGTGGTTTTTGCCCAATGTAGCGGCTTGTTATGCTATGCGTAATTTGCTGACGCAGCGGCAGAATGTTTTTTATCACGATTATACGGTGAATGTGTGCGCCGGAGCAGCGGCGGGCATAGGTGCAGCGGCATTGCAGCCGGTACTGCAAGCAATGAGCGATCCGCTAAGCAGCAAAAGTATTACTCTATCCTGTGGCAAACTGACCACCGGCGTTACGGTGCGCCCTTGGACGGGCATATTTATGCTGCGCAATTTATCCAGCCCGGAAACCTACTTTCAGGCGGCCTTTCGGGTGCAAAGCCCCTGGGAGGTGGCGGCGGATAACGGCCAAAAGGAGATTATCAAGCAGGAGTGTTATGTGTTCGATTTTGCGCTGGACAGAGCCTTAAAGCAGATTGCCGATTATAGCTGCCGTTTGAATATCAACGAGAGCAACCCGGAGAAGAGAGTGGCGGAGTTTATCAGCTTTCTGCCGGTGATTGCCTATGACGGCAGCACAATGCGGCAGATAAATGCCGGCGAGGTGCTGGATATTGCGATGGCCGGAACTTCCTCCACCCTGCTGGCCAAACGCTGGGAGAGCGCCTTGCTGGTGAATGTGGATAATGAAACACTGGCTAGGCTAATGCAGAACCCAGCGGCAATGGAAGCATTGATGAAGATTGAGGGTTTCCGCAGCCTTAACGAGGATATTAAAACGATTATCAATAAGTCGGAGGCTGTTAAAAAGGCAAAAAAGGAAAATGTGGACAAGCTGTCGGCAGCGGAGAAAAAGGAGCTGAGCGAGGAAGAAAAGGATTATAAATCCAAGCGTAAGCAGATACAGGAAAAGCTGATTAAATTTGCCACTCGCATACCGATTTTTATGTATCTGAGCGATTATCGGGAATGTTGTTTGAAAGATGTCATCACCCAGCTTGAGCCTAAACTGTTCAAAAAAGTAACCGGCCTTGATACTAATGATTTTGAATTGCTGGTTTCGCTTGGACTGTTTAATGATGCTTTAATGAATGACGCTGTTTATAAATTCAAGCGGTATGAGGATTCCAGCCTAACCTATACCGGCATTGACCGCTATGGAGATGAAAACAAGGGCGGCTGGGATACGGTTATCTCCAGTGAGGATTATCAAAGGTTGTTTGCTATGCAGCAAGAATCAATGTTGGATTTTACAGCAGCAATAATGCCAGATATTGTGTCGAAACCTGTTGTTGAAGAAGTGACTAAGGCTGATAATGTTTCGACAGTTATTGAAGGAAGACCGGTTGAGGCTAATTATTCTGATATTGAAGTTGGTACAGTTGTTTGGCATAAGGCATTTGGCGATGGAATTGTGAGTAATATTTACGATGATATTATAGAAGTGGCTTTTGGTAAAGTTAAGAAAAAGTTTCAGTTTCCGGGTGCATTCATGCAAGGTTTTTTAAGCTTATAATATAAAAATGATTACTTCAAAAATGTTGTATTTCTATATATAAAATGTTATAATTAACAATATAAAATACTGTTATAAAGATTTCAAATAAACAAAAGAAAGGAATATTATGACAAAATTTTTTCAAAAATTTGGACTGGTATTTTTAATTTTAATATTTGCGATTATTATAATTCCCATAATAATTAACGAAGCATATAAACATGAAGTTATCTATGTAACAATGTGGGGGGCCGCAGATGTTATTTCATATTACGGAACAATTCTTGGTGCAACTGCCACAGCAACTGCAATGGTCGTTACGATTTTTTTTACACGAAAACAAATTTACAGAGATAGTTATCTTAAAAATGAAAAAGAAAAGTGGGAAAAAATTGAAGCTATTTTAGCAGACGCACTTGACAATATCAATCCTATGCAACCTTGGTTAGATACGATGGACACGGGATTTGTTGACCCTAATACTGCCATACAAAAAATTCAAAAATATCAAATATATTGTCGTACTGCTATTGATAAGTTGAATGCGCACTTGAATATTAACGATTATCCAAAAATAAAATTCTTAATTAATGCAATAGGCAATTTTACAAAAGAAATAGAGCCTATTTGTCAAGAAGAATTGGAGGCATATTCACTAATAAGATATTTCAATCATAAAATCAAAGCAAAAGAAACAATTGAGATAGAAAAAAATATACCAAATACATTTTCTAAAGAAGATTTGGAATTTTGTGAAGAAATACTTAATAAAACAAATAATATTAGAATGCAAGATATTTTACATACCATTGGTCAACTTAACAAAAAGATGATAGAACAATATAATGATCAGTATTGTTCTTTATTACAACTTAAAGGATCAACTTTTGAACAGATTAATATGGAAATTCAAGAAAATGCCGATAGAATTTTACATATATGGCAGAAAAAAATAATGTAGCTGCGTAAGTTTTATTTAACCTTTTCAAATATTTACCTTATATGCCCACTGAAGATGAACTACTACAAGAATTAGATTTAATTGAGCTTGAAAAATAGATTAAAATTAATGCAAAATTAATTTAAGAGTTCTACAGGTAATAGAAATCTGTAGAACTCTTTTATTTATGGATATTCACCCCAGGTATTTGGAAGTGAGTTATAGAGGAGATATGAGCATTTTTTTGGAAAGACCACTCGCCCCTATTCCGATCTTTGAAATCTAAATGACCATCTTAAAGTGATACTCCTATCTGGAGCAGGCAATGACTCCAGAATATCTGAGCAAGCTAGTCAGAGGAAGAAAACGCCGCTGGAATAATTGGGCCAGGAACTGATTTAGGATAAACCGGAAAAACTATAGGCTATTGCTGTGCTTGAATGTATTGAAATAAATTAAGGAGGTGCCAATAGAAAAAAAGAAAACACAGAGAATTACAACATCAATCCAAGGCCATAAGGTTGTGCTTATCTTTGCAGATAAAGCAAATCCTTATGTGCCAGAACAGATTAAACAAACGCTGTTAAACACATATACCAAATCAATTGCAGTTGGTTAAACAGCTGAATATTTGGGATTAGCCATTCAAAAAAATGGACAGAACAGGAATCGTGCTAAGTTGCAGTATCTCATGTAGAACGAAAAGTCTGCTAATGTGAGATAACATAACATCTAAAACCATAAGGTCGATATTGTTCTGCTGGAAAAGCCGTATAGCTTTGTTATCGTTGTAAGATGGTATAACTATGGAAAATGCGGATTTTAGATATTCGCAGATTGCCTCGTTTGCTCTGCGATCATTCTAAAATATTAGTAACATTGCCATTGGCTCACCTCCTTGCATAACGGTATAGCACGGAAATTTGGAATTGGTATGAAAAATAGCTGCACCAAATGTTGCTAGACCTTTTTTTCATCATCAATCTAAATCAATTTGGTTGGACGCATATAACAGACACGCATCAAAACGGCAAAAGTCGATCCTGTAATTCAATTACGTTTTTATCAGCAAAGTCATAACTATTGTAAATGGAGGCGATTATGATTTGGTGTTCAGCATAATCTTCCGCCAATATCGCCATCATTTCATTTACAATTTCCTCGCTCACCTCACGTCCGTTTGGCGAATCTAAAATAATCGGGAGATACACGCCAACGTGATTTCTAATCAGCGCCACATACGATATTTTGAAAGCGAATACTACCTTATGAAATATTGCACCTGATAAGGATTTTAGATCGGTTGTAAAAACGTAATCGTTTCGTGCACTCACATACTTCTCGTTTAAACCAAGACGAGTAGCATATTGTGAAATAAGACCATGCAATTCAGCAACAAGAGGATTGTTCTGTTTAACACTTGCAATAACTTGTTCCTCTAAACCTTTCCGCTCTTTTTCCAGACTTGCAATAATCCGCTGCGTAGCCAAAGCGTCAACGTCTATTTTTGATATTTCAATATCAAATTGTTCTAATCTGCTTTTTACGTCAAACAGCATTGCCTCTCTGTCTTGCTCTGTCTTTAGCCGATGTATTTTTCGGTCAATTTCCGAGATTTGTTCACAAATTATATTCTGTTTTGCAACGAGAAGATGAGCCGTATCAGCATAGCCGACTAGGGTATCCTTGTTAACGGGAATTTCATTGCCATTCGGTGTTCTTACCCGAAGTCTAAAAGATGTAATATACTTTTCAAAACTATTGTTTTTTCTGACTACGTTCTTTATACGACGAAGTTCTTTTTCAAGCGGTTTTCTTTCACAATACAACAGCTCTAAAGCGACTTCGATTTCATCGGCTGTAGAATCTAAATAAGCGATTTCTCCAAGTTTATTTATCTCCGCCTTATATCTAGCGACATCAAGCATGTGTCTATACTTCCGAAGCTCTCGTTTAACCATGGCGAGTCTTTGCGTTAATGCATTGTCTGTTTTATTCGATAATCCCCTGAGCAGTGATTCAAGAGAAAAATGAATATTACCGATAACCTTTCCACGATTTAACAGAGTCCACCCTTTTTCCTGATCAACATAGAACGCACCAAGAAGATTATCAATCACCTCCAGATTTTCAATCCCAAAAACGAAAGCATGCAGTTCGTTCTGATCGGCGGGAAGAGAATATCCCTTTTCCATTCCATCGTAAACAACCTCTATATAGTTGCGATTTCTAGTTAAAACAATTTCGTTATCATTGTCGCCTATTACCGTAAGTATAGTTTCATAGTCGGAGAAACGAATACCACGCGTACTTGGGATTTGATAACCCAAGGCGTACGCAAGCAGCCGTAGTAAAGTGGTTTTACCAGCACTGTTTTTTTTGCTATAAACAATGTTCACTCCAGAAGTAAACTCAAAAGTTTTTTGATTATCACCAAAAAGCGTTTGCTGCATTATATTAACTTGCAATGAAACTATTCTCATAATTTCACCCTTCCTTTTATCCTGACAATTTCCCTGCGGCTTTTAAGGATTTTTGAAAGAGTGAGCTGGATTACAATTTTCTCTATATCTGTATCTGTATTTTTCAAGTCGAAGTCCCTTTTGTATTGTTCCCATCTTTCAGATATAAACCGCTTAACCCTTTCCTTTGATTTCGTAGCGGGATAGAAGTCGCTAAAATCGCTGAGAACCGTTGAAACAAACTCAAACCGCTCGCTATAATTGTTTATTATAGCCTTATACTTTCGTAATATCTCTGTTACGTCGGCTTCGTCGTAATCATCATCCTCCAAGTCTGTTTCGTGCACCTCGCATTGAATTGCGATAATTGGCCACATCATACTTTCCTTGGTTATTACGTAAGTTCTTTGTGAGGAGTTTACCCTAAAGGCAGTTTGCCATAACGACAGTATTTTGTTTACAGACACTTTATAAACTTCAATTCTATTAAAAAATTCCATAATCGATGAATGCAACACCTTGTAACGCTCGTCTTCGGATTCGCCATGAAATTGCATAACGCAAACCATCAACATAGATCTGTCAATATTATACCCGTTTTTTGAACAGATATCGTTTATTTTGTTTTGGCAGATTGGCGGCAACTCAGAAAACGGCACCCTATTAATAGGGCCGCTAAACTTATGCATAGTCTGTATGCTGTTGAAGGGATTGGGAGAATTTGTAATGTAAACAAGATGTTCAACACCGATAATCTTAGACGCAGCGTTCAAAGTTCGCAAAGCTTCTTCCAGTTTCGTTTTTACGTTACTAAAGTCGTTGGGATCTTCAACGGCTTTTGCTTGCGCCATCAAAGTTTTTCCGTTAGAAAAAGTAATTTCAACGTCCTCGTTCTCTCCTTCGACTTTAACTTTAGACGCTTCTTTAATATTATCCAACATCAGCATAATTGCGGCATTGCTCTGAAACTCCCACCCAAAGGCTGATGAAGTTGCGTTTGACGATTTTGGCATTGGCTTATCCACCTCCTTGCTTCAACAAAGAAATCCTCAATTACTTTTAACGTTCCTTGAGAATATGTGTCATTGGACTTACGGGATTACTCTACTGTTCTGCTTGTGTAATAGTATATCATAATCAATATAAAACAACAAGAAAGGTTCTCAGTTTTTTTGCGTCTTTTTGGTATCCATCTGCTAAATATTTGGGAGGGAGTATAGGAGGGGTATGAGCATTTTTTGAAACCTCTCCCACTCTTGCTCTTTGACAATTTAATGAACGGCCTAAAGTGATACATTCTTATTCGGGTAAGTAGACCAAGACCTCAGCTTTGCTGGACGAGCCTGCCAAGAACAAGAAAACGCCGCTGAAATATCTTCGAGGGGCAGGAACTGATTTAGGATAAACCGGCAAAAACTCTGGGTTATGGCTGTGCTTGAGTATATTGAAATAAATTAAGGAGGTGTCTATGGAGAAAACACAAAAAATCACAACCACGATTCAAGGCCACAAGGTTGTGCTTATCTTTGCGGATAAAGCAAATCTTTCAGTGGCAGAACAGATTAAACAAACTCTGTTAAACACATATACCCAACCAACTCATGTTGCTTAAATGCCAACTGTTTGGGAATTGTAATAGCTTTTGAGAGGAAGATGTGGCATAATATGCTTGACCTTGAAAGTCGAGATCTTTGACAAGTGAATATGGAAGTCCGCCCTCTCATATAAGCTAAATTTGAGAATAGAGAGGACGGATAAAATGGCTGAAAGAGTATATTGTTTATACAGAGTTTCTACCGCCAAACAGGTAGATCACGACGATAAGAACAACGCAGATATTCCTATACAGCGTAAAGCCTGCCACGAATTCGCTAGTCGTATGGGCTGGGAGATTGTAGGCGAGGAGCAGGAAACCGGGGTGTCCGGTTATAAAGTTAGCGCCAATGACAGAGATAAATTGCAGCTCATCAAGAAATATGCCGAACAAGGCAAATTTGATATATTGCTGGTATTTATGTTCGATAGGCTTGGCCGCAAATCTGATGAAACCCCATTCGTAGTAGAATGGTTTGTTAAGAAAGGAATCCGTGTTTGGAGCGTTAATGAGGGCGAGCAGCGTTTTGAATCCCATACCGACAGGCTCACCAACTACATACGCTTTTGGCAGGCTGACGGTGAAAGCCAGAAAACCTCAATTCGCACAAAAACTGCGCTAGGCCAGATGGTTGAGGAAGGTCGCTTTAGAGGCGGCAACGCTCCTTATGGTTATAGACTGGAGAAAAGCGGCATTCTCAACAAGCGTAAGCACGAAGTCTACAAGCTGGTTATTGATGAAGATGAAGCCAGAGTTGTGAGAATGATGTTTGACCTGTGCGTATCATCAGGCTTTGGCCGTTGGCGGTTATCCAACTTCTTAAATGAGCAAGGTATCAAAAACCGCAAAGGGCAGAATTGGCACGACGCCAGCATTGGCGGTATACTCCATAACCCAATGTATAAAGGCATATTAAGGAGCGGTGAAACCTACTCCGAACCATTTGAGGAATTGCAGATAATTAATCCGGAGCTGTTCGATATGGCTCAACGCTTAATGCTAGAGCGCAGCAATGAACGCAAGGAACATAGAACAGTGCCCTTGAACACCACAGGTCAATCCCTACTCTCCGGTAATGTGTTCTGCGGACACTGCGGCGGCAGGCTAGTACTAACAACCAACGGTACGGTAACCAGACGGGCAGACGGTACGCCAATTCAGAGAAAGCGTATCAGATATGTTTGCTACAACAAAACTCGCCGCAGGCAGGAATGCAACGGCCAAACCGGCTACACTATGCACATATTAGATAGTATGATTACCGAGATTTTACATCAGGTTTTCGATAAAATGAAAGCGGTGTCTTGTGAGCAGGTTGTTGGATTAGCATTACAGCAACAAATGAATGATTTGCAGGCAGATTTGCATAAAGTAAAAACTGAAAATTGCAAGACTAATAAGTAATATGAAGCCTTGAAATCTGAGCTGTTAAAAGCTATTCAAGGTAAAAGTGAACTGCCTAAAGATGTGTTATCGGAAATGCTGGAAGAAACCCGAAATAAGGTTTTAGACAGCAGTAAAAGGGTAACTGACCTAACCTTGCAATTAGAGCAAAAGCATGCTATAATAGCGGATATGAAAGCTGAATATGACCGCATTGCCTCTTGGTCAGAAATATTTGACCAAAGTGATATGGCTGTCAAGAAGATGATATGTAGCTATATCATAGAGAGAGTTACAGTGCATAGAGATTATCAGCTTGAGGTTAAGTTCAATATCAATGTTGAACAGTTCTTAAACGGCATAGATTCAGTAACTGAAAATGAAACTGAAGAATTGCCAATAGCTCAATGAAAGTTTAATAAAACAAGAATCTATAAGAGCTTGGGACAAATATAGTTAAATCAGCTGAAGATGTCCTTAATGTATGGTGCAAATTTGGGGTGCATAGGCGGTTGTTTGGGAGAGCGCTTGAATGGCATTCAAGAGGTCAGCGGTTCGATCCCGCTTATCTCCACCAAAACACGAAAATCCGAACCTAACGCCAATCGGCGGTGGGTTCGGATTTTTAACCTATATGGAAGATTTGAAAAATTACTAAAACTATAAGCTTCAGAAAACCCTTATTCAACTGTTTTCTGGCGCTTATTTTACGCTATCTGCACTTTTTTGTTTGTTTAGATTGCCATTCTGCAAAATCTCGCTTACCTGCATCGCTTTCGTAGTATGTTTGAATTATTGGCAGCAAACTTCTGGCTATGGCTTCAAT
>JAETTP010000089.1 GCA_021769035.1 Bacillota bacterium | reverse complement strand
GGCCATACGCACTGGACAATGATTTTGCTGGCCGCGTTGCTTTGCATACCGTTAGATTTAACCAATGAGTGTATGCCCTGGCATTTGCCACTGGCCTTGCAAGGAGTGATTGGCGGGTTGACGATTACGGTAGCAGAGCTGCTGGCCGGGTTGATACTTAACGTTTGGCTGGGGCTGGGGATTTGGGATTACTCCGGCTTGTGGGGCAACCTTTGGGGGCAGATATGCCCGTGCTTTGCGTTGCTTTGGTGTGTGCTGGCCGTGCCGGCGATTGTGATATTCGACTGGTGGAGTTACCTATTTGGCTGTGGGGAGCGGCCGAGGTACAGATTAATATAAGCATAGGGTCAGGCAAAAACACCTGGCCCTAAATATTTATATCGGAAAGCGAGGTAGATTAATTATGAAAGAAACAATTTGCACTGTGTTAGGTTTGGTTTGCGGTTATATATCCAGTCTGTTCGGCGGTTGGGACGCGGCCATCAGCACGTTGGTTTGGTTTATGGCTGTGGATTACATAACCGGCTTGATTGTGGCCAGCGTGTTCCATAACTCCGGTAAAACGGAAAACGGGGCTTTAGAAAGTCGGGTCGGCTGGAAAGGCCTCTGCCGCAAGGTAATGACACTGGCCGCGGTGTTGGTGGCTTGCCGGTTGGATATGGTAATTGGCAGCAATCTGCTCCGTGATGCAGCGGTTATTGCCTTTATTGTAAATGAAACAATTAGTATTGTGGAAAATGCCGGCTTGATGGGCGTGCAGTTCCCGGAGCCGATTATGCAGGCTGTTGAGATTTTGAAGAAGAAAGCGGACGGTGGGAAAAGATGAGCAATAACGCGAGTAAATTGACTAAATGCGGCCTGGCGGAATACCACGCCGCGGGTTTGGACGGCCGAGGCCTGACGGTGGCTGTGTTGGACGAGCAGCCTTATATCCGGCCCACAATGGACAGGGAGATTTTCAGCGCGCCGCTGAGCGAGGGCCGGGAGGCCACGCACGCCAGCAACGTAGCCCAGGTGGTGCACGAGGCGGCGCCGGGGGCTAAGGTGGTTATGTTGCCCTTTATGAATTACGCCGACCGCAAGGCGGCAATCGCCTGGCTGCAAAATCACCCGGTAGATATTATTAATATGTCCCTTAATCTGGCTACGGCAGATGAATTTTGACCGGCTTTGCAGGGCTTAAATATCCCGATTGTGGCTGCTGCCGGCAATAAGGGGCCGGACACGGCGGACTGTGCTAAGCCGGCCCGCTATGGCTGGACGCTGGCAGTAGGCGGCTATCTGGAGGGGAGCAATTCAATTTACAGTGATAACAGCTGCGGGGAGAGTATGGATTGTGTGGCTTATACCAACATTAATATTGAAACTAAGCCGGGATATTTGGTGCCTTTTGGCGGCACCTCGGCGGCGGCGCCGTGGCTATGCGGTATGCTGGCCTGCCTGTTTACCGGTTACAGAGTGCCGGCGGTGGAGATATTACGGGAGGTTATCCGGGCAAACTGCCGGGACGTGGCGGAGCCTGGCAAGGATAGGAGCAGCGGCTGGGGGTTGTTTGTGCTGCCTCCTTTGGCGGAGCGGCAGGAGGTGTTGCCTAAGTTTGTCCGGCCGGCGGACAAGCCCCAGGAGGAGCCGCAAAAAAAGATTGTGTTGCGTTTGGGCAGCAGCACGGCTGAGGTTGACGGCCGGGAGGTGCAGCTGGACTGCGCGCCGAGGGCGGAGGCCGGGCGAACGCTGGTGCCGCTGCGCTTTGTGGCGGAAGCGTTGGGCTGCCGGGTGGATTATTCTGCTGGGCAGATAACGATTATTGGCAAGTTATAGGCAAGTTGCCGGCAAGTTGAAACATAAATCTGAAAGCGAGGCGTTAAGAATGGAATATATTATTGATAATTGGGCATTGATTGTGGCGGTGCTGGCTTTGAGCGCCGCTTTTGTTTTGGCGGCGGCGCGGTTTGTGCGTTTGCCATCGGCTGGGCAGCTGGAAAAGGTGCAAAACTGGCTGCTGCTGGCGGTGAGCGAGGCGGAGCGGGAGCTGGGCGGCGGCATCGGAGAGCTGAAGCTGCGTAAGGTGTATGATAAGTTTTTGGGCAAATTTCCGTGGCTGGCGAAAGTTGTACCGTTTAAGCGGTTTGAGGGTATGGTGAGAAAAGCGCTTGCGGAAATGGAAAATATGTTGGCGGAGAATAAAAAGGCCAGGGAATATGTGGAGGGCCCGGAGGAGGCGGAGGAAAAAGAAAATGCGCTATCCGTTTAATACATATCGCCTGGGCACCAGATTTGGCGCCAAGGGTAAATCGTGGAAATGTGGCTGGCATAGCGGGCAGGATTTCCTGTCTGCTAAATATGGTGGTGACGGGGTGGTTTATCCGATTTATGCCGGCCAGGTGCTAAAAGTAAGCAGTGGGGGGGCTTATGGTAATTGTGTGCAGGTTAAGCACGCTGACGGGTATATTAGCCTTTACGCGCATTTGCGGATTGTCTATGTGAAGCCGGGAACGCGGGTTGATGAGCAAACCGCGCTGGGAGCGGAGGGTGCCACCGGCAATGCCAAAGGCAAGCACCTGCATTTGGAGGTTCACAAGGGCGCGTATCATTACCCGGCCGGCATTGACCCGCTGGCATTTATCCGTGAAAGGTTGGGAGGTGATGAGTTGGAAAAGAAGATTAAAATTCGGCTAAACGGAGTGGAAAAGGAAGTACAGGCTATTGAAAAGGGCGGGTATAACTATGTGCGGCTGCAGGATTTGCGGGACAGCCGGATTGATATTGGTTATGACGCTAAGGCTGGGGTGCCGGTGCTGGAAGTGA
Organism: Bacillota bacterium; assembly: GCA_021769035.1. Taxonomy (GTDB): domain Bacteria; phylum Bacillota; class Dehalobacteriia; order UBA4068; family UBA4997; genus Avidehalobacter. The sequence continues at coordinate 501 of JAETTP010000089.1, read as the reverse complement.
AATAATTATAAAAAAGTGGCAGCAACTTTTTTTGTGGAAGTTGCTGCCGCTTTTTTATGTGCAATCTTCAAAAAATCATCAAACCGGAATTGAAATGCCTGTCATAATTTGCCAACTTCTTTTATGCTAAAAGCAAAAAAGGAGTTGATTAATTATGAAAATAACAGCTGTTTTAAATCACGTAAAATTTGCTGAGGAACTTAACAGACTAAATAGAACTCAGGAAGAATTTGCGGAGGATATGGATATTTCAGTTCGTTATGTGCGCAAGCTTTTAACGACTGATATAAATGTATCAATATTCAAGGCCTATGGTTTTAGTCAGGAATTTGGTTTGCCTGTTGAAGATTTGCTGATTGTTGTGGGTGATAAAGAAAAGTAATGAAAAAAAGCTTGCCGACTATTTCTAATCGACAAGCTTTAATTATTTTGCAAACCGAACCACCACAGCCACCACTTTTTTAGTAAAGTAAAGCTTTGCGGTGTTCTGATTTGCGCTGT
>JAETTP010000088.1 GCA_021769035.1 Bacillota bacterium | reverse complement strand
CTCCTGCGCCTTAAATGGCATCAGCACTGCCAGGGCTTCCGTAGTTAATGTACGCAGAGCGTCAATTCTTCTTAAACCAAGCGGCAGAGCGGTTATCAGGCCGTCCAGCTGCTGCCAGTTTAGGGTTCCCAACTGGCATAGGTGCTTGCGGGCAATACTTTGCAGGGTTTCAGTATCGCTGTCCAGCTGCTCCTTAGTATCGGCCAAATGCACCAGAGTTACCACCGCAAACAGCATTCGCTGGTCCCTGGTGGTTAAATCGTCCAGCATTTCCCTGGTTTCCTTACGTTGCTGCTCCAAATCATAAGGCACCACCGCCGAGAAGTTGTTGTTGCTGTTCTGCCGTCGCTGCCAGTTAGTCACATTGGTTTCCACACCCAGCAGACGGTTCTGCATTTCCCGCACAGCCTCATCAGTAGGCACCGGAATTATGTCAATAGATAACATCAAATTCCTGTCCAAACCGCACAGCTCATTGAGCATACTATCCTTGATATAGCTGGCATACTCTTTCAGAAACAGCACCCGGCCATATTTATCGCCCATAACGAAGTGGTCTTTCTTAAACTCCAGACTATCCGGACAGATAACGTCCTTGTAGGAATGGCCTTTCTGCATTGCCGCTTGCAAATCAAAAGCAAACTCTGTTTCCTCTCCCGGCCGGTAGAAATCGTGCAGCACCCGCAGCCTGGCTCCGGCGTCCAGCTCCTCGCAATGGGAGTCCAGATGATTTAATTTACTGCGCACATCATTAACCGCCCGGCTAAAGAACACTCTGGCCTCCTCGATATTCTTCTTATGCACAGATAAGGTGATATAGCGTTCCTGCACCACCGAATTGACGGCGCCGCTCACCTTTTCGGTCAGCATATTGTTATACTCGTTACGGTAGCCGTCCAGCGTATCCCCCTGCAGGGGCAGCAGCATTTTATCCGCAAAGTCCTGCCGGTTCAATCTTTTGTTGTTAATAGTTATTTTGGTAGCCGAGCCGCAGTCCAGAGCGTTCAGCAGCTCGGAGTAGCCCAGGAACATTGCCGTTTTATCCTCCTTAGCGGCAATGGCATAGTTAATATCTGAAAAGCGGATTGTCTTGGAAAACTTGCTGCCCTGCTGGAATATCCCCTCCGGCCAGATACGCTTAATAGGGATTGTATCCTGCACCGAGCGTGGCACTGCCAGCCACTCCCGGTCTTGCTTTAGTGTATTTTGTAGGGTTTTAATCAATTTTCAACGCCTCCCTTATACTTGAATTTGCCAGACATCTGGCATAGAGATTCTCCGCCTTAAACACCATCTGCCTAGGGCATAATATTTCCGAGCGCAAATATGCCACCACAAACTGCTCAAATGTTAAGCCGTTATACTGAAAGAAACCGCAGAGGGCAAAGGGAAAGGCGGCCAGCACGCACAGCCAGCCGCCTAAATCGCCCACACTGCCCAACGCCGCTCTCAGGCTGAAATATACCGCCACCGCCGCTGTTACCGCCAGGGCTGAAAACAGCAGCTGCCGCAGATTCAGCCCAAAGAACAGACTCTCCTGATAGTTCCTTACTTCCTTATTGATCTTTACTTCTATCTTCATCACTTCTTTCTTTAGAATTTTTTAAGCTAAATCCCCATCAGCTCCCGAATCAGCCTATCGCTCATCTTGATTGCTCCCACTAGCACCAGCATATTGAATATTAACTCGCCCACATAGCTCCATACTACGGTGGCCGCTGCATTAGAAGCGTCTGCCAGAGCCGGAGGCGAGGCGGCATAGCCGGAGAAGATAACGCATGCCAACACAATCACGCAGCCCTCCAAACAGATTGCCGCATAGCTTTTCAAAAACGCCACACCAACGCTGCTGCTTGGCTGTCCGGCAAAGCTGGCCAGCGGCAAAGGGGCAATAGCCGTCGCCATATACAGCTTAAAGAAACGGCTGTAAACCGTCAAAATCATTACCAGGGACAGCACCCAGATAAACAGCGAGCCCAGCAGAGTTATGGCCCACAAGGGGATTGACTCGATAAAGCCCACGTCCTCGATTATATCCACCAGTTCGTCCGGTAGCGCCAGCGGCGTGGCTGCCGTAAGACCGGAGGCCGTCATTATGGTGCCCGCCGCCCCCTGAGCAATATTGAACAGAGCCAGCATAATATCCAGCCCCCAGGTTATGGCGGCCTGGGCTAATACGAACCTGATAAAACACTTAAAGACCTGCTCCGGTTTGCGCATTTCCGCAAAGCTGCCGCAGGTCTTTACTACACCCATTACAAAGAACAGCACCAGCAGTGCATAGCCGGTAGCTTTCAGGGCGTCGTTGATCCCCACCATCACCGTCCACACACCACCGCCCCGAAAGTCCTCCGGGCTGCAGGAGAGCAGCTGCCATATCTCAGCCAGCCTGCCGTTCCACATCGCCAGAGCCGAGTTCAGGTTGTCTACTATCCAGTTACCGCTGCCCATAGGCATCACCTACTTTCATACATAAATTTATATTGCTATTTACTCATAATTTTGCTATACTAAATATATAAGGAGTTGATTATATGCCCAATATCCGTCCCATTTCCGACCTGCGCAACAGCGCCAATGAAATATCCGATTTCTGCCGCAGCACCGGCGAGCCGGTTTTCATCACCCGAAACGGCACCGGCGATATGGTAGTTTTAAGCATCAAGGAATATGAACGCCGTCAGGCTCTCATTGATTTATACGGCAAGCTGGCCGAAGCGGAACAAGAAATAGCCGCAGGAGCAGAGGGAGAGGACTTTCTCGCCTTTGCTCAAAAGCTGAGGAACAATGTGCATGGAAATATACAAGATTAAAATTTATCCCACTGCCCAACAGGACTTTCTGGATATAATTGATTATCTGAACACCCTCTCCCCGGATACCGCCCTGCGTTATTACGATTTGCTTACCGATAAAATTGCCAGTCTGGCGCAGATGCCTGAACGCTGCCCACACCCTCACGATTTGGCGCTGACCGCCAAGGGCTACCGTTATCTTATCGTGCAGAACTATCTGGTTTTCTATATCGTAAATGGCGATACTGTGCAAATTCATCGCATTCTATACAACCGCCGTAATTATTCAGCTTTATTATGAATGTTTTACTTGCCTCAGCCGGTAATCAGGGTCAGGATTTCCTGGGTAAAGGTGATTACCACACCGCCGGCCACCGTCAGCATACCGTTGGCCCTCTGGCTGGGATCATGGCTTTTCAAAGATAAGCCCACCTGCAAAATACCAAAGCCCAGCAAAATCAGGCCAATGGCTCTAATCAGGGAAAAGATAAAGCTGCTCAGGTTATTGATTACAGCCA
>JAETTP010000018.1 GCA_021769035.1 Bacillota bacterium | reverse complement strand
TACCGTTTTAAGTGAACACTTAGCGATTTGCAAGCCTGAGCATAGCGAAAGGCGAAGCAAGAGCTTAGTGTGAACAAATATCGCAGGTGTAATTTATAACGAGCGAAAATAAAAAAGCACCCTGCGATAATGTGGTGCCTGCCGCTTCCGTCCACTCTGGAAACAGCCACTTTTATTTTAATACATTTGTTAAAAATTGTCAACCGTTTCTCTCTTGTTTCATTATACAGATGTTAGTGTGGTATCAACTGCAAGGATAATAAATAAAAAATCCCCAGAAATAAATCTGAGGATTTTTTATTAAAGAGCACCTTAGCATTTAGCTTTTGCAGGAAAAATACTTTTGCGTACTTGTGTTCGGGACAATAAAATGGTATAATGTAATGCGGTATAATATAACAATGATAAAAAAGTAAATAATATGTGATAATGCAGAAAAAGAGGAGTATAAAAAATTATGGCAAAACAGGAATATATTTACGTAAAAGGGGCCCGACAGCACAATTTGCAGAATATTGACGTTAAACTGCCGCGCAACAAGCTGGTGGTGATAACCGGCCTTTCCGGCAGCGGCAAAAGCTCGCTGGCTTTTGATACTATTTACGCCGAGGGGCAGCGGCGCTATATGGAGAGCCTTTCCTCCTATGCGCGCTTGTTTTTGGGCCAGATGGAGAAGCCGGCGGTGGACGTGATTGAGGGGCTTTCTCCGGCCATTGCGATTGACCAGAAAACCACCAACCGCAACCCGCGCTCCACAGTGGGCACGGTGACGGAAATCCACGATTATCTGCGCTTGCTGTTTGCCCGCGTGGGCAAGCCCCACTGCCCAAAGTGCGGCAAGCCAATCAGCCAGCAGACGGTGGACCAAATTGTGGATGTTCTGCTGGCCTTGCCGGAGGGCACGCGTTTGCAGCTGCTGGCTCCGATGGTGAGCGGACGCAAGGGTGAGTTTCAGCGTTTGTTTGCCGACATCAAAAGCGACGGCTATTTGCGGGTGCGGGTAGATGGTGAAATCCGTACGCTGGACGAGGAAATCAAGGTGAACAAGCAGCAGAAGCACTCGGTGGAGGTGGTGGTGGACCGCCTGGCTGTGCGGCCTGATGTGGCGAAACGGCTGGCGGAATCCATTGAAACAGCGATGGAGCTGGCCGGCGGTCAGCTTTTGGTGCTGGTGGAAACCCGCGGCGCCGACGACGAGGGGCAGGAAATCAGCCATCAGCAGGAACTCAAGTTCAACAAAAATCTGGCCTGCCCGGATTGCGGTATCAGCCTGGACGAGTTGACCCCGCGCATGTTCTCCTTTAACAATCCTTACGGCGCTTGCCCCAGCTGTTCCGGCTTGGGCTTCCGTATGAAGGTGGACGCCGGCCTGCTGGTGGTCAGCGATGAGTTGAGCCTGCGGGAGGGTGCGCTGGCCCGCTGGAGCGAGAATTTCTCCGGTTGGTGGTTCCGCTTTATTGAGGCGATGTCCAAGCAGTATGGCTTCTCGTTGGACGTGCCGCTGCGTGAATTGACCCCGGAGCAAATGCAGCTGATTTTGTACGGCACCGGCAAGGAACGTTTGTCGTTTAAGTATATCGATTATAACCACCGGGAGAAATATATTAACGCGCCGTGGGAGGGTATGATTCCTAATTTGGAGCGGCGTTATCAGGAAACGGATTCTGATTTTATCCGGGAGGAAATTGAAAAATATATGGTGGAGAGCCCTTGCCCGGATTGCCACGGGGCGCGTTTGAAGCCGGAGGTTTTGGCGGTGACGCTGACCTACTTGGACGAGCAAGGCCAGCCGCAGGAAATGAATATCCACCAACTGAGCGAATTGACGATTTTTGAAGCCCAGCAGTTTTTCGCCGGCTTGCAGCTTTCCGAGCGGGAGGAGAGCATTGTGCACATGGTGTTGAAAGAAATCCGGGCCCGGCTGGAATTTTTGGTGAACGTGGGGCTGGATTATCTGACGCTTTCCCGCGCGGCCTCCACTCTTTCCGGCGGCGAGGCCCAGCGGATTCGGCTGGCTACGCAGATTGGCTCCTCTTTGGTTGGGGTGCTCTATATCCTGGACGAGCCCAGCATTGGCCTGCACCAGCGGGACAACTGCCAGCTGATTGCCACCTTGAAGCGGCTGCGCGATTTGGGCAACACCGTGATTGTGGTGGAGCACGACGACGAGACGATGCTTTCCGCCGATTATCTGGTGGATATTGGGCCGGGCGCGGGCCGCAACGGTGGGCAGGTGGTGGCCTGCGGCACGCCGCAGCAGGTTATGCGCTGCCCTCAGTCCATCACCGGCCAGTATCTGAGCGGCAAGCAGCGCATCGACGTGCCGCTGCTGCGCCGGCCAGGCAGCGGCAATGTGCTGAAGCTTTTCGGCTGCGCGGAGAATAATCTGAAAAATATTGACTTGGAGCTGCCGCTGGGCAAATTTATTTGCGTCACCGGGGTTTCCGGCAGCGGCAAAAGCACCCTCATCAATGAAATACTTTACAAAACCCTGGCCAACCGGCTTAACCGTGCCCATACCAAACCGGGTAAATTCCGCCGGATTACGGGGCTTGAGAACTTGGAAAAGGTGATTGATATTGACCAAAGCCCAATCGGACGCACGCCGCGCTCCAACCCGGCCACTTACACCGGGCTGTTCAGCCTGATCCGCGACCTTTACGCCCAACTGCCGGAGGCCAAAATGCGCGGCTACAAGCCGGGGCGTTTCAGCTTTAACGTCAGCGGCGGCCGCTGCGAGGCCTGCAAGGGCGACGGTATCATTAAAATTGAAATGCACTTTCTGCCGGACGTTTACGTGCCCTGCGAGGTCTGCAAGGGCCAGCGCTATAACCGGGAAACCCTGGACGTTAAATACAAGGGCAAAAGCATCGCCGACGTGCTGGCGATGACGGTGGACGAGGCGGTGGAGTTTTTTGCCAACGTGCCGCGGATTGCCCATAAATTGCAGGTTTTGCAGGACGTTGGGTTGGGCTATATCCAGCTGGGGCAGAGCGGCACCACTCTCTCCGGCGGCGAGGCCCAGCGCGTGAAGCTGGCGGCGGAGCTTTCTCGCCGCAGCCAGGGGCAAAGCTTTTATATCCTGGACGAGCCTACTACCGGCCTGCATATTGCGGACATTAAAAAACTGCTGGAGGTGCTTAATAGACTGGTGGAGGCCGGCAACACAGTGCTGGTGATTGAGCATAATCTGGACGTGATAAAATGCGCCGACCATATTATTGACCTGGGGCCTGAGGGCGGCGGCCGAGGCGGCCAGATTGTGGCGACTGGCACGCCGGAGGAAATTGTGCAGGTGCCGGAAAGTTATACGGGGCAGTTTTTGGCGGCAAAGCTGGCAAAACTGCAATAGCGGCCCATCTGCTTCGTTACAAAAAAAAATCTTATAGATTTTTCTCTATATTTTAGTAAAATTAATAGGTAAAAATAATTTATGGCAAACCCGAAATTAAAAGAAAAACTGGCAGAGCTTCCGGCTAGTCCTGGAGTGTACATTATGCGTGACGGCGACGGCCAGGTTGTTTACGTGGGCAAGGCGAAATCCCTCAAGCAGCGGGTGCGTTCTTACTTTCAGGACGAAAGCCGCCTGGCCCCCAAAACCGCCGCCCAAATGAGGGTGGTGGAGGAGTTGGAATGGATTGTGGTTTCCTCGGCAATGGAAGCGTTGGTGCTGGAAAGCAATCTGATTAAGGAGTACGCGCCTAAATACAACATTATGCTGCGGGACGACAAGCACTATCCCTATTTGGCGGTGACGCTGGGCGAGGAGTATCCGCGGTTGATTGAGGTGCGCTCCGTTAAAAATGACAGCAGCCGTTACTTTGGGCCTTACGTCAGCGCGGGAGCTATGCACATCACCGAAAAGCTGCTGCGGGAGATTTTTCCGCTACGCCGCTGCTCTAACCGCAGCTTCCGGCAGCAGAAACGCCCCTGTTTGAACTACCATATCGGCCGCTGCCTGGCTCCCTGCACTGGCAAGGTGGACAAGGCGGCTTATCGGGAAATGTGCCGGCAGGTGGTGCAGTTTTTGGAGGGCAAAAGCAGCCGTATGCTGGCGGATTTGCAGGCGCAAATGCAAAAGGCCTCGGAGGAGCTGCGCTTTGAGGAGGCCGCCCAGCTGCGTGACCGCATTGCTGCCATTAAGCTGGTGCAGAGCAAGCAGTATATGGACGCGGGCAGCGATAACCGGGATATGTTGGCGGTGGCGATGGCCCCGGACGAAAGCCTGGCGGCGGTGCAGGTGTTCTTCGTGCGCGAGGGCAAGGTGGTGGGCCGGGAGCATTTCTTTTTGGATAACCGGGGTGAAACCACGCCGGAGCGGGTGCTGACGGCCTTTATCTGCCAATATTACAGCGGGGTGGATTTTATCCCGCCGGAAATCTGCCTGAGCGAGCCGCTGGAGGATATGCAGACGGTGAACGATTGGCTGAACCAAAAGCGCGGCGGCCGAGTGAATTTGCTGGCCCCCAAAATTGGCGAAAAAAAGCGGCTGCTGGAGCTGGTGCGGCATAATGCGGAAATTGTGCTGAACCGGGAGCTGGAGGAGCAGGCCTACAAAAAGGCGGCCGGCGGCGAAGCCCTGGACGAGCTGCAACGGGTTTTGCAGCTGCCCAAACCGCCCTGGCGCATCGAATGCTTTGATAACAGCCATTGGCAGGGCACCTACACCGTGTCCGCGCTGGTCACCTTTTTGGGCGGCCAGCCGGCCAAAGCGCTTTACCGGCATATGCGCATTAAGGGGCAGACCAACGGCGACGATTATATGGCTATGCGGGAGGCGGTGGCCCGGCGTATGGGCTGGGGCCTGAGCCAGCGGGAGCAGCTGAAGCAGGGCGAGCTGCGGCTGGAGGAAGCGCCGATGGCGGAATGGCCGGATTTGCTGCTGATTGACGGCGGCAAGGGCCAGCTGGCGGTGGCCGTGGATATTTTGGAAACCCTGGGGCTGCTGGATACCATTCCGGTGTTTGGCCTGGCCGAAAGCGAGGAATGGCTCTACCGGCCGCACGACCCGGAGCCGATTATTCTGCCGAAAACCAGCCACGGCTTGCAGCTTTTGCAGCGGGTGCGTGACGAAGCCCACCGTTTTGGCATAACCTATCAGCGCAGGCTGCGGGAAAAGGGCCAAAAGGCCAGCGCCTTGGACGATGTGCCGGGCATTGGGCCGGCGCGGCGGGCGGCTCTGCTGCGGGCTTTTGGCTCCCTGGAGCAGATTATGGCGGCCAGCGAGGAGGAGCTGGCCCTGGTGGAAACTATGAACCGGCGGGCGGCGGCCAGCCTTTACGAATATTTGCATAAGCGGAGCGAATGATTTTGAAAATTGAATAGGGATTTTCAGAGGTATATTTATGGACTTAAAAATTGTTACGGGAATGAGCGGCGCGGGTAAGACCAACTTTGTGCAAGTGCTGGAGGATATGGGCTACTATTGCGTGGATAATCTGCCGCCCAATCTGTTCAGCAAGTTTGTGGAACTGATTTTGCAGGTGCAGTCGGATTATGACAAGGTGGCCTTGGTGGCCGACGTGCGCGGTGGCAAGTTTTTTCAGGACGTGACCCGCGTTTTGCAGGAATTGAAGAATAAAGGCCTTAAATACGAAATAATATTTCTTGAGGCTTCCGATGAAATTTTGGTGCGGCGTTTTAAGGAAACCCGGCGGCGGCACCCGCTGGCTTACAAGCGCGGCCTGTTGGAGGGAATCCAGGAGGAGCGGCAGCGGCTGGCGGGTATCCGCGGGCAGGCTGATGTGATTATCGATAGCAGTGGCCTTAGGGTGCAGGATTTTAAGGAGCACGCGGCTGCCTTGCTGGCCCAGGGCCAAACCGGTGACCTTTTGCAGGTTCGGGTGCTTTCCTTTGGCTTTAAGTACGGCCTGCCGATTGACGTTGATTTGGTGATGGATGTGCGCTTTTTGCCCAACCCGTTTTATCTGCCGGAGCTAAAACCGCTTTCTGGCCAGGACGCCCCAGTGCGCGATTTTGTGCTGGAGCGGCCGGTGACGCAGAGCTTTTTGCAGAAGTACACCGCGCTTTTGCAGGAGCTGTTGCCGCTTTATCTGGCGGAGGGTAAGCAATATCTGGCTATTGGCATTGGCTGCACCGGTGGGCGGCACCGCTCCGTGGCTATTGCGGAGGAGCTGGGCGCGCGGCTGACGGCCGCTGGGCTGCCGGAGGGTATCAGCGTGCGGGTGAGCCACCGTGATTTGGCTAAATATGCAAAGTGATGAGTGTTAAGCTGTTAATATCAATAGAGAGTGGGGTTTTAGATTTTGACTGAACATAGGGCCGCAGAGGAACTGCGGATTGTGGCAATCGGCGGCGGCACAGGGCTTTCTAACCTGCTGCGGGTGCTGAAGAGCCTGGGCTGCGCGCCCACCGCCGTGGTGGCGATGACCGACAACGGCGGCAGCAGCGGCAAGCTGCGGGCGGATTTTGGTATGCTGCCGCCGGGCGATGTGCGCAGCTGCCTGGTGGCGTTGAGCTGTAGCGAGCCGGATATGGAACGCCTGCTGTGTTATCGCTTTCCGGATGACAGCACCCTTTCAGGGCATAATGTGGGTAATATTTTGCTGGCGGCGATTATGCAGGCGGAGGAGCTGGATTTTGCTGCGGCCACGGAGCGCCTTTCCGCTTTGTTGGCTATTCAGGGGCGGGTTTTGCCCTCCACCACGGCCGACGTGGCACTGGGCGCGCTGCTGGAGGACGGCACCTGTTTGCAGGGCGAAAGCCAGATTGCGGCGGACGCGCGGCAGATTAAAGAGGTTTTTCTGCTGCCCAAAAGTGGCGAGGCGCCGCCCCAGGCCAGCGCCGACGTGCTGCAAGCCATTGCCGAGGCGGATTATATCTTTATTGGGCCGGGCAGTATGTATTCCAGCCTGGTGGCTAATTTGCTGGTGCCGGGGGTGGCGACGGCTATTAAGCAAAGCCCGGCCAAGGTCTATTACATCGCTAATATGGCGACGGAGCCCGGCGAGATGCCGGCGGCGGCGCTTAGCTGTTCGGTGGCGGTTTTGGAATATTATTACCGGCGGGCGGCAGAGAAGCTGGGCGGGCATTTGCTGGATAAGGTGATTGCCAACGTGGGCGCTTACGCCGGGCCGCTGCTGGCGGAGCTGGCTAAGGGCGGCTCGGTGCCGTTGCAATGCGATGCGGCCAAGCTGGCGGCCTTTGGCGTGGAGCTGCTGGCGGCTGATTTTGTGGACGATCGGAATGTCTGGCAGCATAACCGGGCCAAGCTGGCGGAGCTGCTGCGGGCGGAATTGCAGCTTTAAGGGGGATAAAATGTCATTTACAGCGGAGGTTAAAGAGCAGCTGCTGCGCATTAACACCAGCAAACGCTGCTGCCGGGAGGCGGAGTTTTTGGCTTTTTTGCGCATGAGCGGCAACATCAGCCTGGCGGCTGGCGGGCAGGCCGGTATTTTGGCGGCCAGCGGCAACGCCGCCATTGCCCGGCGTTACTTTAAGCTGGTTAAGGAGCTTTGGCAGCTGCGGGCGGAAATTTTGGTGCGCGACAGCCAGCATTTTAAAAAAAGCCGTATTTACACGCTGCGGATTCCGCCGCAGGAGGGTGTGCAGAGCATTTTACTGCGCCTGGGCCAAATCCCGGACGGCAACCCCTGGAGCCTCAGCCAAAGCTTTAAGCCCGGCGGCCTCAGCGTGGCCGAGGCCCTGCCGGCGGAATGCTGCCGGCGGGCTTATCTGCGCGGCGCTTTTTTGGGCAACGGCTTTGTCAGCGACCCCAAACGCAGCTATCATCTGGAAATTGTTTGCCAGGATATGACCCAGGCGCATTTTCTGCTGGCCTTGGCGGCGGAATATGAGCTGAGCTTTAAGCTGGCCGAGCGCAAGGGCCGCTTTTTGGTCTATTGCAAGGACAGCGCCCAAATCAGCGATTTTTTGAATGTTATCGGGGCGCACGGGGCCCTTTTGCAGCTGGAAAATGTGAAAATCATCAAGGACACCAGCAACAATGTGAACCGGGTTATCAACTGCGACACCGCTAACACGGACAAGACTATCGACGCGGCCCAGCGGCAGGTGCAGGCGATTCGCCGCCTGGCTGCGTCAGGCCCGCAGGGCCTGGCGGGGCTTTCGCCCAGCCTACGGGAAACCGCCCGCCTGCGCCTGGAAAACCCGGAGCTTTCCCTGCTGGAGCTGGCCCGCCTGTTTGCCAAGCCAATCTCCAAGGCGGGTTTGTATCATCGTTTGCAAAAGCTGGAAAAATTGGCCGAGGAATTGTAAGCCGGAATTTGTTGACAGCTTGACCTTAAAGGCCAGTTCAGGCGGGCTTGATTTTTTGCTTAAAATATGCTATAATAAGGCCAGCTTGAGATGATTTGCTTGCAGGAATGCAGGTAATCAGGCCAAAAAAAACGGCTGCGCCGGAATTTTGTAGTCTTTTGGGACAATTTTGGTTAAAGTTTTGGTTTTTTTGGAACATCTGCCAGCAGCCTTCGCTGTCAGCGCCCGTCCGTTCCGGTTAGGCCGTGAAATGTAAGGGAGGCTTTATGTCAAACGAACATGTCTTGAATAATGAATCAGAGAAGTTGGCTTCTGCTGAGGCTGCCCCGGCAGAAGCGGAAATAACAAAGGAAAACGAGCTTAAACCGGCCAATGTTTCGGCGGCCGATTTGCAAGCCCTGAAGCAAAAGCTGGCGCAGCGGCCCAAGCTGCTGCTGGCCGGCGGCGCGGCTTTGGCGGCCGTGCTGCTTTTGGCGGTGGCCCTTTCCTTTGCGCTGGCTGGGGAGCCGGCGGCCATTTTGGTGAACGGCCAGCAGGTGGCAGCGTTGAAAGATGAGGAGCAGGCCAATGCCGCAGTGGCGGCTTATCTGGCTGAGCAAACCAAGGAGATTGGCAGCGAGGTCTTTTTTGCCGAGCAGGTGACGGTGGCGCCGGAGGCCAGAGAGGGCTCCGACGTGTTGAGCCGCAACAAGGCTTTGGACGCCTTGGCTTTAACTACCACCTTGAAAACCAACGGTGCGGCAATTTTGGTGGACGGGCAGCCGCTGGTTTTCACTGCTGACGAGCAGACGGCCAAACAGGCTTTGGAGAATTTGAAGCTGACTTACTTGCCGGAGGACGACACCATGCAGGTGTTGGACGTTAAGTTTAAGCAGGAAATTCAGGTGCAGCCGCAGGAGGTTTTGGTGGCCGATTTGGCCAATTTGGACGAGGCCAAGCTGGCTATGAAGGACACCAGCCTGACGGGTGAGGCCCCGGTGACGGTGCTGGTGGTTTTGGAAAAAACCAAGGTGGAGGAGGTTCCTTTTAACACCAGCTACGAGGTGGACGGCACCTTGCGCTACGGCCAGACCAAGGTTAAGCAGGCCGGCGTGAACGGCAGCCGCGAGGTGACCATTCAGTTGGCCCAGGCTAATGGCGAGGAGATTGCCCGGCAGGAGATTAGCTCCAACACACTGGTTAAACCGGTGGAGGAGATTGTGTTGGAGGGCGCTGTGGTGCAGACTGCTTCTCGTTCCTTAACCCAGGCCAGCGAGGCGGGCATGATTTGGCCCACCACAGCCACGCGGATTAGCTCCTACTACGGGCCGCGCAGTGGGGATAATCATTCCGGCTTGGATATTGACGGCGATGCTGGCGACCCGGTTTGGGCGGCCAAGTCTGGCACGGTGGTTTCCGCCGGCTATCACGGCACCTACGGCAATGAAGTGGTTATCAGCCATGGCGACGGCTTGCAGACTAGATATGCGCACATGCAGAGCATTTCAGTCAGTGTGGGCGATGAGGTGGAAATAGGCCAGCAGGTTGGTTTGGAGGGCAGCACCGGCAACAGCACCGGCAGCCACCTGCATTTTGAGGTTATCATTAACGGTTCCACCACCGACCCGTTGCTGTATATTAAGTAGGGTATCAAAATAGAAGAAACTGATTAAAAGGGCTATGTTCGCATAGCCCTTTTTGCGTGAACAATTAGCGATAATATTTTTTTCCAAGTCCATAAGTGATTTTGCTTTTCGGTGCGAATTAATAGGTGAAGATTAAAACGCGCGGAGATCTTCTAAAAAGATTTGTGGTAGGCTTCGCACACCACCAGGAGGCAGTTATGCAGGAAGTGAGTAAAAATCTGAGCTTGCTTTGGCCCGCTGAATCAGGCCGGGCCGGAGCAAACCGCGAGGAGGCAGTTATGCAGGAAGTGGACAGGGAACAAGCCCTGCTTTTGCTAATCCGCCAGCAGCCGGAGCAAGGCCTGGCAGAGGCCATCAAGCAATATGGCGGTTTGGTGCAGGCGGTTGTGCGGCGAGTGTTGGGCAATGCGTGCCAGCAAGATGTGGAGGAATGCGTTTCGGAGGTTTTTTGGCGGCTTTATCAGGCTGTTGGCAAGGCCAACCAGTTTGAGGCCGGGCGCAGCTTGAAAAGCTACCTGTGCGGGATTGCCCGCCACGTGGCCTTGGACCGCTGCCGGCGTTTAAGCCGTACTGCCTGGCAGGAAATGCCGCCGGAAAACGCCGGCCGAGCCGGTTTGGCCGACCTTGCCGGGGCCGACCCGGCTGACCAGTTGGCGGCTAGCGACCAAAAGCGGCTGGTGCAGCAATGCGTCGACGCTATGCCGCAGCCGGACCGAGATATTTTCATTCTGCGCTACTACTTTGGCGAGCAGGTGAAGAACATAGCCGCCCGCTTGGGCCTGGAAAGCAAAGCGGTGGAAAACCGCCTTTATCAGGGGCGGCGGCGTTTGAAAAAAACCTTACTGGAAAGAGGTGTTGAGTTGTGAACAGAGCGAATGAAACCCCAAAATGCACTGAAAAGTGCACTGATTACAATGAGGCCGCCTGCGCCCGCCGGGAACTTGCAGTTGCCGAACAGGCCGCAATGAATATAGACAAGTGTGTAGATGTGGGTGATGAGGAGATTTTACAGGAAGAAAATGCGATTAGACTTTTAATGGAGGAATATATTATGCCAAACGATTTTAATACTGATTTGTTGGAGCCGCAGGAGATTTCCGCCGGCGAACAGCAGCGGATTTTGCAGAAAACTATGCAGAATATGCAGAATGAGCCGCGCGCAGCGCGCCGGGGCCTGCCGCGCCGCCGTTTGTGGATTTTTGGCCTGGCCGCCGTGATGCTGCTGGCGATGAGCTCCTTGGCGGTGGCGGAATTTGCCCTGAAGCAGGACTTTTTGGGCTTCTTCAACGCCGAAAGCGGCCAGCTGCCGCAGCAATCCGGCCAGGAAATTAATATGCAGGACCGCAACGAGAACGGCGCCCTGACGGTGGAGCAGGTGTTGGGCGATAATCAAAGCGTTTACGTGCTGCTGGATTTTGTGGCCCCGGAGGGCACGGTGCTGGACAAGGACAGCTATCAGTGGGATCAGGCTTGGGTCACGCTTTCCAAGAGCACCGGCGCGGGTTACTATTTTGAGCAGCTGCCGGACGATAACCCGGCGGATAATCACCTGCGTATGATGCTGTGCCTGCAAACGGAGGCTTCCCTGAAAGGGCAGCGGCTTGACCTGGAACTGGGCGGCCTGAAAGGCTACAGCTCCGAGGCGATGGATTACACCCAACAGCTGGCGGGTGAATGGAAGCTGGGCTTTGTGCTGGATTATACGCCAACCAGTGAGATTATTCCGCAGAATGTGGATATTCAGCTGGGCGAGGCCACGGTGCACGTGAACTCCCTGGAGATTTCGCCTTTCACCATTATTGTGGATATGGACGTGGACAATCCGGAGGGCTACGTGCCGCCGGAGGGTTATGTTGAGCCGCAGGGCGGCGGTGTGGAGATGGCCGCGGACGGCACGGAGAGAATGATTCCTTACAGTGAAAGGCCGATTGAAATTAGGCTGGGCGATGTGCTGGGTGATTTGGACTTCTTCACGGTGACCTTGCAGGACGGCACGGTGCTGGAAACCAATGGAGGCGGCGGCCATTCGGAGAAAAATCATCATCAGATGATTTTCGGCTTTAATCAACTGCTGACGGTGGAGGATATTGCCAGCATTAACTACCTGGGCCAGGAATTGCCGGTACGCTGAAATAATAAAAGTTTCCTCTTTAATAATGCAGTAAAATGAAATAAGCAAAGCCCTCTCGGATTTTCCGGGAGGGTTTTGTTTTTTCTGTTTTGCCTCAAATTGGCCTACCACATACGCCAACCAAGGCAATGCTCACACTTTCATTTAAATTGCGTCCAGTGGAACAGCCAAAGGGCTGTTTGGTAAAAGTAGGCCGGCAGGCTGGGGCTGGTTAGCCAAAGGCTGGCCGGCGGCGCTGGCGTGAGGCGCATTTTAGCCAACAGGTATTCCGTTTCCGGGTAGCAGTCGGCGCGTTCGGGCTGGTCGGCAGTCGGGCCGGGGTAGGCGGGCTGGCTTGTTGTGTCTTTGCTGTAGGCGGCAGTTTGCGGCTCCAACGAGGAGAGCAGGGCGACCTCCGGCGCGGCCTCGTCCGGCGCGTCAATGCTGCGGCTTGCGCCTGCCGGTTGTTGGGCTGTGCGCAGGGCCGGCTGTTGATTTTCTGGCGCTTGGCCCAGCTGTAGACCGCCGGCAAGGCTGCCGGGCAGCAGCAGGCAGATGGTGCAAAGGCTGACGGCCACGGCGGGCAGCCGAAAACGCCGGCCGGGCTTTGGGTTTGGGCGGCGGCGCATAGCCGCGGTGGCAGCCAGCAACTGATCGCTGGGCTGCAACTGGTCAAAAAGGGCACGGTAATCTTCCTTAAAGGTCAAAATATTCGGCTTCTCCTTTCATAATTTCCTGTAGCTGGCGGCGGGCCCGCGTCAACTGTTGGCGCACAGTGCCCTCTCGGCGTTTCAGCAGCTGGGCAATTTGGGCAGTGGACATATCCTCATAGTAAAAAAGGTGGATAAGTGTGCGATAATTGGCCGGCAGCTGAGCTAGGGCGGCGGCTAAATCCGCCCGCCTTTCCTGGGCCTCAAAGGGGTTGGTTGGGTCTGCCGCGGGCGTTTCCTCCAAGGGCTGCGTGTGCTTGCGAAAGGCGGAATCCCACAGGCTTTTGCTGCGGTTGATAGTGGCGCGAATAAACCAAGCCTTTTCGTGCTCGTCGCTCTCGAAGCTGGGTTGGCGGGTGAGATAACGCAAAAAAACCTGCTGAAAGACGTCCTCCGCATCGGCCTGGTTGCCGCAGCGGGCAAAGGCCAGTTTGTAGACCATCTCCGCATTGCGTTTCAGCAATTTATCAAAATCCGATTCCTCGCCTGTGGCTGTTTCAACGGCTGCAAAAAGCATTGAATATCCTCCTTTCTGCTAATAATACCCGGCAACGGGCTAAAATGCCACAAGAAAATCCAAAAAAATAATTTTTTTTGTGGGCGTTTTGGTTGACGGCGCGCTTTTCTACATATATAATAAACAATAGCGGAGCAAATTGGAAGTCCGCTTTTAAATTTTTGTTTTTGGAATTTTGGAAAGGAGTTAATATTTTGGAAAACGTTTGGGATAAACTGAGTTTTTGGTTTAAGAATGCACGGCCGGTTTCTCTGCCACAAAGCTTGCTGCCGGCTCTGCTGGCTTTGGCGCTGGCGGCCAGCGAGCAGCCGCAAAGCTTTAATCTGCTTTTGGGCCTGCTAGCCGTGCTGGGGGCGGAGCTGGCCCATTTAAGCCTGAACCTTTTTGATGATTATTTTGATTATCGCAAGCTGCACAGCGGCTTTCGCGACCGTCTGGCGGCAGCCGGGCAGAAGTCGCGCACCAGCAAAACGCCTTATCTGACCAGCGGCCAGGCTACGTCGGGCCAGCTTTTGGCGGCCTGCCTGGCCTTTGGCGCGGCGGCCTGCCTTTGTGGCCTGCCGGTGCTGATTTGCCGCGGTTGGGGCGTGCTTTGGCTGGTGGCCACCTGCCTGGTGCTGGGCCTGTTTTACTCCGCGCCGCCGCTGCGCTTGAGCTATCGCGGTTTGGGCGATGTGATTATCGGCGTGGTTTTTGGGCCATTGCTGATGTTGGGTGTGTATCTGGCGGCCTGCGGCAGCCTCAGCTTTATGATTTGGCCGCTGGCGATTGCGATGGGCCTGCTGGTGGCTAATATCAGCTATGTTCATTCGCTGCTGGACGTGGCCCCGGACCGTTATGTGGATAAGAAAACCCTGGCGGATTTGCTGCCCTCGCCGCGCGCCAAGCTGTGGGCCTGCTTTGTGCTGACGTTTGGCCCGTTTGCGATTATCGAGGCTATGACGATTTTGCAGATTATCTCCTCCGCCTGGCTGCTGCCGCTGCTTTCGATGCCGCTGGCGGCTGCGCTTTACGCCTCGGTTAAGGTGTGGCTGCGCAACCCCCGCCAAAGCTTTCCGCGGCTGTGGTGGTTTGGCCCGATGAACAACTGGCAGAGCATTTGCGAGCGCAAGCTGGATTGGTTTATGGTGCGTTGGTATCTGGCCCGCAATTTGTCGGTGGCGTTTGCGCTGTGCTGCTTGCTGGCGGCTTATATATCAAGAGTTTAGGGGGGCGCAAGCTATGCTAAAGCAGTTGTTTTATCTGCCCTGGTGGTTTTTCCGGGCTCGTATTTTGGGGCAGAAGCGCCCTTTGCAGACGGTGCTTTTTGTTTCCAATATTTGCAATTTGCGCTGCGCTCATTGTGCGGATGACACCCACGCCGGCGGGCTTAGCAAAAGCTGGCAGCAGATTAAGGAGGAGCTGGAATATTCGCACCGGCTGGGCGCGCGTTTTGTGGATTTTGAGGGTGGCGAGCCCACCCTTTGGCGGGACGAGCAGGGCCGCGATTTGAATGACCTGCTGGATTTAAGCCGGCAGCTAGGCTTTTACACCGCTACCGTCACCACCAACGCCCAGCGGCCCTTTGCCGGGCTGCGGGCTGATTCCGTTTGGGTCAGCCTGGACGGCGTGGGCCACTGGCATGATAAAATCCGCGGCGACGGAGCCTTTGCCCGGCTGGAGGAAAATCTGGCCGGCTGCGGCCACCCTAACCTCAGTGTTAATATGGCAATCAACGCCCTGAATTATCCTGCGGTGGCGGAAACGATTGAATACGCCAAGGCCAGCCCGTATATCCGGCAGATTTCCCTGAATTTTCATACGCCCTACCCTGGCACGGAGCACATGGCACTGGCTTGGGAAGTGCGCCAGCAGCTGATTGACCAAATAATTGATTTTAAGCGCCGGGGCTATCCGATTATGAACAGCATTTCCGGCTTGAAGCTAATGCGGCATAATCAATTCACTAAGGACTGCTGGGTGAGCAATTTTATCCTGGCCGACGGCACCCGGCTGCCGGAGTGCCCCGGCAAAAACGCCGGCATTTGCGACCAGTGCGGTTTTTGTATGGCCGGGGAAATGCGGAGCGTGTTTACGTTCAAACCGGACACGATATTAGCCGGCCTGGCCTTACGGCTTCCTGGCAGATAATGAGGTGATAGTATGAAAAAATGTTTATTTATGCTTATGGCGTTTTGCCTGGTGCTGGCGGGCTGCGCTGAGCAGAGCGATAAATCGGTAAACGGTGAAACAGGCAATTACTACAATGAATTTACCGGCGACGGCAGTGTGGCGGGCAGTTACACGGTGACGGCGGAGGCGCATGTTGAGGATGTTTTGCCGCTGCTTTACTTTAATACGGACATCGGGCAGGACGTTGATTTTTATTTGGATGTGACCGATTGTCAGGGCGCGGTGCAGCTGGTTTACGTTTATATAGACACGCAAGGACAGCATGAAGTCCTGATGTGGGAAAGCAATAACAAGCGAGGTACAACCAATGCGGCTGTTGAGTGTTTGCTGCCCTTGTCATCTAATGAAACTCGTTTGGAATGGCGCAGCGAAGATGGCGCAACGCTGCAATTTGAGTTGATGCTGACCGGTATGGTGGATACTGACATATCAATGAGCGATTTGGACAAATTGCCCGAAATAGAGGAACTGCCGGAAGTTAAACCTGAGGATAAACCTCAAGATAATTCTCAGACCGGCGGTCAGATTAATATGTGACCTGAAAAGGGAGGAATTTTAATGGTAGAGTATACGACACAAATGAACGCGGCCCGGCAGGGGTTGATTACACCGCAAATGCAGGCGGCGGCGGCGCACGAGGGCATTGTGCCGGAGGAGCTGCGCCGGCAGCTGGCGGAGGGCCGGGCGGCCCTGCCGGCCAACAAGGGGCACAAATGCCTGAAGCCTTACGCCGTGGGGCGGCGGTTGAAAACCAAAATTAACGTGAACTTGGGCACTTCCCGCGACTGCCTGGATTTGGACGTGGAGCTGGCCAAGGTGCAAAGCGCGGTGCAGATGGGCGCGGAGGCGATTATGGACCTAAGCACCTTTGGCGATACCCGCAGCTTCCGGCGGCGGCTGGCGGCGGAATGCCCGGCTATGCTGGGCACTGTGCCGATTTACGATGCGCTGGTCTACTATAACAAGCCGCTGGCGGAGATTTCGGCCCAGGAATGGCTGGCGGTTTTCCGCATGCACGCGGAGGACGGCGTGGATTTTATGACTATCCACTGCGGCATGAACCGGCAGACGGCGGCGCGTTTTCAGCGCAACCCGCGCCTGCTGAACATCGTTTCCCGCGGTGGCAGCCTAATGTTTGCCTGGATGAAAGCAACCGGGCAGGAGAATCCTTTTTACGAGTATTTTGACGAGATTTTGGCTATCTGCCAGGAATATGACGTGACCCTGAGCCTGGGCGACGCCTGCCGGCCCGGCTGCCTGGCCGACGCCGGCGACGCGGCCCAGATTGAGGAGCTGATTACGCTGGGCGAGCTGACTGAACGGGCTTGGGCCCAGGACGTGCAGGTGATGATTGAGGGGCCGGGGCATATGCAGCTGGACCAGATTGCCGCCAATATGCAGCTGGAGCAAACCCTGTGCCATGACGCGCCGTTTTACGTGCTGGGGCCGCTGGTGACCGACGTGGCCCCGGGTTACGACCATATTACTGCCGCGATTGGCGGTGCGGTGGCGGCGGCGGCCGGCGCGGCTTTCCTCTGCTACGTGACGCCGGCGGAGCACCTGCGCCTGCCTGATGTGGACGATGTGCGGGAGGGCATTGTGGCCGCCCGGATTGCGGCCCACGCGGCGGATTTAGCTAAGGGAATTCCTGGTGCTCGGGATTGGGACGACGCTATGGCCCGGGCCCGGCATCAGCTGGACTGGGAGGAGCAGTTCCGCCTGGCGATTGACCCGGAAAAACCCCGTCGCTATCGCGCCAGCTCTCGGCCGGATTGCGACGAGGCCTGCACGATGTGCGGCAAGATGTGCGCGGTGCGGAATATGAACAAAGCGCTTAAAGGCGAAACTGTGGATATTATGGAGGATTAAGGATTTGCGATGAAGGAATGTTTGCTGGTGGGGCTGGGCGGCGCGCTGGGAGCTATGCTGCGCTATCTGCTGAGCCTGTTGCCGGTGAGCGGGCATTTGCCGCTGATGACGCTGCTTATTAATGCGACGGCCGCGCTGCTGATGGGTTTTTTCACCGGCTGCCTGGATTGGCATAACTGGTTGGACCCTCAGCTGGGCCTGTTTTTGCGGGCCGGCTTTTGCGGCGGCTTCTCCACCCTGTCCCTGCTGGCGCTGGAGCTGGTGGATTTGGCCCAGGCGCATTACTGGCTGCTGGCGGCGGCTTATGCTATGCTGACGCTGGGGCTGTGCATTGGCGGCATTTTGCTGGGGCAATGGCTGGCAGTTTGCCTGCTGCGCGGCCTGGTTTGAGCAATGTTATTATATTAGAAACTGGTTGCTTGATGGCGAAAGGTGCGTTTGTCCATGAATATGAACCTGCAAAAATATTTGGCTTTGCTGAAAGCGGTGGAATACGGCAGTTTTACTAAGGCTGCGGCGGAGCTGAAATGCTCGCAGTCCGGCATTAGCCGTATGATTAGCGATTTGGAGCGGGACTGGGGCCTGCCGCTTTTGGCCCGTGGCCGCGGCGGCGTGCAGCTGACGGCGGAGGGGCAAAAGCTGCTGCCCCATGTGCGTGCGGTTTTGCAGCAATGCCAACGCCTGCAAACGGAGGTTGACGAGCTGAACGGTCTGCAAAGCGGCCTGCTGCGCATTGGCACCTTTTCCAGCGTGGCGACGCATTGGCTCCCTAATATTATCCGAGAATTTCAAAAGAGCTATCCCAACGTGGAATATGAGGTTTTGCTGGGCGATTACGACGAGATTGAAAGCTGGATTTTGGAGGGCCGGGTGGACTGCGCTTTTTTGAGGCTGCCCGTCAGCCCGGATTTGGAAACGCTGCTGCTTGAGCGGGACAAGCACTTGGTGATTTTGCCGGAGGGCCACCCCCTGGCAGACTGTGAGCGTTTTCCGCTGGCGGCTTTGGCGGAATATCCTTTTATGTTGCAGGAAAGCGGCGAGTGCTCTGACGTGACGGAGATTTTGGCCCGGCATAAAATCCGTCCGCAGGTACATTTCAGCACCTGGGACGATTACGTGATTATGTCGATGGTGGAAAGCGGGCTGGGAATTAGCATTTTGCCGCAGCTGATTTTGCAGCGCGTGCCTTATCGGATTGTGGCTAAGGAGCTGGAGGTGCCGGCCTGGCGAGATATTGTTTTTTGTCTGCGCAGCCGGGAAAGTGCGCCGTTGGCGGTGCGGCGGTTTATGGAGTATCTGGATTATCGGTGAGTAAGCAGATCGCAACGTTTTTGCTCGTAAAAAAAACATGCCTTGTTATGAATACTGATAAAATCAGTAATTCATAAATTAAAGGAGGTATGATTATGAGAACTTTTGGGAAAATGCTTGTTAATTTAGCGTTGGTTTGGTTGACTGTAGGCGCTTGGTTACTGGGATTATTCGTGTACTGCATTATTAAAAGGAAATAAAGGGGAAGATTGAAATGCCAAAAGGGAATGTATTGGTTGTTGGTAATTCTGGTGTTGGAAAATCAACGCTTATCAATGCCGTGTTGGGTCAAAATAAGGCTATGGTAGTATTTGGTCTGAAGGGTACTACTCAAAGACTAAAAATATATGTAGATTCAGAGTTGCCTTTTCGTTTGATTGATACAGTTGCCTTAGAGCTAGGTTCTTTGAAGAAGTGGGAAGCCATTGGCGCAGTAAAAAAATGGCTTAAAGAGGCTGTTCAAAAGGGAGATACGAATGCTGCTATCAATTTAATTTGGTTTTGTGTTGACGGAACTTCAAGTAAATTGTTTCCGAAAACAATTCAAAATCTGGCTAAAGCTGTTGCAGGTTTTACCGATGTTCCAATAATTGTAGCTATTACTAAATCTTATTCTGTATCAGATTATTTCGAGAATGCTTATGCGGTAAGAGATGCTTTTGCAAAACAGAAAAAATTACCTAGAATTATTTCTGTGGTGACTGAAATAATTAAATTTGATGATAACATTTATACTTCGCCATATGATATAACAGAACTAATTGACGCTACAAATGAGCTTATGCCGCAGGGTTTACAAGCGGCACAGGCTAAAATGGCAGCAATTAAGCTTACACGAAAAAGAGTTATTGCTCAAGGGGTTGTTGGAACTGCCGTGACAGCTGGAGCTGTGATTGGTGCTGTGCCTATACCATTTGCTGATGCTGCAATTTTAGTGCCGGTTGAGGTTGTTTTATTAAATAGCCTGGCTACAATTTATGGTATAAATAAGAATGATGAATTTAAGAAATTTATAGAAATGCTTGTAACATATGGTGCAGTTGGTCTTGCGGCTAAAGCTGCAATAGGGGCAATAAAAGCTATTCCAGGTGTAGGATTGGCTGCTAGTGCTGTTAATGCGATTGTGGCAGGATGTATGATTGCAGCTTTGGGCGAGAGTTCAATTTTTATTTTTGAACAGATTGCTTTGGGTAAAAAATCAATCAAGGATATTGCTTGGGCAAGGGAAATAGTGGAAGCTGCATTAGACAATAAGTTTATAGAAAAGGTTACAAAAATACTTTGCAGTGCAAAAGATGGTGTAGACGCAAAAATTATTTCAAAAATGGTTATGGAGTTATTTTCAAAATAATTTGGATTATCTCTGAGAGAAAATTTGATTTTAAGCAAAAACTACGCTTCAACTGCTTAGCTGAAGCGTAGTTTTTTATTTATAATGTTTAGGCGGATTTTTCCTTTTGGATTTGCTTAACTTCTTCTATTGTCAGGCCGGAAAACTCCGCAATTTGTTCCAAAGTTAAAGTTCCGGCAGCTAACATACGAAAAGCAGTTTCTTTTTGGCTTTCTTTTTTGCCTTCTTTTAAGCCTTCTTTTTTGCCCTCGTTGGCAGCCTCATTCCAGAGGTCCTCCATCGCTTTGCACATAGTTTCGTTTCCCTCCTTGCTGTTTTTGTAATAATCAACGCATTTAGCCAAAAGGCTGTAATTCATAGTTGTTGGGTCATTATTAGCCATATCTTGCATTAGCTTACCCAGTGGCGTATTATTTTGACAAGCGCCGTTTACGTATAGTATATGTTCTCCGTCATCAATTATTTCTTGGGTGTCCAGATTACAACGCTCTATTCTGTATAACGGCAGGCCTTTGCCAATTACATCTTGTTCCGTGATAAATATTACATAGGTTTCCGGTAGGTTGGCAAAATCCTGATTTTTTTGCAGCATATTTACATCAATCATACTGCTGTTGTATCTGGCCCGTTTGAAGCCTGCGCCGCTGTTGGCGCGCTGAATTTCTATATTATATTTGCGGCCGTGGCTGTCAGTGGCTAAAACGTCCAGGCGCACGGAGCGATTTTTGAGGTTTAACACAAAGACCTGTGTTTTGGCTTCGGTAACTTTTAAGTCTGGCTTATTGAGAATGATTTGCAGCATTAATTCTACACATTCCGTGTTATCTTCAAAGCATTTGGTCATAAAATCGTCGTCCATCAACCGAAATGCTTTGATTTGAGCCAAATATCGTTGCCAGCGTTTTTCCTTAGTGTCCAAATAATCACCTGCTTTATGTTTATTCTAACACATTTTTTTTCGGATTGCAATTATTTTTCAGCTTTTTTGTCACGACCATTTTGGTAGTTTATTTTGTTAATATTATAGTGTATAATTAAAACAATAGGAGGAGATGTTGCAATGAAAGAAGAAAGTTTTGCCAAAAGGCTGGCGGAACTGCGTATTGCTAAAAACGTTTCTGCACGTGAAATGAGTTTGTCAATCGGCCAAAGCGTTAATTACATAAATAGCATTGAAAATAGAAAAAGTTTACCGTCAATGAGAAATTTTTTCTATATTTGCGAATATCTAGGCATTACACCCGCCGAATTCTTTAATATAGGCAGAAGCAAATTAGATATTGAAAATGACTTGCTGCTTTTGTCAAGACGTTTAAATAGCAAACAGCTAGATGCGTTTATTAATTTTATAAAATTATTAGATTGTACGTTTATTATTGATAATTAAAAAGAAACTGACTGTAATGCTTGACAAGACAGTCAGTAGTTTGTATAATTAAAAAGGCATCGTAACAAAACGGTAGGCACCGCAGGGACAAAGTTTTGTTTTCGTACAATCCTTTTTGCACCTGCGGTATTTGTTCGCACTAAGCTTTGCCCGCGTCCAGCTTCGCAGGACTTGGCAATCGCTAACTGCTCACTTAACGGTTAGCCAAACCTCTTGTAAAGGAGGTGAGGCCTATGCGTATTAGCTTTGATTTATGGCATTTCCATGTCGTAATCAGCATAAAGCTCAAAAAACATAGAGGAAACCGCCACTAACGGCCATTAGTAGCGGTTTATCAAATATAAACTGAGATTAAGGGCTAACCGCTTACTTGCGGTGCCTTTTATTATATTATATATTAGCGTGAGCGTTTTGTCAATAGCAAAAAGCCCCTGCAAATTAACGCAGGGGCTTTGAAGTTGCTTAAAACCTAGTAGAGCCGGGGCAGAATTTCCTCGGCGTTTTTTAGGCCAAAGGAGTGGGCTTCGTCAGGGAAAGTGCCCTCCTTAACCTCTTTCACATAGTCGGCCATAGCCTGAGTGATTAGGGCGCCGGCCTCAATATATTTTTTGACAAATTTGGGCGTAAACTTGTCATACATTCCGGCCATATCGTACCAGACCAGCACCTGGCCGGTACAGCCGTTGCCTGCGCCAATGCCGATGGTGGGCACAGTGAGGCTTTCGGTGATTTTGGCGGCCAGCGGGCTGGGCACACATTCCATCAGCACCTGCACAGCGCCGGCGGCCTCCAGAGCTTTGGCGTCGTTCAGCAGGCGTTGGGCGGCCTCCACGCTCTTGCCCTGCACGCCAAAGCTGCCCATTTGGGCAATCTTCTGCGGGGTCATGCCGATGTGGGCCATAACCGGCACGGAGGCCTGGGTGATCGCCTTAATCAGCTCCGCCCGCTCGGCCCCGCCCTCCAGCTTCACACCGTCGCAGCCGGTTTCCTTGATGATCCGCACTGCGTTGCGCACGCCCTCCTCAACGGAGATTTCATAGCTGCCGAACGGCATATCGCAGATTATGCAGGTGTTGGGTGCGCCGCGGCGCACGGCCTTGGTGTGGTAAATCATCTCGTCCACAGTGGCGGGCAGGGTGGTGTCGTTGCCTTGGATCACATTGGAGAGAGAATCGCCAACCAGCAGAATATCCACGCCGGCTTTTTCCGCCATAGAGGCGCTGGAGTAATCATAGGCGGTGAGCATAGAAATACGCTCGCCAGCCTCTTTCATCTTCTGCATTTTGGGCCAGGTTTGTTTTTCACTCATTTTGGGTTTCCCCCTTTTGTTTTGATACTAACCCGTCCGCTTTGGCAAGCTGCGGACAGGCCGCAAAATATTATATTCATTGTAATACTTTGTTGGGGGATAGTCAAGCTTTTTTGGGGAAAATAATACCAGCTTTTCGTCTTCATTATTAATCTTCAATCGTTCGGATAACCACGGAGCGGCTTTCCGTCTCCCAGCTGACGGAGCAGCCGAAGCCCTCGGAGATGGCGCGCAGAGGCACCAGAACCCGGCCGTTTACAATGGCCGCCGGGGTGGCTAGGGTGACGCTGCGGGTTTGGCCGGCCTGGGTGATTTCCATTTGCGGCGAGCCCAAAGCCAGGTAAATGTTGGTGTCGGTGGCCGGGTGGCGCGCGGTGAGGTCCTTGGTTTGGTTGTTCCAGCTGACGCTGGCTTGCAGGGCCTCGAAGATGACGCGCAAGGGCACCAGGGTGCTGTCGTTTTGCAGCATTGGCTCAACGTCGAAGCTGAGGGGTTGGCCGTCCAGATAAACGGTGATTGGGCGATTGGCGGGGTCGCTGGCGGTGGCTTGGCTCATGGTGCTGACGGTGTAGGCGCCGCCGTCGGGCCGGGCAATGCTGAGGATATATTCCGCGGCCGCCTGGCCCACAGCCTCGCCGAAGCGTTGCTGATATTCGCTTTGAATCATCATTTCATAATCGCTGGGGCTGCTGATAAAGGCGTTTTCCAGCAGCAGGGCCGGGGTGTTTTCAATCCGGGTGAGGGCCAGGTTGGAAACCTGCGGCGTGGTTTGGTTTATGCCGGCATACTGGCTGACCCTTTGGGTGATGAAATCCACCGCGGATTTAGCAGTGCCGTAGGTGTAGTAGCTGCGTAGGCCTTTGATACTGGTGTAATCCGCCGTTTCGGCAATGGAATTGGTGTGGATAGAGATGGAGAGGTCCGGCTTGTGCTCCAAAATGAGGCTGACGCGGGCGGACAGGCTGAGCTCGCTGTCGTCAGTGCGGGTCATAATCACGGTTGCGCCGCGGTTCTCCAGATACGCTTTGGCGTAATTGGTAATCACCAGGTTGATGTTCTTTTCCAGAGGGCCGGCGGAGCCGGGCGGGCCGCTGGCTCCACCGTCGGCGCCGCCGTGGCCCGCGTCCAGCAGGATAACCGCGCCCTGCAAATCAGTCCCGGTCAGCTGGGGCGGCTGCTTAAGGCCCAGAACTATGTAGCCCTCCCGGAACTCCACGTAGTAGCCGTTGACAAAGGTATCCGGCTTGATGTTGAAAACGTACTGCACCGCGCCCGCGTCCGATAGGTCGTTTATCTGAATGTCGCTGAACAGCGGGTTATCGGCCCAAACTGGCTGGCAGGCATTGCTGGTGTCGTACAGGGTGAAACGCAGCTGGCCCTGCTCGGATTCGATTTTGTAGAGCGCGTTGACCGCCGCTTTGAAGTTGACCTCCGTGCAGTTTTGGGCGGTGCGTGGCGTGATGGTGATGCTGGTGATTTGGTTGGCCGCCGGCTGCGCAATCAGATTGACGTTGTTTTTGTAGATAAAGGTGCGGTCGGCCAGGCAATAGTAGCTGCCGTATTCGCCGATAATCCGGCTGGTGGTTCCTTTTGCCAGGGCGTTTAGCAGGCTTTGGGAGCTGTCCGCCTGGCGGCGGTGAGTGATGTTGTTGCTTTTTACCGTGCCCCAAAGCGGTGTTTCGTACCAGGTGACGCGCTCCCAGTTGAACGATCCGCCGGAGCCGCCGCCGGAGCTGCTGCCCTGGCGTTTGATAGTGATACTTTTGGTGTTGCCGTTTGGTTGACTGAAATTGAAAGTGTTCTCTCCTGGCTGGAGGCTAACGTAAACGGCGAAAAAGCCGTGCTCCGTGCAGCTGACCGGCTGGCCGTTCATATAAAGCGGCTGCGTCCAGTCGCAGGCCCCCAAAATGCTGACGTTGGCATTGGCTGTGGTGTAGTTGTTGGCCGGCGTGTTCAGAATAATCCGCTGCGGATTTTCGTAGAGCATATAGGCCTGGGCCCGACCGGGCACGGCCAGCAGCAGGGCTAGAGCGATGATGAGAAGCAGCGTGGGCTGCAATTTTTTGATTTTTAACATAAATTCTCCTTTGCTATACACTAATTTAAATATGATAAGATTTTTTTATATTCCTCGATTAGTAAATACATCTTACTGTTTAAGATATTAAATAAGATAAGATTTTTTGATATTCCTCGATTAGTTGTTGATTTGAGCAGCGCCTGTTGGCCGGGCTGGTTGAGGGCAGCTTATGGGCGGGCAGCCCGGTTTGCGGCAGGCACAGCTTTTGATACAGGCTGTGCGCTTTGGCCCCGGTGCAGAACACGGCCTGAATTTGGGTTTGCCGCAGCAGGTTAGCGATGTCGTTGGGCTGGGGTTGGCTGATGGAGCTATCGGCTGCGCCGGTTATCAGGCAGCTGGCCAGCACGTCCCAAAGGGCCAGGCGGTGTTCCAGCAGCAGGCGGCGCTTGGCCTCAATGTCCGCAGGCTCCGGTGGCGGCACGCCCAGCACGGCCGCCAGGGTGGGCCAAAAGCGGTTTTGCGGGTGGCCGTAGTAAAAGCCCTGCGCCCGGGATTTGGGCGACGGCAGGCTGCCCAGCAGCAGCACGCGGCTGTCGGCGGCAAAAACCGGCGCAATTTGGTGCACAATTAACTCACTGCCTGGCATGATAGACCTCCTTGGGTTTGGGCTGTGCTTATATTGTAGCTTATTGGCGGCAAAAAATCAATCTTTTTTGTAGGTTGGTAAAATTTTGGCGGGAACTTTTTAGGCAAATATTTTGTAAAATTGGGTTTAATTTCCCGTTTGCCTGCCCATAATTTAAAAAAATATACTTTTAATCGTAAAAAAATTGCTGGAGAATATTGACTGACGGCGTATAAAATGCTATAATAGATTACTGTTATAATTGCTTGAAGTGTCAGCCGGGTTAGGAAGCGGCTGTTTGGGATAGCGAGAAGCAGCCCGTGGGGCGATATTTTGATATAGAGCCGCCTCGTTTTGAAGCGGCGTTGCAAGATAAATTTAGGGTGAACAATTAAAAGATTTACCGATAGGGGTAATCACAATTAACAGCAAAGTTTTTGGCAAATTTAAGATGAAGCAGGATGCGGCAAAATGGGTGGGCGAGGTAATCGTTGCACCAGTTTTTTCTTGTTGTTGTTTCGGCAATTTGCCAGGTTGTGGTTGTTAGCGGACAACTCGTTGAATGTAATTTTTTTGAGGGGTGACAAATTTGGAAACAACCAGCACTATTCGTGAGCGAAGAAGCTACGCCAGAAATCAGCAGATTATGCAGATGCCTAATCTGATTGATGTGCAGAGGGATTCCTATGGATGGTTTTTGAAGCAAGGCCTGCATGAGATTTTTGAGGATGTTGTCCCAATCCAGGATTTTACCGGCAGCCTGGTTTTGGAATATGTGGGCTATTCTCTGGGTAAGCCGAAATATGAGCTGGACGAGTGCGAGGAAAGGGACGTGAGCTTTGCCGCACCGCTTAAAGTGGGCGTGCGCCTGATTAACAAGGAAACCGGCGAGTTGAAGGAGCAGGAGGTCTTCATGGGGGATTTCCCATTGATGACGGAAAACGGCACTTTCATCATCAATGGCGCTAAGCGCGTGGTGGTTAGCCAGTTGGTGCGCTCCCCCGGCGCTTATTTCAGCTCCGAAATGGATTTGAACGGTGTGAAGCTGTTTAACTCCACCCTGATTCCTAACCGCGGCGCTTGGCTGGAATTTGAAAGCGACGCCAGCGGTTGCGTGTTTGTGCGCATTGATCGGATGCGCAAATTCCCGGCCACTATTTTAATCCGCGCCTTGGGTTATGAAACTAACGAGGAGATTTTGGCGCTTTTTGACGGGCATGAGGCGATTGCCAAAACCCTGGAAAAAAACGAAAAAAACCAGGCTGAGAGTGTGGACCAGGCCTTGCTGGAGGTTTACCGCCTCCTGCGCCCCGGCGAGCCGCCCACGGTGGATTCCGCCCGCTCCTTGCTTTACGGCTTCTTTTTTGACCACAAACGCTATGATTTGGGCAACGTGGGCCGCTACAAGGTGCAGAAGAAGCTGCAAAACGGCATTGGCCGTTTTCAGCGGGAGGACGGCCTGGTTTGGAGCGATGAGGCTCAGGCTTATATCGAGGGGGAGCTGGCTAATCCCCGCCTGGCCGGCCGTTATATCCGCCACCTGACTCAGATTGATATTGTCAGCTTTTTGCGTTACTTTTTGGAGGTTATGGACGGCAAGCATGAGCCGGATGATATTGACCATTTGGGCAATCGCCGCTTGCGTAGCGTGGGCGAGCTGCTGCAAAACCAGTTCCGCATTGGCCTGGCCCGCATGGAGCGTGTGGTGAAAGAGCGCATGACCATTCAGGACACCGAGTCCATCACCCCGCAAATGCTGGTGAACATTCGGCCGGTGCAGGCTGCCATCAAGGAATTTTTCGGTTCCTCCCAGCTCTCCCAGTTTATGGATCAGAACAACCCGCTGGCGGAGCTGACCCACAAACGCCGTCTTTCCGCCCTGGGGCCCGGCGGCCTTTCCCGTGACCGGGCCGGTTTTGAGGTGCGCGACGTGCACCACAGCCACTATGGTCGTATGTGCCCGATTGAAACGCCTGAGGGCCCGAACATCGGCCTGATTGGCTCCTTGGCTATTTATGCCCGTATTAATGAATATGGCTTTATTGAAACGCCCTATCGCCGGGTGGAAAATTGCCGGGTGCTGGACGAAATTGACTATCTGGTGGCCGACGAGGAGGATAAGCATGTTATTGCCCAGGCTAACGAGCCGGTGGACGAGAACGGTTACTTTATCAGCCCGCGTGTGAACGCCCGTCACGCTAACGATATTTTTGTGGCGGCGGCCGAGGATATTACCTATATGGATGTGAGCGCCCAGCAGCTGATTTCTGTGGCGACGGCGTTGATTCCTTTCCTGGAGCACGACGACGCTAACCGCGCTTTGATGGGTGCCAATATGCAGCGGCAAGCTGTGCCTTTGCTGGTGACGGAGGCCCCCTTTGTGGGCACTGGCATGGAGATTAAGGCCGGCCTGGATTCCGGCGTGTGCGAGATTGCCCGCGCCGACGGTGTTATCAGCCGGGTGTGCGGCGACGAGATTGTGTTGCGCACCGACGACGGCGAGCTGGAGGTTCATCACCTGCAAAAGTTCAAACGCTCCAACCAGGGCACCTGCGTGAACCAAAAGCCGATTGTGCAGGTGGGCCAGAGAGTGCATGCCGGCGAGCCGATTGCCGACGGCCCCTCCACCGACCACGGCGAGCTTTCCTTGGGCCGTAACGCCTTGGTGGCTTTTATGACCTGGGAGGGCTATAACTACGAGGACGCGGTTCTGCTCAGCGAGGAGCTGGTGAAGAACGATATTTACACCTCTATTCATATTGAAGAATACGAATGCGACGCCCGCGATACCAAGCTGGGGCCGGAGGAGATTACCCGAGAAATCCCCAACGTGGGCGACGATATACTGAAAGATTTGGACGAAAACGGCATTATCCGCATCGGCGCGGAGGTGCGGCCCGGCGATATTCTGGTGGGCAAAGTGACGCCCAAAGGCGAAACAGAGCTGACCGCCGAGGAACGCCTGTTGCGCGCTATCTTTGGCGAAAAGGCGCGCGAGGTGCGCGATACCTCTTTGCGCGTGCCCCACGGCGAGGCCGGCATGATTGTGGATGTGAAAACCTTTGACGCGGCCCGCGGCGACGAACTGCCGCCGGGCGTGCATCATCTGGTGCGTATTTACATCGCCCAGAAGCGCAAAATTTCCGTTGGCGATAAGATGGCCGGCCGCCATGGTAACAAGGGCGTGGTTTCCCGTGTGCTGCCGCAGGAGGATATGCCGTTCCTGCCGGACGGCACCCCGGTGCAGATTGTGTTGAACCCGTTGGGCGTGCCCTCGCGTATGAACATCGGCCAGATTTTGGAAACGCACTTGGGCATGGCTGCCAAGCGGTTGGGCCTGCGGGTGGCGACGCCGGTGTTTGACGGCGCCAATGATAACGATATTGCAGAGATTTTGGCGGAAGCCGGCATGCGTGAGGACGCTAAGACCATTTTGTATGACGGCCGCACCGGCGAGCCCTTTGACAGCCCGGTGACGGTTGGCTATATGTACTATTTGAAGCTGCACCATTTGGTTGATGATAAGATCCATGCCCGCAGCACCGGCCCCTACTCCCTGGTGACGCAGCAGCCGTTGGGTGGCAAGGCTCAGTTTGGCGGCCAGCGTTTTGGCGAGATGGAGGTTTGGGCCCTGGAGGCCTACGGCGCGGCCTATACCTTGCAGGAAATTTTGACCGTGAAATCGGACGATATAACCGGGCGCGTGCGCACCTACGAGGCGATTGTGAAAGGCGAAAATGTGCCGGAGCCCGGCATCCCGGAATCCTTTAAGGTGTTGATTCGGGAATTGCAAAGCTTGTGCCTGAGTGTGGATATTCTCGATAAAAACAATGAAATTATCGATATTCGGGAAGAGGACGAATATAACGAAAACGTGGCTGAAACCGCCCGCGAGCTGGATTTGGACATCGGCCAGGGCGACGGCTTGGGCCGGCCGGAGGGCGACGACTATGAAGAGGACGAGGACTTCTCTGACGACCCTGATGATATGGACGACGATTACGATGAGGAAGTCGATTTGGATAGGCTGCCAACAGCCAATGATATTGCTGAGCTGGAGCGCGAAATGGTTCAGTTTAAGGTGGACGATTTGAGCACCGCCACCAATTTGGACGATTTGGACGCTTTGCGCGACCCTGATGATTACTCGTTGGATTTGGATGACTAAGACTGCGAGCATTCGCGAGTGATGAAAACCGCGAGTGGATTTGAGAGGAGGAGAGCTTTTGGTGGAAGAGAAAAATGTGGCCGTGCAAGGGCTGGACGCCAGACGCTTTGACAGAATGCAGATAAAGATGGCCTCGCCGGAGCAGATTTTGGAATGGTCCTACGGCGAGGTGAAGAAGCCGGAAACTATCAACTACCGCACCCTGAAACCGGAGCGGGACGGCTTGTTTTGCGAGCGGATTTTTGGGCCGACCAAGGACTGGGAGTGCCACTGCGGCAAATATAAACGGATCCGTTACAAGGGCGTGGTCTGCGACCGTTGCGGTGTGGAGGTTACGCGCTCCCGCGTGCGCCGCGAACGCATGGGGCATATTCAGCTGGCCGCGCCGGTTAGCCATATTTGGTATTTTAAGGGGATTCCCAGCCGGATGGGCCTGGTGCTGAATATCCCGCCGAAGGTGCTGGAAAAGGTGCTTTACTTTATTTCCTATATTGTGCTGGACCCGGGCGACACCGACCTGGAGGCCAATCAGGTGCTTTCCGAGCAGGAATATCGCGAGGCGCGCGACCGCTGGGGCAACGGCTTCCGGGCGGGCATGGGCGCGGAGAGCATTAAGGAGCTTTTGCAGAAGATTGATTTGGAGGAGCTGCGGGCCGAACTGCGCTCCGAGTTGAAGGACGTGGCCGGCCAGCGCAAGCAGAAAGCAATCCGCCGGCTGGAGGTTGTGGAGGCCTTTTTGCAGAGCGGCAACCGACCGGAATGGATGATTTTGGACGTGGTGCCGGTTATCCCGCCGGAGCTGCGGCCCATGGTGCAGCTGGACGGCGGCCGTTTTGCCACCAGCGATTTGAACGACCTCTACCGCCGGGTGATTAACCGCAACAACCGCCTGCACCGCCTGCTGGATTTGGGCGCGCCGGATATTATTGTGCGCAATGAGAAGCGCATGTTGCAGGAGGCGGTGGACGCGCTGATTGACAACGGCCGCCGTGGCCGCCCGGTGGTGGGCCCCGGCAACCGGCCGCTGAAATCGCTTTCCGACTTGCTGAAAGGCAAGCAGGGCCGCTTCCGCCAGAACCTGCTGGGCAAACGTGTCGACTACTCCGGCCGTTCCGTTATCGTGGTAGGGCCGGAGCTGAAAATGCACCAGTGCGGCCTGCCCAAGGAGATGGCCCTGGAGCTTTTCAAGCCGTTTGTGATGAAGCGGCTGGTGCATGACGGCATGGCGCATAACATCAAGAGCGCGAAGCGCATGGTGGAGCGCGTGCGGCCGGAGGTTTGGGATGTGCTGGAGGACGTTATCCGCGAGCATCCCGTGCTGCTGAACCGGGCGCCCACGCTGCACAGGCTGGGTATTCAGGCCTTTGAGCCGATTTTGGTGGAGGGCCGAGCCCTGAAAATTCACCCGCTGGTTTGTACGGCTTACAACGCCGACTTTGACGGCGACCAGATGGCGGTGCACGTGCCGCTTTCGGCTGAGGCCCAAACGGAGGCCCGGCTGTTGATGTTGTCCTCCAACAATATTTTGAACCCGAAAGACGGCCACCCGGTGGCCTCGCCTACGCAGGATATGGTTTTGGGTTCCTACTATTTGACGATTATTCGCAAGACTAACGTTTGCGACCCGGAAAAGGTGCATCATTACACCGGCTTGGACGAAGCGTATCGGGCTTATTTGAACGGCGATTTGGATATTCACGACTGGATTGAAGTGCCAAAACCGGCGGAATGGGATACGATGTGGATTGACAAGGACACAGAAATCCCTTTCCCCAAGGACGAAAACGGCAACTTTAAGCGCTTGCAGACCAGCCTGGGCCGTTTGATATTTAACTATGAAATTCCGCTGTCGCGCAAGATGGGCTTCTATAACCTGGAGTGCGGCAAGAAAATGTTGGGCCAGATGGTTGACCGCTGCTATCGCCGCGAGGGCATTAGCCGCACCGCCGAATTTTTGGATGGTATTAAGGCCGTGGGCTACAAATATTCGACGCAGGCCGGTATCACCGTCGGCGTGGGCGATATTTTGATCCCGCCGGAAAAGGCTGAGATTATGGCCAACGCTGAGGCTGAGGTTCTGGAAATTGAAGAGCAGTTTGAAATGGGCTTGATTACCGACGAGGAACGTTATAACATGGTAATCAATATTTGGAAGAAAGCTACCGACGATGTGACCGAACACCTGATGGATAATCTGGACCCCTTTAATCCGATCTTTATGATGGCAAACTCCGGCGCCCGCGGCGACGAGAAGCAGATTCGGCAGCTGGCCGGCCTGCGCGGCTTGATGGCCGACCCGACCGGCCGGATTATCGACTTGCCGATTAAGGCGAATTTCCGTGAGGGCTTGAGCGTACTGGAATTTTTCATCTCCGCGCACGGCGCGCGCAAGGGCCTGGCTGACACGGCCCTGCGCACGGCGGACTCTGGTTATCTGACCCGTCGCTTGGTTGACGTGGCCCAGGACGTGATTGTGCGCGAGCACGATTGCGGCGACACCGAGGGCATTTGGGTTAAGGAAATTAAAGGTATTGAAGAGCTGACCGAGCGCATTGAGGGCCGTTACCTGAATCAGGATATTGTGAATAAGGAAACCGGCGAACTGATTGCCGCTCGCGATACGCTGGTGAATACCGATTTGGCGGAAAAGATTGTCGCTTATCTGAACACTCTGCCGGAGGCGGAGCGGCAGGTGAATATCCGTTCCGTTTTGACCTGCAAAACTCCCCACGGCGTTTGCAGCAAATGCTACGGTCTGGATTTGGCCACCGGCGGCCATGTTAATATCGGCGAGGCTGTGGGCACCATTGCCGCGCAGTCTATCGGCGAGCCCGGCACCCAGCTGACTATGCGCACCTTCCACACCGGCGGCATTGCCGGCGGCGATATTACCCAAGGTTTGCCGCGTGTGGAGGAAATTTTTGAGGCCCGCCGCCCGAAAGGCCAGTGCTTGATTGCTAAGGAATCCGGCCGGGTGCAGTTGTTTGAAACTGAAGACGATAGCGGGGACTCCAAGATCATCAATAAATGGGTGCGGATTGTCAACCCCGAAACCAATGAAACACTGGCGGAATATCTGTTGCCCTACGCCTCCAGGTCGTGCGTGAAGGACGGCCAGCTTTTGGAGGCCGGCGACCAGATTACCGAGGGCTCCATATACCCCAACGAGCTTTTGGAAACCAAAGGCGTGAACGGCGTGCAGCTTTATCTTTTGCAGGGTGTGAAAGAGGTTTACAAAATGCAGGGCGTGGATATTAACGACAAGCATATTGAGGTTATTGTGCGCCAGATGTTGAGAAAGGTGAAGATTGAGGACGCCGGCGACACCAGCCTGCTGCCGGGCGTTTACGTGGATAAATTTGAGTTTGCGGCGGCCAATGCGCAGGCCGAGGCAGCCGGCCTGGAGAAGGCTGTGGCTTCTGACGTGCTGCTGGGTATTACTAAGGCTTCGTTGGCGACGGACTCTTTCCTTTCCGCAGCTTCTTTCCAGGAAACCACCCGCGTTTTGACCGACGCGGCCATTAAGGGCAAGCAGGACCCGCTGCTGGGCCTGAAAGAAAACGTGATTATTGGTAAACTGATTCCGGCCGGCACCGGCGTGGCGGCTAACGAGCAGATTTATCTGCATGGCCGGGCGGAGGAGCTGGGCTTGCTGAACAACCGTGCGGATTTATATGGCAGTGATTACGACGAGCCGACCAACGACTTTTTGCCACATGATTTTACCCGGCCGTTTGGCGCGGACGAGGCGGATTTGCCGGACAACCCGGAGGATGATGGGGAAGCCCTTGACGCGGACGCTTACGCTGACTTGGCGGCGGATTTGCTGACCCACAAGCATGTTGCCTACGGCGAATTTGACGAGCCGGGAAATGAGGCCAGCGATGCGAAAGCTTAAATTGAAAGCGTTGGCCGCCCTGGGCCTGCTGTTGGCCTGCGCAGGCCTGCTGGCCGGTTGCGGTGATTATGACGAGGAGATTAAGCAGATTAACGCTGGGGTGGAGGCCCTGAGCGCGGTGCAGAACGGTCACCTGGTGATGACCACCCGAACCCAGGCCGAGCAGGGGTTGGTGCAGGGATATGATGCGGCTTACAGCTACGATTACCGTTATCGGATTGATGTGCGTACTTTTAACTTTGTGGTGGAGAAGCGTTATTTGCCGACCGAGCTTTTGATTGAGCCGCCCTACAAGGTGATTGACGCGCATAAATACGACCTGGAAACCGGCGCGGAGGACGAGGAATACGCCGGCAAGATTGGTGATTTTCCTGATTTGCTTTCGTTCTTTTTCAAGGCTGGTCTGAAATCCGGCTACGTGGGTGAGGTGGAAGCCCTGACCGACGAGAACCACCCGGATTGGCAGGGCTGGCGCGTGCATAAGAACGAAAAATATATTAGTCGGGCCAACAAAAGCCGCAGTAAGGACGGGGCGGACGGCCTGATGTTGGAAAACTACGTTGATTACTGGCTGGATTCAGCCGGCGTGCTGGTGCGTATGGATTACTTCAGTCGGGATAGTATTACCGTTGACGAGGTTAGCGATACGATCAGTCAGCTTTACGTTTTTGAGCTTTTGGATTACAATAAGGACGAAATTGCTGATTTTTAAGCATTGATGCAGAGCCGCTTTGTTTGGGAAAGCGGCTCTGCTCATATTAAAGAAGAGAACTGGGGGAGGATACAATGAAGAAACAGTATACAATGAAGAAACGATTGGGAACGCTGTTTTTGCTGCTGGCCTTTTGCCTGGCTTGGGCCGGCGGCGCTTGGGCGGCCGAGCCTGCCGGGCAGAGCGGCCAGCTTGACCTGCCGCAGTTGGGCAAGCTGGAAATTCGGCGGCTGTTGGATAACGCTCAAACTAATTTGGGCGGAAAGGCTGTTTTTGCCAGCCAGCCGGTATATACTGCACCATATGTGGCGGGCGACCTGAGCCCGGCGCTTAAACAGGCGGCGTTGGCGCGGTTTAATGCGCTACGGCGGATTGCCGGCTTGCCGTCGGTGAGCCTGGACGAGGAGCTGTGCCGCAAGGCCCAGCACGCGGCGGTGCTGATGACGGCCACCAATTATGCCAGCGGCAGTGGCAAGGCGCATGAGCCGGAGAAGCCGGCGGATATGAGCGCGGATTTTTACGCCCTGGGCAGCGAGGGAGCGGCGAAGAGCAACCTTTATCGGGCGACTGATTTGCTGGTGGCGATTGATTTTTGGCTGGACGACCCTGGGAATAAGAACCTGGCCGACCTGGGGCACCGGCGTTGGCAGCTGAACCCGGCGATGGGCAAGGTGGGATTTGGCTACTCGGCGGGAACGGACAGCTACAACCCCTGCTCGGTGGAGTGGGTGCTGGATAAGAGCGGCGGCGCGGTGGATTATGATTTTGTGGCCTGGCCGGCCTCCGGCAATTTTCCGGCGGAGGTGTTTGCTAAGAATGCGCCTTGGAGCGTAACCGTTAATCCTGATAAATATCAGCAGCCTGAAGCGGCTGCGGTTAGGGTTAAGCTGACCCGTGCGGCCGACGGGCGCAGCTGGAGCTTTGGCGGCAAGACCTATCAGCTTTCTGACAGCGGCACCTACTTTAATGTGAGCACGCACAGCTACGGCCTGAATAATTGTATTGTCTTTCGGCCGGAGGGGATTGGTTTATATGACGGGGCGTATCAGGTGGAGATTAGCGGGTTGCGGAACCAGAGCGGCCAGGCGGCCAGCCTGAGCTACACCGTGGACTTTTTTGGCGCACCGCGCAATTTTTACGATGTGCGCGGCAACGACTACTTTGCCGGCGCGGTGCGGTGGGTGGTTTCGGCCGGGATAGCCAGCGGGGTTTCCGACCGCAGTTTTGCGCCCAACGCAACCTGCACCCGCGGCGAGATTTTGACGATGCTTTGGCGGGCCAACGGCAGCCCGTTGGTGGACGCGGTGGAATCTTTTGTTGATTTGGACGGCAAGTTTTACCAGACGGCGGCCCTTTGGGCCGGGGCCGAGGGATTGGTTGCAGGCCCCTACTTTGAGGGGGATAAGCCTTGCAGCCGCGGCGAGGTGGTTTACTATCTGTGGGTGTTGGCCGGCAGACCGCAGGCAGGGCAGGACTGCGCCTTTGCTGATGTGTCGCAGGCGTTGGCTCCGGCCGTGGCCTGGGCGGTGGAGAAAAAAATCACCACTGGGGCGACGGCGGCGGCATTTGAGCCGCAGGCAATCTGCACCCGCGGCCAGATTGCGACGTTTATTTATCGGGCGTACAGGTGGTGAAACTTTTAATAAATGTTTTGACAATGGTTATTATTGATGATATACTAGGAGTTGAAATAGAAAAGTGTAAATGAGGTTTCAGCCTTGTATTATATTGGTAAACTTGCTAGAGAAATATATAGCTGTGTTGCTGGAGATATTGCGACAGAAGATGTTGTTATTACAGATGAGCGAATTCAGCATATTGAGGCAAGGCACCCTGGAGTTTACAGAAGTTTTGGCTGTTATATTTCAGAAATTGTTGCAAATCCTGATTATATACTTCAAGATGAAAGACCGGCTACGGCAATGGTGTTGAAAGAGTTTTTTGATATCGAAAAATCGGAGTGTTTTCGTTTGGCGCTTAGATTGATTGCTGTATCTGAGGCTGTGGATTTAAAAAACTCTGTGATTACTTTTATAAAGGTTCGAAAAAAGGAATATAATCGACTTTTAAGAAACAAGAAAATTCTTTACAAACATGAATAAATTTGTTATAATGTTAATAGGATATGGATAGGCTTTGAGGTGGTAAATTTCGTCCCGACCACACGCCGCTGGCAGGACAATGTCTTTCAACGAAAAATTGGAGGATATGAGAGATGCAGGGGAACTGGGACGCCTGCCAAAGTCTATTACAAAAGGGCCGCGGAAACGTGGCCCTTTACCTATCGGGCGGCGTTTTCTTTATCGGGCGTACAGGTGGTGAAAGTTTGCAGGATTAGGTTGTAATTGTTGGGTAAATAATATATAATAAAGATATGGAGAAAAATTGAATTGGAAATATGGGAGGGGTTTTATATGCCAACGATTAGGCCGAGTTCGGACTTGGGCAGCAATTACAATGAAATATCGGCGTTGTGCCATAAATATAATGAGCCGATTTATATTACTAATGAGGGCGCAGGTGATTTGGCGGTTATGAGCATTGAGGCTTATGAAAGGCTGGTGGGGCGTTTTGAGCTTTATGCTGAATTGGAAAAGGGATTTAGGGATGTGGCCTTGGGTAAGGTTAAACCGGCTGACGAGGTTTTAAGGCGCATTGAAAGCAGGCTTGGCGATGAAACAGTTTGAGGTGGAAATTGCGGAGGCTGCGGAAAGGGATTTGGAAGAAATATCCGATTATATTGCTTATAGGCTGTATAATGCGTCGGCTGCATTGAAATTGATTCGTGAAATTCAAAAGGCGTTTGATTCGCTTAAAACTATGCCGGAACGGCAGGCGTTGGTTGCCGACGTGTATTTGGCAGCTAAGGGATTGAGAGTTTTGCCGGTGGCGAATTACCTTATTTTTTATAGGGTGCGTCAGGAGGAGGCCAAAGTGATAGTGGTGCGTATTTTATATAACCGTAGGGCTTGGGAAAGGATTTTAAATTAGATGAAAAAAGCGTCCCTTTGAGCGTAGGGGCGCTTTTGGTTTTGGGTTTGAAAAAATTTGGAAAAATTTGGGCTAATCTGAAAATAATGCTTGACTATCTACAAGGTTTGGAGTTAAAATAGAAGTGCAAGGTAACAATTAAAGTAGCGGCAGGGCCTTTGGTACGCCAATACCTTAGAGCCCCTATGCAGGATGAATAGGCCATCCATACACAACTGCTTTATTTGTGACGCAGCACCGCTTTAAATAGTATAATACAATTTTGTCCGTTCTGCAAGAGTTTGAGCCCGATTTTGCGTTGTGCTGCTGCACTTTAAGAAGAATGACCCCTCCTGAACAAGGGGTTTATTGCGTGTGTGGGTAACTGTACCTGCGCGCGCATTTTTTGTTATCTTGACGGCCAAAACAGTTTGCAAAGGCGGCTTCACGTGTTCTTTTTATCTCCTCCACGTGTTTGAGCAGGCTGCCTTTGGGGCTGTTGGCTGTTAAGATTTTTTTCAGGAGGGTTATAATATGAAGAAAAAGTTTTTAGCTGTGCTTTTGCTGGCTGTTTTGCTGGCGATGAGTATGGCGCAGGTGGCGTGGGCCAATGTCTATGGTAAATGGCAAACTATTGGTGGTGTAACGACTGTTAGATGTACGTACTATGCGTGGGAACAGGTTTATAGTAAACATGGCATTTCTCTACCAAATTGGGGAAATGGCGGCAGTTGGTTAGCGGGTGCTCAAAGAGATGGCTATGCAACAGGAACCGTTCCGAGAGCAGGCTCCATAGCTGTTTGGACGTCTGGCTTGGGAATTCCATCAGGCTATGGGCATGTTGCATATGTTACTGCGGTGAGAAGTAACGGAAAGATTGTTTGTAATGAAGGTGGAATTACTCCTACTGATAAAAATAGCAATGTTGTTTCAGAAGATGGCATTTATAATGGACACGTAATTCCTAATGATTATCGAGGTATGCCGCAAGGATATATCTACCTTGATAAAGTTCCTGAACCAGCACCTAAGCCGGTTGACCCTTTACATTGGTCGGATATTGGCAACGGTTTTTATGCTTACATTTACAATCCGGCCAGTGGTTTGTACGTGGAGAATGTTAACCAAAACGCTCAGTTGGGCAGCAAAAAAGAGGGCGAACTTGGGCAACTGTGGTATTTCATTGCTCAAAACGATGGCAGCTATAATATTATTAATATGGCGGACGGGCAGTGTTTAAATTTTGCGGGTGGTAAATACGCTGCGCAGACGAATATAAACTTGGTGCCAGAACCATCAAATGATAGTATTAGTCATAAATGGTATGTCTGCGGCAGCCAAAAGAAATGCTATATTACGCCAATTAATGGCAGTCAGGATTTTGTAATGGATATATACGCGGGCATTGACGGCAATCCTTTGGAGGGGCGCAATATTTGGCTGTGGAATAACCGTTACAAGGCCGGCGAGGGCTTCAGTGACGCGCAAACTTTCCAAATTATAAAGGTTGACGCGAAAAATATACCTACCAATTTGGGTGATGATTTTTACGCAACTATAAGTTATAACGGCAAAAAGGTTTCCTATTTAGCAAGTAACGATGTGTTGCAAACTTCCAATAATTT
Organism: Bacillota bacterium; assembly: GCA_021769035.1. Classification (GTDB taxonomy): domain Bacteria; phylum Bacillota; class Dehalobacteriia; order UBA4068; family UBA4997; genus Avidehalobacter. The sequence goes on along the minus strand of JAETTP010000018.1, from coordinate 3,208 downwards.
AAAATATATGGACGTGAAAACAACCCAAACCTATAATAACAACGATACAAAACAGATATGGCATTTTGTACGTAATAGTAGTGGGTATTATAATATCACAAATGAATATAATAGTTGGAGATTAACAATTAAAGACGCTGTGGCAGAGTCGGGGCAGCAGGTGGTTGCTTGGGCTGGTAGTAAGAATACGCTTGCTCAGCGTTGGTATATTATGGGTGTGCTTAACGGTGGTAAATACCACTTGGCTTCAAGCGTAAACTTTCCTTGGCGGCCGGGTTTTAATATGTTTTCATTAAATATACCGACAAAAACCGTGGGAGCTGCGGTTGCAAATGGCACAAACACAAACATCGCCCTATATAATGGTAATGCGAACCAAACCTTTAGTATAAATAAAATTAATTATACTAAACCGGCTCAGCCAGCAACCCCAACTGGCTTTACGGTTAGCTACGACAGCAACGGAATTACTTGCAAATGGAAAGCAGTGCCGGTGGCTGATAAGTGGGACGCGCGTTACTATCAGCTGGCATTGTATAAGGTGGCGGCTGATGGTACGGAAACACGATTGGATACTGCGCAGGTGGGAGATGTTACCAGCTATACAAGAGCCGGAGCCTTGGAGCCTGGAAATTACATTATAAGCATTCAGGCATTGAATAAGAGGTATCGCAGTTGGGCTTCAGGCATTGTGCAAAAGAAATTTACCATATATAATAATTATACTGTGAGCGTTGGTGCACAGGCTGGCGGCAGCGCTAAGGGCGGCGGCACTTATCGCGAGGGCTTACCGGTGACGTTAACGGCAACGCCTGGCGGAGGCTATCAGTTTGCTGGTTGGCAGGACGTGGCTAATGGGCAAATTGTGAGTACGGAGGCGGTTTACACATTTACAGCCAACGCTAATCGTAGCCTGACGGCGTGCTTCAGCGAAATACCGGAGCCGGTGATACCTGCATATCGGGTGACGGTGTCTGCCAGTGTTGGCGGTTCGGCTAACGGCGGCGGCACTTACAAGCAGAGAGAAATGGTTGCCTTGCAGGCTGTTGCCGATGAGGGCTATAAGTTTGTGGGCTGGCAGGAAGCTGGCAGGACTGATTTTGTGAGCCAGGAGGCTAATTATAGTTTTGAGGCAACGGCGGACAGAGCATTGACGGCCCTGTTTGAGCTGCTGCCGGTGACTGACCCCGACCAGCCGACACCGTCTGCGCCGGCGGTGAAATATAGCGTGCGCTTGAGTGCGGAGCCGGCAGAGGGCGGCACTGTGCGCGGCGGCGGCATTTACAATCAAGGCGATAGTTTGACTGTACGGGCAGAAGCTAACAATGGTTGGAAATTTGCAAACTGGCAAGCGGAGGGCCGGATTGTGAGCAGCCAGAGTGTTTATAGCCTGCGGGCTGACGCGGACGTGCAGCTAAAGGCAGTTTTTCAAACTGAGCAGGAGAAAGAAGAGGACCGGGTTTGCGCGGTTGCTTTAAGCCATAATGTGGGTGGCACAGTTAGTGGTGCAGGCATTTATATACTGGGGGAAAAGGTAACGGTTAAAGCAATGCCTGACGCTGGGCAACGTTTTGTGGCTTGGGTGAAGCAGGAAGATATTAACCAGGTTTTGAGTACAGCGCAGGAGTATAGCTTTGAGGCAGCGGCGGATTGTATTTTGCACGCAATTTTTGAGTCGGTTGACAATAGCGATGAAAAAGTTCATTATGCAGTAAGGCCAAGCACTAATACAGAAGCTGGTGGCACTGTTGAGGGCAGCGGTATTTTTGAGGCAGATGCTCAGGTTACAGTGAAAGCAATTCCGGTAAACGGCTATCTATTTATGGGTTGGCAAGATTTGACCGATGGCAGTTTGGTAAGTACAGAAGCAGTTTTCAGCTTTAAGATAGCGGAAAACAAGGAGCTTATGGCAGTATTTAGCAATGCTCAGGAGGAACCGGGTAATAATCCTGGTGGTAATACTGGCGGCAGTTCCGGTGGCGGCGGCAGCCATAGGCCGGTGACTAAACCAGCGGCGGGCACCGAAAGCACGGAAACCAAGCCGGGCGCGGAAACGAACCAGCCGGGCGGCGATAAGGCAGCGGCGGCAGGGGAGATTGCCGGCGTGTTTGGCGATGTGCAGAATAACGCCTGGTACAGCGAGGCGATTGCTTACGTGTATAATAACGGCTTGATGAAAGGCACGGAAAAGGGCTTTGAGCCGAACGCGGACACCACGCGGGCGATGATTGTGACTATGCTGCACCGTTTGGAGAAAGAGCCGGCGGCGAATGGCGGCGGGTTCGGTGACGTTGCCGGCGGCCAGTGGTATAGCGAGGCGGTGGCCTGGGCGGCTGCCAACGGCGTGGTGAAAGGTTACAATGAGCTGGAGTTTGCGCCGGAGGATTATATCACGCGGGAGCAGCTGGCGGCGATATTGTTCCGTTACGCGCAATTTAAGGGACTGGACGCGAGCGCGCGCGGCGATTTGAGCGGCTTTGCGGACAGCGCGGCGGTGGCTGACTGGGCCGAGGAAGCGGTGCAGTGGGCTGTGGGCGCCGGGCTGCTGAACGGCGACGAGGGCAGACTGCGGCCGGCTGATAAGGCAAGCCGGGCCGAGGTGGCTATGCTGTTAATGCGCTTTGCGGAAAGCGTGAAGTAATTATAATAGAAGAAATGGGACGGAGGGCAGCTTTGGCGTGGGCCAGGGCTGCCTTTCGGTGTTTAAGTTGTTGAAAAACTAAATGGCGTGGCGGCAAAAAAGCGGAAAAATGGGCAAATTTGCAGGTTTTGGCGAGGCGGGAGGGAATAAAGATTGACAGCATGGCGTGAGAGTGTGAAAAAGTTGTTAAAAAGTTGAAAAATTTCTAATTTTGGTGTTGACAAACGGGTAGGAAAGTGTTATTATATATAAGCACTCGCTGAGCGCGCCTCTGATAAGGCGCTGGCGGGGGTTAATACAGGGTTTTTGCTTAACAAATCTTCCGGTGCGGTTGGGGCTGGTAGCCAAGAAAACCGGCTGGAAAAATTTGAAAAAAGTTAAAAAAGGGTATTGACAAACGAATGCGAGTGTGTTAAAATAATAAAGTCGCTGGTCAAACGGCGGCGAGAGAAACGGATCTTTGAGAACTAAATAGTGAGCAGCCAAGTTCAAGCATAAGAGATGAGTAAGGAAATGAAAATTTCCCTGCAAATCCTTTGAAAAGAAATGATTGAGGAATCAATCGAA
>JAETTP010000017.1 GCA_021769035.1 Bacillota bacterium | reverse complement strand
TGACTTATTGTGATTTTCCAAGTGAACATTGGACAAGAATTCGCACTAACAATGCTATTGAACGCTTGAATCGAGAAATTCGTCGTAGAACTCGTGTTGTTGGTACTTTTCCTGACAGCAACTCGGCTTTAATGCTGGTTTGTGCCAGGCTTCGCCATGTAGCCGGTACTCAGTGGGGCAATAAAAAATATATGAATATGAAGCATTTGGCTACTTTAGTTGAAAACACATCTATTGCTGGATAACTTCATCAACTACAGAATTTGCAGATAATTTTGCGCAAAAATCTTGACAGTACCCGATTGGATTATGTTGAAACCTCTTTTTCTATTACTTTTCATATGCTTCCAGCGGTTTCTACATTTAGGACGATTTTTACTCTTGTGCCTGGAAGGGATAGGCTAACAATAAAACTGACGACCGAAAGTGATGATATAATAACAATTACCAATAAACCAAATGATTATCAGAAATTTTCCGAAAAAATTGCTTATTTAGATTTAGAAGAAGATGATAATATTGAGGTTAAAATACAAATTGATAAATCAATTTCAGGTGGTTTATTTTCAATATATGATTTTACTACTTTTATAACAGATTTGTTACAGCGTTCAGATTTTGAAATACTTTCTTGGTTTGCTTCTAAGTTAAAGCATCAAGACCTGGTTAAATTTGAATTATTTGATTGCAATGTTTCTTTTTCAACAAGAACACTAGCATTTGAATCTAGTGATAATTATGTTTTCCAGCCTAAGGTTAGCAGGTTGCAGCGTTTAACAGCTTGTAAAGACAGTGCATCATTTTATAATATGGATATATTAGAATTAATTCCGGATGATTTTATTATAGAAGGTATTGTAAGAGTTAATGAGGATATAAAAAAACGTTTTAATAAGTTGGCGACAGTTTTATCCTTAATTTATATTGCCACATCTGCATCAATTAATGAGGATTACCTTAATGTACAAATAAATGGTCAACGTGTATTAAATCGTAATATTGTTTTAAGCGAAGTTGAGGCAGATGAAAAATGGCAAAATATATATTCATGGATTTATACTGATGGTAATCCTACGGATAAAGCCTTGCTTGCCAGAAACTTAATCAGTTTGCATTGCAAATATGAGCATATATTTTGTATTGATGATATGGTATTTGAGGCAATAAAAACAAATTATAATTTATATTTGCGAGAAAATGTCAGTCAATATATAAATCTTAAGCGTGATATTGCAAAATTTATTCAAGATGTGGTTACTCACCTTGGTGATTATGCTCTGGAGATTTTTGAAAAATTTAAGAGAAATTTAATTGCACTGTTTGTTTTTTTATTTACAGTTGTTTTAACCGGAATTGGTGATGAACAAAATTGGAATGAAATATTTACGCCACATACAATTTATATTATTGAAATATTTGTGTTAGGTTCGTTCGTATATTTGATAGTGTGTTATAAAGAAATTTGCTTTAAGTTAAAGCAAACTAAACATGGATATGATGAACTTAAAAAAAATTACGATGATTTGTTATCTGATATTGAAATTAGTCAAGCGTTCAATGAAGATGAAATATGGAATAATACTGAAAAGATAGTTAAGCGGCATATTAAACTATGGTCGCTTGTTTGGGGAATATTATTGGTTTGTATAATAATTATTATTGAATTATTTACTAACAACCAAGGTTTATTATTATGGTTATGGAATAAGATAGTTGGTATTAAATTATAAATATATTGTTATATCTTTTATTTGAAATAGGCTATGTTAGAAATATATTTTATAAAAGTTAATATTGAGCAGCTGAAATTAGGTTTTTTCTCATTCATCTTTTTCGTATGCACTTGACAGCTAAAAAATCAACGGAAAGGAAATAGTAAATTATGATGAATACTAACAAAATAGGCCGGATATTTTGCCTGTTTTTTTTCGTGTTGACCGTAGCCTTACTGGCCGGCTGCCAGCCGAAAGCGGATTTTCCCTTTTATCAGCTGGAAACGCTTGCGAATAATTCCGAGATTATTTACATAGATGATGTGCAGTATCGGCGTGCGCCAAATGCAGAACCGGCGGAGCAGGCTTATTATTGCCTTGGGAAAAAGTGCGCCTGGACTGCCGCCGCGGGGCTTGGCAAGCAAATCGGCGTTTGTGGCGACGCTGTCGCTGAGGCGCAGGAGGCCAGCCTGAAAATTTTTGCAATAGCTGGTGATGAGGAGCATTTCTTCCTCTATACCTGTCCGGCTAATTTTTATTTTGGTGGTGTGGACATCCGCCTGTGGCAGCAAGACGGCGTATCGCTGGCGGCTCCCTCAACTGAAACGGTGGCTTCCGTTAAGCTTGTTTGTCAACAGGAGGAAAAAGCCCTGGTGATTGACGAGGCCTTGCTTGCCGTCTTGCTAACTGCCTTTAATAGCGATAGCCCGCAAGCAATGCCCGATTCTGCAAACGCAGATGATTGGCAGAATTGCTCTCTGATTATGCAGCATCAGGAATATCCTTTTTTGCAGTATGAGATTGCCTGCCGCTGTTCGGTGGAGCAGGGCGTGGCCTGCTGGCAGAACAGCGACGGTCAATGGTTCGTTCTGCCAGATGAGTGGTTTGAAATATTGGCTCAATATCTTTGCTAGCAATCCCACTGATAAAGCCTGATGTCGACGTGTTCCGGGTCCTTTAGGGCAACGCCTTCCGCTTGTAGCAGGGCGGCCTGCTCCGACCAGCCAGGCACCAGCCGGCCGGTGTGGTTTACCACTCGATGACATGGATAGTCGCCGTAATATTCCGCCCGACTTAGCACCTGGCCGACCAGCCGGGCGTTTTTCTCGCGGCCGATTAGGCGGGCAATTTGGCCGTAGGTGGCGACGCGGCCAGCGGGGATTTCTTCCACGACGGCTAAAATTTCGTAAACTAAATCTTCATTCATTTTGCAAAAGGGCTCCTTTGCGTTTGGAGGGCAATTCATTCAGTTTGATTCCCTCCAGGGCCAGCAAATATTGTTTTTTATCTAAACCGCCGGCGTAACCGGTCAGACTGCCGCCGGTGCCGACAACCCGGTGGCAAGGTATGATTAAAGAGATCGGATTGTGAGCCACCGCTCCACCTACGGCCTGCGCCGACTTGGGGGCGGCGATTTGGCGGGCAATTTCCGCATAGGTTATGGTTTGACCGAAAGGAATTTGTCGCAATATTTCCCACACCGCCAGCCGAAAGGGGCTGGCTTGCAGTTGCAGTGGCGGTGTGAAAGCAGGCTCGCGCCCGCTGAAGTAAATATCCAACCAGTTGCTGGTTTGTTCAAACACGGGCAGGGGTTTAGACTCATGCTCCGGCGGCAGGGTGGCGGCAAAATATTTTTGGCCGTCAAACCAAAGCCCGGTCAGGGAGCTGCCGTTGCTGGCTAAAGTGATACCGCCAAGCGGCGAATTGTAATGGTAGGTGTATTCCATAGTTTAATCCTCCAAAGTGATGGGTGTTTCTGGTTCTGGCTCCGGCAGGCAGAGCGAGGTTAGCAGCGGCACAAAAGCCAGCCCGCAAAGCAGGCAGAAAATGGCGTTAAGTCCGTAGGTATCTCCTATTTTGCCCAACAAGGGGGAAACAATACCACCGATGCTGACTCCCAGGCCCAGGGTTACGCCGGAGGCAAAACCGGTGTGCCTGGGAATATAAAGCTGGCCTAAAAGCACCATAGGGCTGTAGCAAAGGCCGATGCCAACACCCATTGGTAGTAACATTAACAGTAAGAAAAGTAAATTATGACTGAGAGCAAACAGGCAAATGGCCGGCAGATAAATAGCAAAGGAAAGGCGCAGAATTTTGCGGTGGCCAAATTTATCGGCCAGCTGACCGCCTAGCAGGGCGCTGATTGCGGTGACGGCGTAGTAAAGGCTGAGGCAGGTGCTGCCCAGGGTTTTACTTTGGCCAAATATCTCCACCAGATAAAGCACTAAAAAGGTATTGATACCATTATACATAATGGAGCGGCAAACGAGGAATATACTGAGTTTGGCAAAAGCGGGCCAGTTTTCCGGCTGTTCGTTGGCAGCAATTTGCCGGCGGTCGGCGGCCTTGTTTGCGTCTGTTTCCCGAAATGTCAAGCTGGATACCAGGCCGAACAACAGCGGCGGCAGCAAAAACACTAACGTTCCTTTCAAACCAAAGGTGGCGATGGAGGCGCTGGCCAAAATCGGCCCAACTGTGAAGCCCAGATTGCCGCCAAAGGAGAAAAGCCCCATTTTGGCGCCTTTGCTTTTGGCGTCGGCGTTTTTGTTGACCAGCTGGGCCGCCTGTGGGTGAAACATGGCAACGCCCACACCGCTAACCATCACGGCAGCGCAGAGGCCGTAGAAATTATCAATCAGGCCGGTCAGCGACATACCGCCGCCGGCCAGCAGCAGCCCGATAGTCATATAATAAGGCCGGCCGTGCTTGTCGGCAATGCAGCCGAAAACTGGCTGAATAATTGAGCCCACGATGTTGGAAACCATCACCAGAGTGGCGGCGGTGGTATAATTGTAATTGTGGGCGGCAACCAAAAAAGGCAGGATTGCCGCCAGAGAGCCCTGGTTGATGTCGGAACAGAGGTGGCCAAAGGCCAGAATGTAAGGAGCCTTTTTTTGCAGTTTCATCTTCTTCACCTTTTTCTTCTCAATATTAAGCAAAATCAAATTACCTTGTCGCTTTATTGAAAAGCGCGGCGTTGGTTTTTAGTAAATTATTTAAGCTAATGTTTATATTAGCCTTGACTTTTGCTTGTTTTACTATTATGATTATATCACAATGCATGCTTCTACTGTTAGCAAAAAAACACCATATATTATCATAATATCGCAAAAAGGTGATGAGAGATGAGCAAACTTCATAAGGATTTTTTTTATTCCGTTAATTTAAATGCCAACACTGATTTTCCTTATCTGGTGTTAGATGTTATTAATGGCCGCAGTTATCCGCAAACCCCGGCTTTCAAAATTATGCACTGGCATGATGATTTGCAGTTTATTTATGTTTTAAGCGGCACAATCCGGCTGCAAACCTTGGAAGCGAATCTGCTTTTGGCGGCCGGCGAGGGTTTGTTTGTTAATCAAAAGGTTTTGCACCGGGTGCAAAAGGTGGAGGAGGCCCATTACAAAACCTTTCGTTTTCCAGATTATTTTCTGAGCTTTTACGCAGGCAGCCCGGCTAAACAGTTTGTCGATCGGGTTTTGGCGGCGGAGCAGCTCTCTCTTTGTCATTTTGTCAAAGGTCAGGATTGGTGCGATGAGATTTTGGCTATTATGCAGCAGCTTAGCCTGCTGGAAAACGAGCAGCACGATTTTTATGTATATGAAGTTTTGGTTTTGCTGACGCGCATTTGGCTGTTGATGCTTAAAAATATTCAGCTTCCGGCTTCGCACGAAAAAAGCCTGACCAATATTCGTATGCAAAAGTTTTTGCGTTATATCGAAGCAAATTACGCTGAAAATATAGCGCTGGCGGATTTGGCGGCCAGCGCTAATGTTAGTAAGTCGGAATGTTTGCGCTGCTTTAAGAGCAGTATGCAAACGACGCCCTATAAATATCTGTTGGAATATCGTTTGGCGCAGGCGGCCAGGCTGCTGAAAACCTCCACCGATAAAATCGAAAACATTGCTAACGCAGTTGGTTTTCATCAGCTAAGCCATTTTGGCCAGTGTTTCAAGCAGAAAACTGGTTTTTCACCTAAGGAATATCGCTTGCGTGATAATAACGATTATGAGTAAGGGGATATTTTAGGCCTGCCAATGCATTAAGTACTCCGCTGCGCCGGTTGCTTCGTCAATCTGCGAGTCTGTAATCTGGAAGCCCTCGCGCTGGTAAAAGTTTAGGGCTCGCTCGTTTTGCCGGTAAACCCGCAAGGTTAATTGGCTGCGCAGGATTTTGGCATAATCCAGCAGCTGCTTGCCAATGCCTTGCGTCTGAGCCTCCGGGGCCACAAAAAGCCCGGCGATGTAATCACCATCCAGCCCGATAAGGGCCAGCGGGGCGCTTTCTGCCGCCTCTGCATAAACGTACACCTCCGCCTGGGGCAACATTTGGCGCAGCGGCTCCAGGTTGTCGTACCAGTAGGCCGGGGCAATGAAGCTGTGGGCCTGCAGGTTGGCGGCCAGCCAAAGCTCCAGTGCCGGCTCCAAATCGGCGGGCTGCATTTTTCTAATCATAATTTAACCTCTGCTGTGTTATTCGGTTGGCGCAGGTTGCTCTTGATTGCCTGGGCTGGGGTTGGCCGGCTCCGGCGGGTTGGCGGAATTGTCCTGCACCACCTCGCCATTCAGCATAGAGAGCAGGCCGGCGTCTGGGTTAACGTCGCTGATTACGATTATGCCAATGCCGGTGCTATCGCCGTTGAGGCTGAGTTGGAGTTCGTTGACCTCGCCCACCGTGTCTTTCATTTGATTATAGAGGCTGCTTAAATAATCGCAGAACTTGCCCCATTCCAGCTTGGCGTCATCCTGCGGGGAAAAGGGGATGGACTCCCCGGCCTGCAGGGCGGCGGTGGTGCCGGGCAGGGCCGTCAGATAGATGGTTACCAGATTGTTTTCCACATTGTACTCATATCTGGGGTTGAAATTTTTCAGCTCCCGCAAATAGGGCGTCAGCGCCTGAGCCATCCTGTTGCTTTGATATTCCTCTTCATTCACGCTTACGTGCTTAAACTCCATCTCCTTGGCCTTTGCATAATCATAAGGCAGGCAATCGGAGCCGTAATAAACAGCGTAATCAGTAAAGGCAAAAGCGGTTCCGTTATAGACGAACACCTTGGTGGTATCGCTAAAGAAAGAGGGCAGGCTGGAAATCTTTTCACCCTTAAAATAGTAGTAGGTGGAATCCGGCTTGTCATAGTGCTGACGCAGATAGCTTTCCGTAAAAGCGTCCTCCTGGCCGGTGCGGCGAACTCTGCCGCTGACAACACGCTTCATAAAATCGCCGTACTTTGTGCCTTTTTCATTGTGGGAATCATAGTAGCCGCCCTGGCCGTTGCGGAAAATGGCGGCCTGGCCGTACTCCTGCAAGGCGGCCATAATTTCATCGTAAGGAGCCATTTTGTTGACGTCCAGCTCAGTTTCCGGAATGTAAGTGCCGTTTACTGGGGTTGCCATTTCTGAGCCAGCGGCAGTTTCCGTTTTGACTCGCTCCTGCACGGTGATGGGGCCTTGGCTGATGATGTCCGCCAGGTCATCCAGAAAACCAGCCAAATCGGCCTTGCCGCCGCTCATTTCCTGCTTAACCTTCTGCCATTCGGCCAGATAAGCGGCCTCAATCTGCTCGTTTGGCAACTGCTCCGTTACGCCGGTGTAATAGGTCAGTCCCTTAAAAGGCAGCAAAATGTTATATATGCTGCTGGTGGTGCTGAAGCTTTCACTCTCGTCAACGATTGCCAGGGTTTGCGCAGTCAATGAATCCAGGCAGGCCTTGACATCAGGGTTTTCATAGTCCATATATTCCAGTATGGCGGCCATGTTATAGGCGTGTAACATGCCATAATAGCTGAATTTAGTTTCCCCGCTGTCATTTGTTGGGTTGCAGTTCGCCTCCATAGCCGCCACCAGGGCGCTTGCCAGCTTTTTGTTGTCTCGCAGCTGGTCAAAATAACCGCCCTCATCCCAGATGTATCCCCTGTAAAGATAACTGCTGCTTGAAACAGGGTATTTAACTGAACTGTTGGTTGATTTTTTAGCGAAGTCCTCAATGTCCTCCACAGTGGTGGCAATTTTGCGGTTGGTTTCCTGAACGTTTTGGTAAGCCATAAAACCGCCGACAATAATCACCAGCGCTGCCAGCGCGGCGACAATGTAAATCACCTTTTTGTTTGGCGGTTTGGCGCTGCTGCTTGGTTTGTTTTCGGAAAGCTCCTGTAAATTCATTATCTTCACCTCATTTTTTGTTATATTTTAATTAAGTTAATCTAATTTTAGCACGATTTGGCAATAAAATCAATAGATTAAAGCCGCCCTTTGTGGAAAGAAGCCGCCCTTTGTGGAAAGAGCGGCTTTAAGGACGTAAATAATTCCAGGCCTTACGGGCGCTGACCCATGCCGCCCTCCAGGGTGATAGTTTCGCCGGTCATATATTTGAAGTCCGGCGAGGCCAGCTGCACGCACACCCGACCGATTTCCAGCTCCGCGTCGCCGTAATGGCCGGCCGGCGGCATTTTTACGTTGGCTTTGAAAGCCTCCGGGTACTGGTTGGCAAAGCCCTCCAGCTGGGCCGTCCAGGCCAGCGGGCAAATGATGTTGACGTTCACCCCGGCCGGCGCCCACTCGGTGGCGGCCACGCGGGTTAGGCCGCGGATGCCCTCCTTGGCGGCGGCGTAAGCGCACTGGCCAAAGTTGCCGAACAAGCCCGCGCCGGAAGCGAAGTTGATAACCGTGCCTTTGGTTTCCACCAGGTGCGGGTAGCAGGCCTGCATATAATAGAAAGCGGCGTACAGGCCGGAGTAAATAGCCAGGTCAAATTGCTCGGTTGTGTGGTCCTCCAGCGTTATGCCGGAGGCCGAGGCCTGGGCATTGTTAATCAGCACGTCAATCCGGCCGAATTTTTCCATCGTCTGCCGCACCACTTCCGCCACCACGGCTTTGTTGTCCGCCTTGGCGTTCACGTCGGCCGCCACTGTCAGCACCTGAATACCGTAAAGGCGTTCCAGCTCCTCCTTGGCGTCCTGCAATTTTTGCACGTTGCGGCCGGTGATAACGATATTGGCCCCCTCCTTGGCGTAAGCGGTGGCGATGCCGTAGCCGATAGAGCCGCAGCGGCCGTCGCTCAGCACAGCCCGGCCTGCGCCGGTGATAATTGCTGTTTTATCCTTTAAAAAACTCATTTTGATATACCTCCTCAAAAAATAAGATAGACGAAATAAAGGTTTTTATGGTTGCTGCAAAAAGCTTTTGATTAACTCTGCTATTTCCTCCGCGCGCGAGGTCAGCAGTGGGTGTGCTCCCTGCTCGAAAATCCGATATTCAATCAGCGGGTTGCGGCTGTGCAGGCGGGCGCACTCTGTCGGCGCGTCGTTGTGCAGCATTTCATCTTCCAGGCTGATGGTGATGAGCAGCGGCGCCGAAATTTGCGCAATGGGCCGCAAAAACAGGCGCGTTTGCTTTTCCTCATATTTTACCAGCACGTCGGTGTCCAAATCCACCACCTGTTCCCAATCCGGGCCTTGGTTCCATTCATAAAAGCCGCGGGCCTGTTCGTCCTGCTTGGCGGCCTGGCGTTCCTGAATAATCGCCTGGGCAAAGCCGGGCGGCAGGGCGTCGCCGTCAAAGCTATCGGCCACAACCCGGCGGAACAGCTGCGGCTCCGCCAGGGCGGCGTTGATTGCCGCATAAGCGCCGCCGCTGGTGCCCACCAAATTCAGCGGCCCGCAGTTTAGGGCTTTGGCCAGCTCAACAACCTGCCGGCCCTGGTCAATCCAGAGCTCGTCCGGAAAGGCGTCCACCCGGTCGGATTTTCCGTTGCCTAAAAAATCAAGGCGGATTACCTGTAAGTCGTTCGTGTATAATGGTAGAATAAAATCGAACATTTTCGATGAAGCCGTGTTGCCGTGCAGAAACAGACATGGTTCGCCGCTGCCGGTGGCAGTGTAAAAAACTTTTTGACCTTTATAGTTAAAATATGACATAAAAAATGCCCTCCTTATCATGTTTGTTTGGTGATATACAGGGCGTTTTGTCATTTAACCCTGTATGCTTAGCGGTTTATTCTCATTGTTGCGCCTCCTTTGCTCAGCTTGTTTTTATTATAGCTGTTTGCTAATGAAAGAGTTTTTGCGTACTGTGTTGAAGATTGGGCTGTTTGTGGTGGTGTTGTGGGCGCTTTGGCAGCTTGCGGTGGGAGTGTTTGTTGGTGAAAAAAACTATGATTTGCACGTGAGCCTGGACGGCAAAGGGGTGGAGGCCGACGGCGCGGTTTACTATCAAAGTGGGGTGATGGCCCGGCTGGATTGGCTGGCTGATTTGATGGGGGCGGAGCTGGAGCAGGAGGGCAAGCAGTTTACTATGCGCTTGGGCCAGGACGAGCTGGTGCTGAAGCTGGACAGCAGCGAGGCGCTGCTGAATGGCGAGCGTTACAAGCTGGCGGCGGCTGCGGTTAAAGAGCAGGGGCAAGTTTGGGTGCACGCCCGCACGGTGGCCGAGGCGTTTGGCTGGGCGGTGGTGTATCGGGATGACGTGCTGATCTATACGCCGGAATATCTTAATAAAGAGGAGCGGGAAAAGCCGGAGGTTATCTTTAACGGTGAGGACGTGACACAGCAGCTGGGGCCGCAAATGCTGGGCGGTATCTGTTATGTCCGGCTGGAGGATTTGATTAATTTGCTAAGTGTTCCTCCTTTGGCGGAGTATCCTATATACGAGCCGGCAAATGACAAAGGGCAGTATGACCTGACGGTTGACGGTGAATGGCAGCATAAGCTGACCTATTTTACCACCTACGATTATCAGGAATTGGCGGAGATTGACGCGATTGTCGTTTGGCCTCATTCCAATGAAGTGCTGATTAAGCGCGGCAATCAGTTTGAGGGCGGCGAAATGGAGCATAATGTGATATACAACCCCAGAATTTCTGGTAAAACAATGGGAATATATAAGGCGGCGGAACTGCCGGAGTTTGTTGATGGCGGAACCGATTTTTTTACCAGTACATTTTTCAAGGGTAAACTGGAAATTGACGGCTGTACGCCATTAATGGTTCCCGCTGTGGAGTTTGTGCCGTTGCTTTTGTCTGACGCTGGGGTTGAATTTGATTCTTATAGCAATACGTTGACTATAAATTGCGAAGGAAGCTATTAAAATTGCCGGTGAGGTGTTTTTATGAAACGTTTGTTAATATTGCTGGCCGCTTTGGCGGCGCTGCTGCTTTGTGGCTGTGATGTTGATAAGCCGGAGGCCCAGGCCGCCGGGCAAATTTCCTTGGCGGAGGCGGCGGCTTTACAGCCGGGCGAGGCTGCGCAGGTTGAAGTTACGGCGGAGCTGAGAGAGTATTATTTTAAGCTGGCCCGTTTGGAGGATTGGTATCACATACCGGAATTTACTACGCCGGAGGATTTGCCAACCGACCCTTTGGCATATTGGTTTATGCTGCTGGCGGAGGGCCGCACCGGCTGGGATAAATACGGCAACCTGACTGGCCCCAGCCCTTGGCTGCACCGCGGCTATCTTTATTTGCCGGACTATAATTATTATTTTGATATTTACGGCATTGATGAAGCAGGCAAAATGAATCTGGCGGAGGACGGTTTGTATACTGCTGTCTCCAAAGAGCAGCTGGAGGCTTGGGTGCAGCAGCATTTTGGGCCGGTGCCGTTGCAGCACGCAATGTATAATCCTAATGAGGCTTGGCGTAACAAAAACTATTATTTTGATGGGCAGAATTATTATTTTACCTGTGTGGAGGGTGCTTTCGCGCCGTTAAGCGGCTGGCAGTTGGACGCTTTGCAGGCGGCCAATGCGGGCGGCCGGATTGTTTACACGGCGGAGGTTCGGCTTTACTGTTTGTATGAATATGGCTTTGCCGCTTATGACGAAGATGTCAGTTTTGAGGAAAATATGAGCCAATATGCTCAGTCTGTAAATGGGCGTACCGAGAATAAACCGGTTTACGAGGCTTATGGCCGGCAGATGATTCAGAATGAGATAACTTTGGACGAGGCCGCCCGGCAGATGGTTATTGCCGGGGATACGGAGGGCTTTCCCTGGCGGGAGCGGCTGCGGGTGCGGTTTTATATCAATGAGCAAACCGGCGAGCCTTTTTACTTGCAGGTGGAAAGTTTGCCTTTGGAGGATTAATTTTTGCCAGCCGACAGATTTTAGTGGAAATGGCGGGCGGGGTGTGGTATAATGTGAATACACAGCGATTGGCAAGCTGAAAGCGAAGCCAGAGCTGATGTTGAACAAATACCATAGTGCAATTTGTTGTGATGAGGTGAAATAGCTTTGTTTCTGTGGTATAATTATAGGAAACTTGATTTAAAGAAAGTTTTAATAAGGAGTTGTTGGCTATGAGAAAGTGTTGGTTGGCTGCGTTGTTGGTGGTGTGCTTGTGTTTTGCCGGGCAGGCGTTGGCGGCGGATAATGATATTATGATTTTTATAGACGGGCAAAGGCTGGCAACGGACGTTGCCCCGGAAATTGTAAACGGCGTTACCTTTGTGCCTGTGCGGGTGGTTTCCGAGGAATTGGGTGCCGATGTGCTATGGGATAATAACACTGCTATTATCACTAATTTCACATCAAATCCGCTTGTTAGACAGCAAACATTCAGCAATGGTGCCACGGCGGTTTGGACAGAGGGTACAATAGGGCTTACTCCAGGTAAAAAAACAGCTGTTATTGGTTATAATGGACAAATTCATGGCGCTACACCAGCTTCAGAGGCTTTTGATGATGAGGATAAAATTGAGCTTTTGGCGGCTCCTTATCTGAAAAATGGCAGTGTTATGGTGCCGTTGCGTTTAATTTCCGAGCGAATGGGTTGTCGGGTTGCTTATGCTGGCAGCCGGATTGATATTGCGAGGCCGGCGATTTTTTTGCTGGACGAAAAGGAAATCAATTATATGCACATCATTGGCGGTGGTAAGGATAACGATGTTCGGCAAAAGGATATTGTCGGTTTGTGCGTGGAATTGATTGAAAAGGCCCGCCGCGAGGAAATCAGCCAGCCGAAAAATGTGGCAACCCTGGGCTATCAGGGCTACTTGTATCAGTTCAAAAACTTTGATGATGAGCTTGTGGCGGCCTGGCAGTTTTATGTGCCGGCGGTCGAGGCGGCGGAAACTTACGGCTGGAGTGCAATGTATCTTTATGACAGCCTAAATGATAAATGGTATACGGCGGACAGCGCGGTTTATGAGGAATACTTTTACGAGAATGTTTTGGAGCCGGCGTTGAACTCGGTTGGCATTAAATTGCCTTAATTGACAATATTAGTTATATATTATGTGTTAGTATTGGAGAGGAGAGAATTTTTTGAAAGCATTAAGTAAAATAGTGATGTTGGCGGCTTTTGTGGCCCTGGCTTTTGTTTTGGCCCTGCCCCTGCTGCCTCCGTTGCAGACGGAGGAGCAGGTGGCGGAGGCGGCCACGGCGGCCGACAACGCCAACAGCAAGGTGGCCGCGAGTACGGAAATGCGCGGTCTTTGGGTTTCCAGCGTGATTAATTTGGATTATCCCAGCCAGCCCACCACCTCCGCAGACGAGCTGCGCAGTCAGGCCGATAAAATTTTGGATAACGCCCAGGCCTGCGGCTTCAACGCCATTTTCTTGCAGGTGCGCCCCTGTGCGGACGCGATTTATCCTTCCAAAATTTACCCCTGGAGTATTTACTTAACCGGCCAGCAGGGCGTGGCCCCCAACGCCGGCTTCGACCCATTGGCTTACTGGGTGGAGGGCGCGCACCGGCGCGGTATGGAGCTGCACGCCTGGATTAACCCCTATCGGATTACCAAAACAGCGGCGGAGTGGGACAAAATGGCGGCCAGCTCCCCAGCCAAGCAGCACCCGGAATGGACGATCGTTTACAAGGAAAATTATTATTTCAACCCGGCCCTGCCGGAGGTGCGCCAGTTGGTGATTGACGGCGCGGTGGAATTGGTGCAGAACTACGCCGTTGACGGCGTGCACATGGACGACTATTTTTATCCCGGCACGGATTTTGACGATGCGGCTTCCTTTGCTGCGTTGGGCGGCGGCTTTTCCGATATTGGCGATTGGCGGCGCGATAATGTGAACCAGCTGGTGCAGGGGTTGGATCAGGCCTTGCACCAGGCGCGGGCGGATATTCAGTTTGGCATCAGCCCGGCGGGCATTTGGGCCAGCAGCAATCTGCACCCGGAGGGCAGCGCCACCACCAGCACTTATTCTTCTTATTTTAGTATGTATGCGGACACGCGGCTGTGGGTTAAATCCGGTTGGCTGGATTACATCGCCCCGCAGATTTACTGGGAGGCCGGCCACAAAACCGCTGATTTTACGGCATTGCTGAATTGGTGGAGCGAGCAGGTGACCGGCACCGGTGTGAAGCTTTACATCGGCTTGGCGGATTACAAAACTTTGGAGGCCAAGGCTGCCGACAGCCCGTGGTTTGACGGGGCGGAGATTGCCCGGCAAATGGCGGCCTGCACGGCCAAGTCGCAGGTGGCCGGGGTTATTCACTTCCGCTACGGTTCCATTAACAGCAGCCTGGCTTTGCAGCGGGTTATTCGGCAGGCATATCTGAATACAGGCACGAGCGCAAATCAGGCCACAACTACCCCAACGGTGACGGTTTTGCCAAACCAGACTACGGTAGGCGACGGCGTGCGGGTTTTGGTGGACGGCAAGCAGCTGACCTTTGACCAGCAGCCTTACATTGAAGAGGGCCGGGTGATGCTGCCGATGCGGCTTATCTTCCAGGAGCTGGGCGCGGCGGTGAACTACAAAGACCGCCAAATTGAGGCCCGCCGCGGTGAGATAACTATCCGGCTGGCTTTGGATTCCAAGGAAATGCAGGTGGGCAACGTCACCAAGCAGCTAGACGTGCCGGCGGTTTCCGTCGGTGGGCGCACCATGCTGCCGTTGCGTGCAGTGGCGGAAGCTCTGCAATGCCAGGTGCAGTGGGACAACGCCAGCAAAACCGTGACGATAACCAGCGCCAAAGCCTGAAAAACCGGGCTTGCCCGGACTTGACATTCCAAAAACGGGGGTGTATAATTGTGTTTGAAAAATATTGGCGTAAGCTTTTGGCGCCGGTGGTTATAACTATCCTGGCTTTGGCAGTGCTGATTATGTTTGCAACGGCCTATTTTGGCCTGGGCGCGGTAATGCTTGCCTATGGCGGGCCGGTCTGGCTGGGCGGTTTGCTGTGCCTGCTTTGTTTGCTGGGCTGCGGCGTCAGTGTTTATGTGTTGTGGGAGCGTATCAAGGAGATAAGGAGCGGTGAAGAAGATGATCTTAGTCAATACTGATTATATCGAGGGTAAAAAGCTGGAAATGTTGGGCCTGGTTAAGGGCAGCACCATTCAATCCAAAAACATTGGCCGGGATATTACGCAGGGCTTCAAAACTCTGGTGGGCGGCGAGCTTAAAGCCTACACCGAGATGATGAACGAAGCCAGAGCCCTGGCCACCAAACGTATGGTGGCGGAAGCAGAGGCCTTGCAGGCCGACGCAGTGGTGAATATTCGTTATGCTTCCTCGGCGGTTATGCAGGGAGCGGCGGAGGTTATGGCCTACGGCACGGCTGTTCGTTTTGTATGATAATGCTTAAATGTACGACAATTTATTAGACAAAAGGAGCAGTTTCTGCCTGGGAACTGCTCCTTTTTAGGAACAATTTAAAACGGCGTTCCGTTTGGAAAACGCCGTTTTAATTCTACAATATTGGGAAAGGAGGCTGCCTTATGCTGGTGGGGCGTTTTGCACCCTCGCCCAGCGGCCGCATGCACCTGGGCAATCTGTTTACGGCCCTGTTAGTCTGGCTGGACGTGCGGCGGGCCGGCGGCCGCCTGTGGCTGCGCATTGAGGATTTGGATCCGGAACGTTGCTCCTGGGCCAAGGCGGAGCAGTTGGTGGACGATTTGCGCTGGCTGGGCCTGGATTGGGACGAGGGCGGTTTGCAGCCGCAATTTTGCCAAAGCCGGCGCACGCCGCTTTACGCCGCGGCTTTTGCCAAATTGCAAGCGGCTGGGCTGGTTTATCCCTGCTTTTGCAGCCGGGCGGAACGGTTGGCGGCGGCTGCTCCGCACCTGGGAGAGGCCGGGCCGACTGCCTGCCCCTGCCGGGATTTGCCGGAGGTGGAGCAGCAGCGGCGGCTTTTGGCCGGCGAACGGGCGGCCTGGCGGGTGCGCACGCCGGCGGAAACGCTGACGGTGCAGGACGAACACCTGGGTGAATATGCGGAAAACCTGGCGGCTGATTGCGGCGACTTCATTATCAAGCGTTCCGACGGGGTTTTTGCCTATCAGCTGGCGGTGGTGGTGGACGATGCGGCGATGGGCGTAAACCGGGTGGTGCGCGGCCGGGACTTGCTAAGCTCCGCCCCGCGGCAGGTTTGGCTGCACCGGCAGCTGGGCTTTGCGCCGCCGCAGTTTTGCCATGTGCCGCTGCTGCTGGCGGCGGACGGCAAACGTTTGGCCAAGCGGGAGCGCAGTTTGGATATGGGGGCTTTGCGGGCTGCCTGCACGGCTCCGGAGCTGGTGGGCTGGCTGGCCTGGCTGGCCGGTTTGCAGGCGGAGCCGCGCCCGGTGCGCCCGCAGCAGCTAATCGAAAGCTTCGATTGGCGGTGGGTGCCCCAGACGGATATTATTATTGATGTCGAAAAAAAATAGTAGTTTTACGGCCCCAAATATGCTAAAATATAAAGAATATATTAACTTAACTGAGGGCAGAAGGAGTGTTGGCGATGATACAGGTTTACAATACTATGGAGGGGCGCAAGGTGGATTTTGTGCCCAGGGAGGCCGGTAAGGTGGCAATGTACGTCTGCGGGCCGACAGTTTACAATTATATCCATTTGGGCAACGCCCGGCCGATTGTGGTTTTTGATACAATCCGCCGTTATTTCAAATATGCCGGCTACGCGGTGACTTACGTACAGAATTTTACCGATGTGGACGATAAAATTATTAATCGGGCGCTTGAGGAGAAAAGCAGCGCGGCGGCGGTGGCGGAAAAGTATATTGCCGCCTACTTTGAGGACGTGCAGGAGCTTAACGTGCTGCCGGCCGACGTGCACCCCAGGGTGACGGAGCATATGCCGCAGATTATCGCTTTGGTGGAGCAGCTGTTGGCCAAAGGCGCGGCCTATGCGGTGAACGGCGACGTGTACTTTGCGGTGGAGAGTTTTGCGGATTATGGTAAGCTTTCCGGCCGGGATTTGGAGGATATGCAGGCCGGGGCCCGCGTGCAGGTGGGCGAGCAGAAGCGTAACCCGATGGATTTTGCCCTCTGGAAAGCTGCCAAGCCGGGCGAGCCCAGCTGGGAAAGCCCCTGGGGGCCGGGCCGGCCGGGCTGGCATATTGAGTGCTCCGTGATGAGCCGGGAATATTTGGGGGACGGCTTTGATATTCACGGCGGCGGCGCGGATTTGATTTTTCCGCACCACGAAAATGAAATCGCTCAGGCGGAGGCGGCCAGCGGCTGCTGCTTTGCCCGCTACTGGCTGCATAACGGTTTTATTACGGTAAACGATGAGAAGATGAGTAAATCCTTGGGCAATTTCTTCCTGTTGAGGGAGATTCTGGAGAAATTCCCCGGCGATGTGGTGCGTTTTTATCTGTTGAACACGCATTACCGCAGCCCGATTGATTTTGACGACGAGAAGTTGCAAATTGCTGCTAAGAGTTTGGGGCGGATTCGCAACGCCTACGCTTTGTTGCAGGAGTTGGCGGAGCAGCCGGCGGCAGGCGCGCAGGCTGAGGCCAGCGACGCGTTGCGCCAGGCGGCTGCTACTCTGCGGGAGGCCTTTGCGGCCGCGATGGACGACGATTTTAACACGGCTTTGGCGATTGCGGCAATCTTTGATTTCACCAAGGCGGTGAACACCCATGCCGCCCAAGCGGAGCAGGCCGCCGTGCAGGAGGCTTTGCAGCTGCTGGAGGCGTTGGACGAGGTGATTGCCTGCATTAAACCGCGCCAAAAGGGCGTTGACGACGAGCTGGTAGGTAAGCTGATGGATTTGCTGATTGCCGTGCGCCAGCAGGCCCGGCAGCGCAAGGACTGGGGCACGGCGGATTATATCCGCGACGCTTTGAAGGATTGTGGCATTGCCCTGGAGGACGGCGCGGAGGCGGTGCGTTGGAAATTTGTGGAATAATGGCGTTTAGATAGCTAGTTTTTAAGGTGGAACAATAAAAATGGTACAATATTTGCAAAATGACCCGGAACTGCTGCCAGCCCTGACTTTGGCCTATATTGGCGATGGCTACTATGAGCTGGTGGTGCGCAATTATCTGCTGAAGCAGGGGCTGCGCCGGGTGGACGATCTGCATAAGAGGGCGATTGAGCTGGTTTGCGCCGCCACGCAGGCCCAGCTGGCCCACCGCTTGCAGCCCGGTTTGAACGAGGCGGAGCAGACTGTGTTGCGGCGTGGCCGCAACGCCAAGGGTATGCATATCCCCAAGGGCGCCACGGTGGCTAATTATCGCCTGGCTACGGGGTTGGAGGCATTGGTGGGTTATTGGTATTTGTGCGCGGATTGGGAGCGCCTGGACGAATGTTTTGAGCAGCTTTGGCAAATGCGAAAGGAGAATTTGACGTGAAAGTGATTTTGTTGGAACATACGCCGGAGCCGGAGCGTTTGGTGGCGGCCGCCGCCCGCTTGTGCTACTCGGCCAAGGCGGCGGACGAGCTTTTGGCTGATTTTACGCCGGACAAGGTACAGGCTTTTGTGCGCAAGCTGGTTTCGCTGGGGCACGAAAGCCCGATGGAGCACGTCAGCTTCACGTTTGCTATCGACGGGATTAGCCGGGCCTGCTCGCATCAGCTGGTGCGGCACCGAATTGGCGCTTCTTACTCGCAGAAATCGCAGCGTTACGTTAAGGAAAAGCAATTTGATTACGTAACCCCGCCCAAGATTGCCGCCAAGCCGGAGCTGGCCCAACAGTTTGACGCGGCGATGGCGGAAATGCAGCGGGTTTACGAGCAGCTGCTGGCGGCCGGCGTGCCGGCGGAGGACGCCCGCTTTGTGCTGCCCAACGCGGCCTCCACCAGTCTGGTTTTGACGATGAACGTGCGCAGTTTGTGGCATTTTTTTGAATTGCGCTGCTGCCAGCGGGCTCAGTGGGAAATCCGCGCTTTGGCTAACGCTATGCTGGCCGAGGTGCGCAATGTGGCTCCTTTGTTGTTTGCTAAGGCCGGCCCAACTTGCGAAAGCATTGGTATTTGCTTTGAGGGTGCAATGAGCTGCGGCCGTTGTGCGAATGTTTTGGAAAGATAATTACAGCGGCGTTTTCAAAATTGAACGTCGCTGTAAATTGTTCCAAAAAGAGGCCTGTCGGTTAAAATTTTCCGGCAGGCCTTTATGTTTTATTTTCGCTTTATTTACGCTTCATTGAGCGGATCAGCTCCCTGTCCTCCGGCCGCATGCGCCGGGATTCCAAAATCTTTTGCAGGGATTTGTTATAGGTGAAGTCGTCCAGGCGGCTGTTTTGCAGATAGGACAGCCCCTCGTCCCGATATTTGACAAAGAGGGTGGAAAGCAGCCAGGCTTTGGCCATATCCACGTAATATTCGCCGCCGGGCACTTCCTCCAGCAGGCGCAGAATATCCGCCAGATGTTCCGGCTGCAAGTAATGGGCCAGCAGCATAACCAGCACAAAACGCCGGGCGTAGGGCAGGGGATTTTGGCTGTTGCGCAGCAGAAAGGCATACATCTGGGCGGCTTCCGCCGGCTGCTTCAGATTGAAAGTGCTGCTGGTGCAATCGCAGATTGACCAGTTTTGGATTTGCGGCAGAAAATCGGCCAGCCATTGCAGGCGTTCTTCCATTGGCATCTTGGCCCCGGCCAGCACTAGGCCGTGCAGCATAATATCCTCAAAATACTGCTTCGGATAGTCGGTTAAAAAGGCGCGGAAATCCTGCCGGCAGATTTGTTTGGCAAGCGCGCGCAGCTTGGGAATCCGTACGCCTAGCATTTCCTCGCAGCCGGGCACCAGGCCGGCCGAAAAGTCGCGGTAATCAACCTCTGCATTTTCCAGCAAAAATTGGTGGACAAATTCAAAATTGGTATTTTCGGCTTTGTTTGGCATTTTGAAGCTCCTTAAGCTAAATGTTATCTATAGTATAATTCACGAACAATCGTTTTGTCAAGTTTTTTTTGAAAAATTTGTTGAGTTGCGTAATATTCTAGTTTAAAAGCGTACTTAATATATGAAGACGGAAAACGAGAGGGGGAATTTGTGATGGCTGAGGAAGAGTTGACGGACGCAGAAATTGTCAATATGCTGTTTCAGCGGCAGGAGGCCGCCTTGCAGGAGGTGAAGCGGAAATATGAACGGCTTTGCCGGCGGGTGGCCGGCAATGTGCTGGCTTTGCCGGAAGACGTGGGCGAGTGTGTGAACGACGCTTACTTTACGCTTTGGCAGTTGATACCGCCCCAGCGGCCGGACAAGCTGCCGGCGTTTTTGTTGCGGCTGGTGCGCAACCTGGCTTTGAAGAAGTACGCCTACAACACGGCCCAAAAGCGCCGGCCCGATTTGCGGCTGCCGCTTGACGAGCTGGCTGAGATGTTGCCGGGCGGCTTGCAGCCGGAGGAGGCGCTGGGCCGGGAGGGGTTGGCGGAGGCCTTGAACACCTTTTTGCGTGGGCAAAGCCAGCAGAATCGCCAGTTGTTTTTGCGGCGTTACTGGTATTTTGAGCCGCTGAGCGCGGCGGCCGAACAGGCCGGCTTGTCGGCAGGGGCCGCGGCGGCCAGACTGTGCCGTATGCGCAGCAGCTTGCGGGATTACTTACAAAAGGAGGGGTTTGAGATATGAGCGAGGAACGTTTGCATAATGAGCCGCAGAATGAACAGCTAAGGGAGCAGCAAGGGTTGGCGGCCGCCCGGCTTTTGGCGGAGGTTGACCCGGAACTGGTGGCGGAGGCTCTGCCGGATCAAGGGCGGCAAAAAACGACCAAACGGCCGGCTTTTAACTGGTATAAGGGAGTGGCGGCGGTTTTGGCAATGGCCCTGATGTTTTCCTGCTCCACGCTGGCTTGGGCGATGAACAGCTTGCAGCAGGAGCAGGAGGCCAAGCGGGAGTTTTATCTGCGTCATTTAACTCCAGACCAGCTGGAGGAAGTGGAATTGTATGGCGAGGAACTGAATGTGGTGCAGCAGCCGGAGGTTTTGTTTGAGGCGCTTAATTCCGGGGATATGTATAAGCAGTATATTGCTATAAACCGGTTGGTGGAGCTTTACAATGACCCAGAACTGCGGGAGCGGGCGGCCCAGGCATTGCAGCCTTTTTTAAGCAATCCGGAGCCTAAGCTGGCAGAGGCGGCGGCCTTTGCGCTGGATATTTTGGAGCAGAAATTTGAAAGCCCGCTGCTTTGTAAAATGGCAGACGGCAGCATTTTCTTCACTTTGTTTAATGATTATTCCGATTACGGCAGCTACAATCAGCTTTGGCGGATTAAGGACGGGCAGCTGGAATCTTTCATCACCTTTTTTGACCCAATGATGTATATTACCGATTTGCTGCCCTCGCCGGACGGCAGGCTGCTTGCGGTGGGCCTCTGCTCCAACAAGAGCAATTTTGTGGTGGTGATAAATTTTATTGACGGCCATTTCAGCAGTGAGCTGATTGGCAGCAGCCGGGCGCTGTGGGCGTGTCAGAGCGACGAGGAGCGTTTTGCTGATATTCGTATCGACCACGAAACCTACAGCGGTTGTGGGAATTTGCGCTGGCTGGACAATGATACATTGGGCTATGACGCGGCTTTGTCCTATAACCATACGGATATTGTGGATGTGGTGCGTGTGGTTTACAATTATCGCAGCGATGAATATAAGATAACTGAGATTGAGCGTTCCGAGTTTGGCCAGCCTTGATTGTGTGAGCAAAAAAGGAAAAACGCCTTTGCCGATTTTTTGCGGCGGAGGCGTTTTTTTAGCTTGTGAAAGGGCGGTTAATTATCATCTCTTCCTCTTAAATATGTACATAAAATGTCAACAATTTGGGTTATTTGTTCAGATAAATCTGTTGTTTTGTTGTTTAAGCTGGCTAACGCTCCGGAAAAATCTGATGACGGATATAAATCAGTGCCTAGAGCAACGTAAATTGTAAATGCCAGGCTATCAATCATATAAATTTCAGATTGTACTTTTTCCAGTTGTAAGGTGATTTCTTTTAAGGATAAGTTTGTCATAAGATACCTCCTATTATTGCATACAAAATGTATGTAGATGTTTTGAACTTATTATAGTACAATTTGTATGTAATGTCAAGGCTTTGAGGTGAAAAATGTTTAATAAAAGATTACGGGAACTTAGGGTTCAGCACAAGTACACGCAGCAATATATGGCTGACCTGTTGGGAGTGACGCTTAATGCCTATCAAAAATATGAGCAGGCAGAGCGCACACCGTCGTTTGCTACGCTTATTCAGCTGGCGGACTTTTTTAATGTGTCCACCGATTTTTTGTTGGGACGTGATGAATATTTGAAAACGCAAGGCCTGAACTTGGATTGTTCCGATGGTGAAGTTTAGCTTGTGAAAGGACGCTTGAATGTGATATAATTACAATAACCAAAATAAAAAAAGGGAGTGAAAGTGTATGAAGTGGAAAAATAGTGTTGCTTGCGCTTTATTGGCGTGTGTTTTACTGCTTGTGTGCTCTTCTGTGGCCCTGGCGGCAACGGTTCAAGTGCTACCCGGCGATGATGAGGAAATTTTGTTGGACGACAAGGCGATTTACGTCAACGGTCAGTATCTGCCGCTGAATGTGTCGCCCTATGAAAGCGGCGGCAGTGTTTTGGTGCCGCTGCGGGCGGTTAGCATGGCCTTAGGAGCGCAGGTGCAGTGGCAAAACGGGCAGGTGGAAATCACTTTAGATGAAAAAACGCTGCTTTTGCGGCCGGGCAGCGCGCAGGCGCAGGTGAACGGGCAGGCAGTGCAGCTGCCGCAAAGCCCGCAACTGCGGGGCGGCGCGGTTTTTGTGCCGCTGCGTTTCATTGGCGAGCAGCTGGGGGCTAAAGTTAGCTATGCCGACCATATTATTGATATTGAGCCGGCGGCGGACGCCGAACTGCCGGTTTGGGCTGGCGGCCTGCCCAACGGCCCGGAGGCCAACTGCGCGGAGGACGCGGACAATATTTACCTGGCGGTTTTCGATAAGCAGGCGCAACTTTATCGGATTAAGGCCTTTGCCAAGGAAACGCTGGCGGAAACGGTTTTGCAGGAAACCAAATACTGCGACGGTTTGCAGGTTTGGGGCGGTGGCCTGTACTTTAGCGATAACGGCAAGCTAATGCGCTTTGATTTGCAGAGCAAGGCCTGCGAGCAGGTGCAGGACAGGGTTTGGCGTTTCAGCGTATATGACGGTTGGCTGTACTGGTGTAACTCCGCGGATAGATACGGCGGCGAGTTGGTTTTGCAGCGTCGGCCGCTGGCCGGTGGGGAGGCCCAGCAGGTGGCAAGCGGCCCAATGCCTCTTTACTGGTTTGCCGGGGACAAGTTATATTACAATCATTATTATGATGTAAAAACATTTTGCGCCGATTTGGACGGACAAAACGCGGTGAAATTGGCGCAGCCGGTTTCTGCCTATGATAACGGCTGGGCATATTTTACCGATGATGATAAAACCTCGCTTTACCGCTGCCGGGAGGACGGCTCCGGCAAGCAGCTTTTGCTGACATTGCAGGACGGTTACACTATTCAGCAGGTAAAGGCGATTGGCAGCAAGGTTTTTTACAGCACGCATACTAATGTGAATGTTAATGGACGGAGCGATAGCTTGAGCGGGCCTTTGTTCTATGTGGATTTGGCCTCCAAAAATTGGAAACAGCTTTCCGAGGGCCGTTGCGGTGATTTTTACGTTTTACGTCACCATTTCGTATATTTTAACTATGATGATGAGCAGTGGCATATTACAAAATGGGAATAGAAGTTGTTTATGACAGTTATTCAATGGTGAAAAGAATCTTTTAGATTTTTCTTTCTAAATTTTTTAGTGAAGTAGAAGTTGTTTATGGCAGTAATTCAGTGGTATAAAAAATCTTTTAGATTTTTCTTTCTAAATTTTTAGTGAAGTAGAAGTTGTTTATGGCAGTAATTCAGTGGTATAAAAAAATCTTTTAGATTTTTCTTTCTAAATTTTTTAGTGAAGTAGAAGTTGTTTATGGTAGTAATTCAGTGGTATAAAAAAATCTTTCTGATTTTCTTTCTAAATTTTTTAGTGAAGTAGAAGTTGTTTATGGTAGTAATCCAGTGGTATAAAAAAATCTTTTAGAGTTTTCTTTCTAAATTTTTTAGTGAAGTAGAAGTTGTTTATGGTAGTAATTCAGTGGTATAAAAAAATCTTTTAGATTTTTCTTTCTAAATTTTTTAGTGAAGTAGAAGTTGTTTATGGTAGTAATTCAGTGGTATAAAAAAATCTTTCAGATTTTTTTCTTAAATTTTTTAGTGAAGTAGAAGTTGTTTATGGCAGTAATTCAGTGGTATAAAAAAATCTTTTAGATTTTTCTTTCTAAATTTTTTAGTGAAGTAGAAGTTGTTTATGGCAGTAATTCAGTGGTATAAAAAAATCTTTCAGATTTTTTTCTTAAATTTTTTAGTTAAACAGGAGTAATCTTATGACAGTAATTCAGTGGTATCCCGGTCATATGGCCAAAGCTAAGCGGTTGATGCAGGAGGATATTCGGATTGTGGATATGTCGCTGGTGGTGTTGGACGCGCGGATTCCGCGCTCCAGCTACAATCCGGATTTTGATAAAATTTTGCACCAAAAACCGATGCTGATGGTGCTAAACAAGCGGGATTTGGCCGACGCTGCCGCCACCAAACGCTGGCTGGCGGCTTTGGCCGGCCGCCCGGATTGCGCTGGTGCCGTAGCTATCAACGCCCAGCAAACCCAGGGCGTTAAGGAGCTGGAACGTCAAATTATGCAGGCCGCCCAGCCCCTGTTTGCGGAGCTGGCGGCCAAAGGCCGCCGCCGCCGGCCGGTGCGCGCGATGGTGGTGGGTTCCCCCAACACCGGCAAAAGCACTTTGATTAACGCTCTGCTGCCCAAAGCGGCCAGCAAAACCGGCAACAAACCGGGCGTGACGCGTGGCAAGCAGTGGGTGCGCTTTGGCGAGCAGATTGAGCTGTTGGATACGCCCGGCGTGCTCTGGCCCAAATTTGAGCAGCCGGAGGTGGCCTTGCGCTTGGCGGTGACGGGAGCTATCAGCGAAACGGTCTACGACCAATATCAGGTTTCCTTGCAGCTTTTGGATTGGCTGCTGGCCCACGGCCAGGCGGCCTTGGCGGAACGCTATAAATTGCAGCCGGAGGCGTTAGCCGGCCGTTTGCCGGAGCAGGTGCTGGAGGATATTGGCCGGGCCAGGGGGTTGTTGGCAGGCGGCGGCGTGGTGCGTTTGGAGGAGGCGGCCCGCTTGCTGCTGGCGGAATTCCGCAATGGCAAAATTGGCCGCTTCACTATGGACGAAATATAATAATGGCTAAAATATAATAGGATTGAGTTAATGGAATTTGAGATGTTTGGCCTGGGAAACGGCCAGGTTACGGAAAAGGCATTGGCGGCTGCGGGCACGGCAGAGGCGGAGAGGCTGGCCGGTATGCTGGAATATGAACGACAGCTTTGGCAGGGTGGCGTGGAGCTGGCGGCCGGCTTGGACGAGGTTGGCCGCGGCCCGATTGCCGGGCCGGTGGTGACGGCGGCGGTTATTTGGCGGCCTGGCTTGCTGTTGGCTGGCGTGAATGATTCCAAAAAACTTTCCGCCAAAAAGCGTTACGCATTGGAGCCGCTGATTAAGCAGGCCGCGCTGGCCTGGGCGATTGGTGTGGTTGGCGTGCGAGATATTGACCGCTGGAATATTTTGCAGGCCACTAAGGTGGCTATGCTGCGTGCTTTGCGTAATTTGCCTCTGCGGCCGCAGCATTTGCTGCTGGATGCGCTGAGCCTGGAGGACAAGCTGCCGGCCTGTCCGCTGCGGGAGGAACTGCGGGCCTATTGCGCGCTGCCGCAAACCGCGCTGATTAAGGGCGACGCTAAAAGCCTGAGCATTGCCGCAGCCAGCATTTTGGCCAAATGCTATCGCGACCGGCTGATGCAGTTTTACGACGAAATGTATCCCGGCTACAATTTGGCCCAGCACGCCGGCTATCCCACGCGGGAACACAAGCAGGCGGTTTTTGATTTGGGGCCCTCGCCAATCCACCGGCGCAGCTTTGTGTTGAAGCCGATTAAGAAAGTGTGAGGTGTCATTATGGGCAAACTAAGCGCTAGGCTGGGTCAGCAGGGCGAGGAGCGGGCGGTGCGCTACTTGCAGGGGCTGGGATATGAGATTTTGCAGCGCAATTTCCGGGGTGGCGGCGGTGAGCTGGATATTGTCTGCCGCAAGGACGGAGTTATTTACTTTGTGGAGGTGAAATATCGCGGCGAGGGCGCTTGGTTTGGCCCGACCGAAGCGGTGACGGCGGCTAAGCGGCGGCGGTTGTATCTGGCGGCGCAGGCTTGGCTTTATCAAAAGCTGGGCCGGGAGGCGGCGTGCAGCTTTTTGCTGCTGGCGATTAACGCGGACGGGCGGATTGAGCTGATTGAGGATTATCTGCGCTGGTGAAAATATCGGCATAATGTCGATAAAAGATAGTTGATTTTTGGGCGGGTTTATGCTATACTAAACAGTAATATGTGACGCAGTATTCTAGTCGTCACGCTGCATTTTGAAGACGGGGCTAAAAATCCGTTAAGGGCACATCGATGAAGTTTCTGCTGCTGGCTTCTGACGCCCAGTCGGGGGCTGGTAGTGGGAGTTAAGGTTTTTGGGCGCTCCGCAACGGCATGTGGAAGCCGACCCAATTTCCGTGGAGACCCAAGTGCGTGGGGAGATGTCTTTGGTCAGGCATGATAACTATGGCTTGGGATTAAACCTGCATTCGGTTAAATGCTGGGTGCAGCGTAGCCTGCCTTGAGTGTGAGTGGTGGATTGCCTGCTGGCAAGCGGGCTTGACAAAACAGGGTCTGTTCGGTTTGACCAGACCACAGCACCCCCTGATGAAACCACTGATGCAAAAGAGGCTAAAAATGTGGTGGTGGCGTTGAGGAAAGCTCCTAGACTGATGTTAGCAGGGATTATAGTATGGTCTAAGTGGTGATTTGGCGCTGGGTGCGGCAACGCCCCAGATTGGCCCGTAAGTGGGAACCGCCACCGCGGCGACGCAGTGGTGCGGCCATTAGGAAAACTTGCCAGACCTAAGCCATAAAGTTTACCTGATAACGGTCACATATTAATTTTTTAAGTAAAAATAGAAAATTATGGAGTGAAAAAGTTTGAACCAAAAAAAATCCGCTGCCAAAAACGGCGGTAAAGTGAATAACAAGCAGAACAGTGCGGCCGTTTACACATTGGTTGTTTTCGTCGGCACTTTTTTTTGCGCCTGCTTGATTGCCCTGGTTTCGGAGCTGGTGTTGAAGAATATGAACAGCTTTTGGCTGGGCTTTTCTGTGCTGGTTTTTGTGGTGTTGGTGGGTGTGTTTTTTGATATTATCGGCACGGCGGTTTCCGTTTGTGGGCAGACGCATCTAAACGCCAAGGCCTCCAAACGGATTCCGGGCGCCAAAAAAGCGTTGAGCCTAACCAGAAACGCCAGCCGGGTAGCCAACATCTGCAATGATGTGATTGGCGATGTTTGCGGCACGGTTTCCGGCGGCATTGGCACGGCCCTGGCCGCGGTGCTGACAACCTCCGGCGGTCTGGTTGGCCTGTTAATCAGCGTGGGGATAACCGGCTGCATTGCCGCGGTGACGGTGGCCGGCAAGGCCTTGGGCAAAAGCTTTGCTATCAATAAGGCGGACGATATTATCTTTAACGTGGGCCGCCTGCTGGATTGGCCGGAGGTGGTGCGCGCTTATCTGCGGCACCGCCCAAAAACGCCCAAGGAATAACCCGGTCGCAAAACTGTATTTTTAATGAAGAAAAAGCAAGGAAATTTAAGTTACTATGGTGGTTTTAGAAGAAATCAGCTGTTCGGCTGATCTAAAAAAATTGAATAAAAGCCAGCTGGAGGTGCTGGCCGCTGAGCTGCGGCAGGAAATTCTGCATACGGTCAGCCAAAACGGGGGCCATTTGGCCTCCAACCTGGGGATTGTGGAGCTGACAATCGCCCTGCATTACTATTTGGATTTAGATTCCGGCAACGACGAAATCGTTTGGGATGTAGGCCACCAGTGCTACGCCCACAAACTTTTGTCCGGCCGGCGGGAGCAGTTTGCCACCTTGCGCCAGCTGGACGGGCTCAGCGGCTTCCCTAAGCCCTATGAAAGCCCCACGGACGCTTATGTGGCCGGCCACAGCAGCACTTCCATTTCCGTGGCGGTGGGTATCAGCCAGGCGGCGCGCCAGCTGGGCCAGCAGAAAAAGGTTTTTGCGGTGATTGGCGACGGCGCGATGAGCGGCGGCATGGTCTACGAGGCCCTGAACCACGGCGGCGATTTGAAGGTTCCTTTCACGGTTATCCTAAACGACAATGAGATGTCAATCGCGGAAAATGTTGGCGCGATGAGCCGCTATCTGACGCGCTTGCGCTCCAACAAGCGTTATCGGCATTTGAAAGACCGGTTAACCAAATTTTTGTTGAAGCGCAAAAAGATTGGCAAGTCTTTCTTTAATGGTTTGGAGCGTTTGCGGGACGCAGTGAAATATTTCCTGGTGCGGGGCGTGCTGTTTGAGGAGATGGGTTTTGTCTATCTGGGCCCGGTGGACGGCCATAATATTGCCGATCTGTTGGAAACTCTGCGCCTGGCCGGCCAGATTGAAAAGCCGGTGCTTATCCACGTAATCACCCAAAAGGGGCGCGGCTATGCGCCGGCCGAGGCCAACCCGACGGCTTTTCACGGCATTGGCAGCTTTGATTTGCAGACCGGCCAGGCCCCAGCCAAGGCCCCCAGCTGGACGGATTGCTTCTCGCAGCAGCTGCTGAAGCTGGCGGCGGAGCAGCCGCAGCTGGTGGCGGTGACGGCGGCTATGCCGGACGGCACCGGCTTGGCTCCCTTTCAGCAGCTTTATCCAGATCGTTTTTACGATGTGGGCATTGCGGAGCAACACATGCTTACCTTTGCCGGGGCTATGGCCCTGCGCGGCCTCAGTCCGGTGGTGGCGGTTTACTCCACCTTTTTACAGCGGGCTTACGACCAGCTGTTTCAGGATATTTGCTTGGCCGGCGCGCCGGTGGTGCTGGCGATTGACCGGGCCGGAATTGTCGGCGAGGACGGGGAAACTCACCAGGGCCTTTTTGACCTTTCAATGCTCTGCGCAATGCCGAATATGACGGTGCTGGCGCCGCGGGACGCCGAGGCCCTGCGTCAAATGCTGGCCTATGCTTTGCAGTTGAAGCAGCCGGTGGCCCTGCGCTATCCGCGGGGTGCGGTGCTGGAGCTGCCGCAGTATCCGCCGCAGCCGTTGGTTTACGGCAAGGGCGAGCTGCTGCTGCACCCGGCCAAGGCTCAGCTGGGCATTTTGGCCTTGGGCGATATGGTGGAGCGGGCTTTGCGTCTGGCGGATTGGCTGGCGGAACGTGGCGTGGCGGCAGCGGTGGCTGATTTGCGCTTTGCCAAACCATTGGACGCGGAGCTGATTTGCGATTTAGCCAAAAGCTGCGGCCGTTTGCTGGTTTGGGAGAACGGTATCCGCAGCGGCGGCGTGGGAGAAAATATTTTGGCCCTGCTGCAAGCGGCAGGGGTGGCGGCCGAGGTGGAGCTGGCGGCTTTCCCGGAGGAATTTGTGCCGCACGGCAAGCCGGAGCAGCTGTTTGCCCGCTACGGCTTAACGCCGGAGAAGCTGGGGCAGCGGATATTAAAGCGTTGGCAGTTTGCTTAAATACTGGATATAAGTTTACATTCGGTTAATAACAATATGCTACAATTTAACTGAGATACATTAACTTAAACGTACTTGTCCGTTGAAATAAATGTAAAAAAGGAGGCGACGCGATGACCGTACAGAGAAGTAAGATTTACACCCAGGCGGCTGAAATCAGCGGTCTGATGGGGCTTTCCGCTGCTGAAGAGGCCAGTCTGCAAAGCATTTTGGACGTTTTCCCGATGGCAATTCCGCAGTATTATTTATCCTTGATTGATTGGGACGACCCTGACGACCCGATACGTCGAATGTGTATTCCCTCATTGACGGAAACGGATATTTCCGGCGATTTTGATACTAGCGGCGAGGCGGATAACACGGTGGTTACCGGCTTGCAGCACAAATATCAGCAAACGGCTTTGATTCTTTCCACCAATCGTTGCGCGATGTACTGCCGGCATTGTTTCCGCAAGCGTTTGGTTGGCTCCAACGAGGAGGAAATTGCCGATAATTTTGACGCAATGCTGGCCTATATCAAAGCCCACCCGGAAATTACCAACATTTTAGTTTCCGGCGGCGATTCCCTGCTGCTGAGCAACGCCACTTTGGAGAAGTATCTGCGGGAGCTGACGGCTTTGCCTCAGCTGGATTTTATCCGTTTTGGCTCTCGGGTGCCGGTGGTATATCCGGAGCGGGTTTTGCAGGACGAGGAGTTGCAGGCTATTTTTGCCAAGTATGCCCAACATAAGCAGATTTATCTGGTGACCCAGTTTAATCACCCGCGCGAGCTGACGACGGAGGCCAAAGCGGTTGTCAAAACCTTTATCCAAGCCGGCGTAATGCTGCGCAATCAGACGGTGCTGCTGAGAGGTGTTAATGACGACCCTCAGGTGCTTAGCCAGCTGTTGCGTGGGCTGACCGCGGTTGGCGTGGCGCCTTACTATATATTTCAGTGCCGGCCGGTGCGCGGCGTTAAGGCGCAGTTTCAGGTGCCGCTGCCAAAAGGGCTGGAGATTGTGGAGCTGGCTAAGGGCGGCCAGAACGGTGTGGGCAAATGCCTGCGCTATTGTATGTCCACCCCACGGGGCAAGGTGGAGATTGTGGGCAAGCTGCCGGACAATCGAATGTTGTTTAAGTACAATCAGGCTAAATCTGCTGCCGACGCGGGCCGCATTTTTGTGGCAGAGGTGCAGCCAGACCAGTGTTGGCTGGAGCTGAGTTGCGACGATTAAATCATTATAATAACAAGAAGCCGTAGCTGCTAAATGGGCAGTTGCGGCTTCTTGTCTATATTTTAGAAGAGCGGTGCGAACAGGCGCAGCAGGGTGCGCAAAAAGCGCATCGGCAGCGGAGTGTTGATGGTGGCTTGCTCGCCGGAAATGCAGCGTTTTTCGGTGGCCAGAAAATCTGCCTTGATGTCGGCAATGCTGGCGGTGTTGTAAAGCAGTGCGCCGCATTCAAAATGGTGGTAAAAGCTGCGGTAATCGCAGTTGATAGTGCCCACAAAGGCGTATTTGTCATCGGCCACCAGGCTTTTGGTGTGGTTGAAGCCCGGCTTAAACTCCATCACCTTAATACCGGCCTTGAGCATCGGGTGATAGTAGGCCTGCGTCATAATATGCACATACCATTTGTCCGGCACGTGTGGAGTGCAAATGCGCACGTCCACGCCGCGTTTGGCGGCTAGGGTGAGGGTTTGCAGCATTTCGTTGTCCACGATGAAATAGGGCGTGTTGATATAAATGTAGTTGTTGGCGGCGTTGATCATATTGATAAAGGCGGATTCGCCAACGTGCTCGCCGTCAAAGGGGTTATCGTGAAAGGGATGAATACAAGCCAGGGCTTCCTTGGGCTCCGGCCCGCCCGGCTGATAATAGCTGCGGTAATCCAGCTGTTCCTTGGGGTTATACAAATTCCAGTTTTGCAGGAACATCACGCAAAGGGAGTAGACGCTCTCGCCCCGGATAAGCATGGCGGAATCCTTCCAGTAGCCGAAGCGCATTTTTTGGTTGACGTACTCGTCGGCCAGGTTAATGCCGCCAATGATGCCAACTTGGCCGTCAATCACCATAATTTTGCGGTGGTCGCGGTTGTTCAGTCCCACGTCCAGATGAGCCTTGATTGGGTTGAAAACGGTGCATTTGATACCCAAACTGCGCAGCTTTTGCTGATAACCAAAAGGCAGGGTGTTGATACAGCCCAAATCATCAAACATTACCCGCACATCCACACCAGCTGTGGCTTTGGCGGTGAGGATTTCCAAAATGCTGTTCCAAAACTGGCCCTCCTGCACAATGAAGCTTTCAATGAAAATATATTTTTGGGCACGGCGCAGCTCCGCCAGCATATCCGGCCAAATAGCCTCGCCGCTGGTGTAATATTTGGTGTCGTCGCGGTTGATGGCAAAGGGGGGCATGCCGGTGGCCTTTTGCAAATATTTGCTTTGCGAGGCCACGGCCGGGTCAAAATATTCCAAGGCCTCCATAACCTCCTGCTTATCCGGCAGTGCGCCCTCTGATTCCGCCACCACTTTCAGCACCTGCTTGCGCAGCTTGTAGGAGGCATAATGGGAGCCGAACATTAGATAAAGCGTGGCCCCCACGATAGGCAGCAGCAAAATCACTAAAATCCAGGCCAGTTTGGTGGAGGGATTTTGCTCCTGATTATTGATGAGCACCAGCACCAGGGCAGTGCTTAACACGGTGGTGCAAAGGGACACCGCCCAATATGATTCATTAAGCGCAATAATGGTGGTGAGCACAAAGGCCAGCTGCACCAGCAGCAGCAATGCGATGATGAAAACACGGCTGTACAACAGCCGAAGCAGTTTGCGTAAAAACATTATAAATCTCCCAAGTAAATCACTTCACAATTAATTGAAATCAATCCCTAAAATGGCTGAACACGAAGCGGCCGGCCGGGCTAAGCTCCTGCTCCTTCCAGGGGCCGTTTGGCGGCGCGCCGGGGTTGAGGGCGGCTGAGCTTTCGTTTTTATCACAGAGCGACCAGCTGCACCAGCTTAAACCGCGCTGCTGCATAAATTGCAGCCATTTTTCGGCCTCCTCCAGATAAACGCCGCCGCCGCCGTCGGCCCGGCTGACTCCCCATTCGGAAACGAAGATAGGCAGGCCAGCTTGCAGGGCCTCGTCAACCCGCTGGCGCAGCCATTCGCCGTGGGTGCCGGCGTAAAAATGGCAGGTATACATCAGATTTTGGCCGGGCAATGGGTTGGCGGCGGCCAGGTGCACGTCTTGGCTCCAGGTGGGGCTGCCGATTAAAATTATCGCTTGCTCGTCCTCGGCCCGAATAGCGGCAATTACGGCCTCGGCGTAGGGCCGCACCTCGCCGGCCCAGCTGACGTTGTTTGGCTCGTTGCAAATTTCATAAATCACGTTTGGCGTATCTTTATATAGTTTGGCCATTTCCTGGAAGAAAGCTTTGGCTTCCTCCAGGTGGCTTAGCGGATTGCCGTCGGAAAGAATATGCCAATCAATGATAACGTACATATCGTTCTGCACAGCTGCGGCCACTCCGTTTTTGACGGTTTCTTTCAGGCTGGGCTGGCTGAGATAACCGCCCTCGGCGGTGTACATAGCCAGCCGGAAAACGTTTGCGCCATATTCCGCGGTGCTGGCCATTGCCTGCGCAGAAGCAAACTGAGGATACCATTGCAGGCCGTGGCTGCTCATACCGCGCAGTACCACGGGCTGCCCGTCCGCATTGCAAAGCTGGGCGCCAATCACTTGCAGGCGACCGTTTTGGCTGACCCCGCCCTGACGAATGATGGGCGTTGCGTTGGCCGTTGGCGTTGTTGACGTAGTTTGCGGCGGCTGGCTTTGTTTAGGTGGCTCAGTTTTGGCAGATTGTCCAGTCTGTCCGGCTTGTCCAGTTTGGGCAGAGGGCCCGGATTGCTCAATTTGTCCGGCTTGTTCCGCTTGCTTTGCTTGCACCGCTCGCAGCAATATGGCGCAGGCCTCCGCCCTGCTCAGGCTGCTCTGCGGCCGGAAACGGCCGTCGGCCTCGCCGGTGAGCACGCCGGTTTGGTAGGCGGCCAGCACCGGCTCGTAGTAACGGCCGGGCAGGGCGGTAAAATCGCTTATTTTGGCGCTTTGCGTGCTGTAATCGCCTTTAGCCTGCGGCAGCAGGGCGTGCATTAAAATTTTCACGGCCAGCTGACGGGAAATTGGCAGGTCATAAAGCTCTGCTGTGGGCGGCAGCTCGTCCCAATCATACCAGTTGGCTTCCATGGCGCTGCGCATAACCTTGTCGGCCCAATGCCTGTTCTGCGCCGGGCCCTTGGGCTGGGGCAGAGGGGAGAGGCGGGCCGTCAGGCTGACAAATTCCGCCGCGCTTATGGCTGCGTTTGGACGAAAGCTGCCGTCTGGATAGCCGGTGAGCCAACCAGCTTGGGTCATCTCCGTGACGGCCTGATAGTACCAGCCGGCCGGCTGCACGTCGGAAAAGGTTGGCGCGGGCGCTGCCACCGCCTGAGCGGTCGGCAGGCCTAACAGTAGCGACAAAAGCAGCAAAAAATGTTTGAACATTATAAAATACACCTCTCCTACTATAAATAATATAGCCAAGCTGTTAAGTCAATATTAAATTAAGCCTATCTTTATAAAAAAAGCAGAGTTGCCTCTGCTTTTTTTACTTGATTATAATTCAACTGAGTAGCTGTCCGACCAGGGGCTGTAAGCGTCCTCGGCGTCGGTGAGCGCCCGCACGCGGAAGCTGTAATTTTGGCCGGGGGTCAGGTTGGATACGGTTAAATCAGTAAAGTAGGTGGTGATGGTGTGGCGGCTGGAGCCGTCGGACCAATATTCCACCTGATATTTCAGGCTGCCGGAGTTGCTGTTCTGCCAGCTGACGTAAACATCAGTGTTGGTGCGCTTGCTGGCAGACACGCTGGTGGGCGCGGCCAGGCTTTGGCTGCCGCTGGGCGTGGTAGGCTCGTTAGTGGAAGTTCCGCCGGGATTTTCCGTGTTGCCGGGGGTGTAAATATCCGGCAAATCCGGCGGGTTTTCCCAAACGTGCAGGTTGCAGTATTCTTCCGGCAGGCTGGAGGCCGATGTGTGGTTGTTTTCATCCGGCTCCGGTATGCGGTAAATAGTTTCCGTTTCCGGGCAGTACTCATTAGCCAGCAGGTGGCTTTGCGTGCAGATTACGGCGGAGAATACTTCCTCAGCGGAGGAGGTTGGCACGTTGTCCTTATCAAAAAGCTCCGTCACCGTGCTGCTGGTGTTGGCGGTGGGCAGCAGGCCCGTGCGGGAATCCACCGTCACGGAAACAATACCGGCCGGCCGGCTGAAGCGGCTTTCCGGCAGGTTGGCGCTGGCGCCACCGATAACATATTTCCAAATCAGCGCGGGGTATTTGCCGCCGTAAATTTGGCGCAGATACTGCACTTTGCCGTTTTCGTCCTTATCGTTGTCGTAGCCCATCCAGACGATGCCCACCATCTCTGGGGAGAAAGCGGCAAACCAGGCGTCGCGGTTGCCGTTCAGGCCGCGGAAGTAATCCAAATCGGGCAGCTGCACAGTGCCGGTTTTGGAGGCCACGTTGCGGTTGGAAAGCTGGGCGCGGGTGCCGGTGCCGGAGGTAGTTACGGTGCGCAGCATATCCGTCACCAGGTAGGCGGTGGTTTCTTTCATGGCAATGTTCTGCACCAGCTCGTTTTGGTAGATGACCTTGCCCTGGCTGTCCTCAATCCGGCTAATACACCAGGGTTTGGTGTAAACGCCGCCGTTAGCCAGCGTGCCGTAGGCGGCGGCCATTTGCAGCGGCGATACGCCGTAGGTGATGCCGCCCAAAGCAATGCTCAGGTTGTTGTCCTTTTCCTGGTCCAGCTCAATGCCCATTTTGGAGAGCATAGCAAGAGAGTTGTCAATGCCGGCCATTTGCAGGAACTTGATGGAGGCCACGTTCACGGAGTTTTGGCAGGCAGTGCGCATTGAGATAATGCCGCGATAGCTGCCGTCGTAGTTGACAGGCGTCCAGTTGGTGCCAAAGGTGGTGCGCACATCGTTGGCCACGGTGGCCGGGGAATAGCCCTGCTCAATGGCCGGGGCGTAATCAGCCAGCGGCTTAAAGGTGGAGCCCGGTTGCCGTTTCATGTCGGTGGCCCGGTTGTAGCCGCGTTTGGTGGTATATTCCCGGCCGCCTATCAGGCCCAAAATGGAGTTATCCTTGGTGGAGAGCACCACCATGGCGCTTTCCACCAGGTCGGCTGAATTGGTGCCGGGGAAATTTTCGCTGTTGGCAAAGGCGCTTTCCATCAGGGTTTGCACGTCGGTGTTCAGGGTGGTGTAAATCCGATAGCCGCCGGTGTAGATGCTGGAGCCGGAGTAGCCCAGTTCCACCAGAATATCCTCGCCGCAATCGATTACGTAATCGGTGTACCAGGGATAGTTGTAGGCGGAGGCATAGGCGGATTCGCCCGTCTGCACTTTTTCTTCCTTGGCAGCGGCAATATCGGCAGAGCTATATTTATCGCCGTAATATTTTTCCAGGTTAGTCAGCACCTGGCGTTTCACCCGGTCGGAATTTTCCGGATTAAGGATAGGGGAGTATACGCGGGGGTTGCGCACAATACCCACCAGGGTGGCGGCCTCCGCCATGCTGATGTCGGAAACGTCCTTGCCAAAGATGGTTTGGCTGGCGGCCTGCACGCCGTAGGCGCTGTGGCCGAAATATACTTCATTTAAATACATCAGCAGAATATCGTCTTTGGAATACTCGTTTTCCAGCTGAATAGCCAACGCGGCCTCTTTGATTTTACGGTCGATATTCTTATCGCGGTCGTCCAAAATGGCGGTGCGGGCCAGCTGCATGGTGATGGTGCTGGCGCCCTGGGAAAAGTCCATATTTCGCAGGTCAACCAGCAGCGCGCCGCCGATACGGATAATATCAATGCCGTGGTGCTTGTAAAAGCGGGTGTCCTCAGTGGCCAGCAGGCAATCCACCAGATATTCCGGCATATCGTCCAGGGTTACGTTAGTGCGGTTTTCCGAGGAATGCAGCTCGGAAAACAGCTGGCCGTTAGCGTCGTAGAGGAAGGTGGTGCGGGCCGAGGCCATCATCGTATCGTCCCAGCTGGGCAAATCTTTCAGCACGTAGGCCACGTAAGCGATTGTGGAAACGGCTCCCACAACGAACATAAAGACGAAAAACAGCAGTATGGCCAGCACAACCCGGCCCTTTTTCAGTTTTCGCTTTTTTTTGCGCCTGGGGCTGGGGCTGTTCATATTAGGAGCTGAAAGCTCAGCCGCAGACGATTGAGAGTTTCTTGGTTTATCCATAATTTCCTCCTACAATATCACTCTTAGTATATTAGTTTGGTTAATTAAAATCAATTTTAGGCATATATATTTGGCAGGAAAAACCTTAAAAATTCCTGGCAAAAAAATCCTCATATAAGTATAGCACAAATTTAGCCGGCAAGCAATAATTTTTCAGATAAAAATTGAGTTTTGGGGGCCGAGTGGGGAAAAAGGTTGACTTTTTAGGTTAAAAGTGGAGAGCTGGTGTTGTTTGATGAGTTTGGCCGATTTGGTGGGGCGCAAAAAAAGGCGGCGCCGCTTTGGCCTGCGCCTAAAGCTGCGTTTTTATTTGGTGGCGGGGGTGGTGCTGCTGTTTGGCCTGGGCGTGGTGGTGGACGCCGCCCTGCGCCCTATTTTGGAGCAGGTGGCGGCTCAGCAGGTGCATTTGGCGGTGGTGCGCCTGATTAATGAAGCGGTTTACGACCAACTGGGCAACGGCGTGGCCTATCAGCAGCTGATTAATGTTTCCACCGACGCCGAGGGCCGGGTGACTTTGATGCAGCCGGACACGGTGAAGATTACCCGGTTGGTTACCTCCATCGCCCGCGATTTGGAGGAGAAACTGGGCAATCTCAGCCGGGAGGACATCAAAGTGCCGCTGGGCATGCTCACCGGCAATTCTTTGCTGGCGGACAAGGGCCCCAACCTGACTTTGGCCTTGTTGCCGCTGGGCTCTGTTTCCGTCAACATTCACGACGAATTTTCCGCCGCTGGTATAAACCAGACCAGGCACAGTATAATGCTGGATATTGTGGTGGATATGGGCATTTTGCTGCCCTTTCAGAGCACCTTCACCCAGATAACCGACACCCTGCCGATTGTGGAGAGCGTGATTGTGGGGCCGATCCCGGAAACCTATTTAAATATGGAAGCCGGCGAATGATGGCGGCAGCAGCAGGAATAAAATATAAGTGGAATTTTCTCACAAAAATATCTTTACATATTAAATAATATTTAGTAAAATATAAGAATAATATTTTTTATGTTTTTTGGAGGTTTAAAATGTCAGGACATAATAAGTGGTCTACAATCAAGCACAAAAAAGGCAAGGCGGACGCGGCCCGCGCCAAGGTTTTTACCCAGATTTCCAAGGAAATTTTTGTGGCGGTGCGCCAATCCGGGCCAGACCCCACGGCTAATTTCCGTCTGCGCCTGTGTATTCAAAAGGCCAAGGCGGCCAATATGCCGATGGACAATGTGAACCGCGCCATTCAAAAGGCGGCCGGCAATCAGGAGGGCGTGGCTTATGAGGAAATCGTTTACGAGGGCTATGGAGCCGGCGGCATTGCCATTATGTGCGAGCTTCTGACAGATAACCGCAACCGGGTGGCCAGCGATATTCGCTATATCTTCTCCCGCAACAACGGCAATCTGGGCGAAACCGGCTGCGTATCCTATATGTTTGAGCGCAAAGGCCGGCTGACCGTGCCGGACGAGGAGGGCACCGTCGATGTGGACGAGCTGATGCTGCTGGCGCTGGACGCTGGGGCGGAGGACGTTTTGGCGGACAACCCGGAACAGGTGGAAATCATCACCGCTACGGACGATTTGGAGGCCGTGAAAAACGCGGTGGAGGAAGCCGGCTATCCCATTGAAACGGCGGAAATCACAATGATTCCGGCCAACACCGTTGAAATCACCGACGAGGAAACCGCAACCAAGGTGCTGACCCTGTTGGATAAGCTGGAGGATTACGACGATATTCAGAATGTGTATCACAATGCGGATATTCCGGAGGAATTGATTGAGAAGTTAGATATTTAGCTGAATATTTAATAAGGAGAAAAAATCTTGAAAACCAAATTTCTGGTTGTTGATGGCAGCTCTTTGCTGCACCGGGCTTTTTTTGCTCTGCCGTCGCTCACCAGCCCGCAGGGGGAATATACCAATGCGGTCTACGGCTTTGCCACGATGTTTAACCGGGTGCTGGCCCAGGAGCAGCCGCAGCGGGTGGCGGTTTGCTTCGATAAAAGCCGCCACACTTTCCGCACGGAGCTTTATGCGGATTACAAGGGGCAGCGCGCGGCCACGCCCAGCGAGCTTTCCCCTCAGTTTGAAAGCTGCAAGTCTATGCTGGAGGCCATGGGCGTGGTTTGGGAGGAAGCCGAGGGCTTTGAGGCTGATGATATTATCGGCACGCTTTCCCGCCTGGGGGCGGCAGAGCAAAACGAGGTGCTGATTTTAACTGGCGACCGCGACAGTTTTCAGCTGATTGGCGAAAATGTGCGGGTGATGATGACCCGCAAGGGGATTACCCAAACGGAAATTTGGGACGAGGCCGCTTTGCAGGAGCATTACGCCCTGAAGCCGGCCCAGATGATTGACCTGAAAGCCTTGATGGGCGACGCTTCGGACAACATTCCCGGCGTGGCCGGCGTGGGTGAAAAAACCGCCCTGAAGCTGCTGGCGGAATATCACGACCTGGACACGGTTTTGGCAAACACGGCCAACGTCAGCGGCAAGGCCCTGCGCGCCAAGCTGGAAAACGGCCGGGAAAGCGCGCTGCTCTCCCGCCGGCTGGCGATTATCGACTGCCAAATGCCCGGCTTTGACGATTTGAGCAAATACGATTATCAGCCGCAATCCTTGGCGGCCAATCAGCCTTTGCAGGATTTTTACCGCCGAATGGGTTTCACCAGCTTTTTGAAGCAGCTGGAGGAGGCCGCGCCTAAACCGAAGCCCCGAAGAGTGGAGCAGCTTTCCCTACAGCCGGAGCAACCCAAAGCCGCCGTGTCGTCTCCGGCTGCCGCCGACGTGCCGATGCCGGAATATCAACTGCTTTTGTCGGCGGACGAGCTGCCGCAGAAGCTGGCCGGCGCCGATTTGCTCTACTTGAACGCCAGCCGGGATTTTTGGGCTTTTGCGGCGGCGGAAAAACCGACTGAAATTTTTGTGGTGG
Organism: Bacillota bacterium; assembly: GCA_021769035.1. GTDB lineage: Bacteria > Bacillota > Dehalobacteriia > UBA4068 > UBA4997 > Avidehalobacter. The sequence goes on along the minus strand of JAETTP010000017.1, from coordinate 13,448 downwards.
CCCGGCAAAGCCTGATTGACGCGCTGGTTCAGCCGGCAAGCGGCCTGAGCGCTTGGCTGCAACAACGCCGCCTGCTGGGCTGTGATGTGAAGCCGCTGTTTACCCTGCTGGGCCGTTATGCCGCCGGGGTGGGCCCGGTGGAGCTGGCGGCCTGGGCGGAGCGGCTGGAGGATTTGGCTCTGGCGGCCTATCTGCTGGAGCCTACGGCTACGGACTACCGGGCGGAAACGCTGGCGGCGCATTATCTGGGCTGGCCGGTGCTGCTGGAAAAGCAATACGAACCGGCGGCCCTGGCGGCCTACGGCATTGGCGCGCTGACCCAGTTGCAGGAGCAGCTTTGGCCAATTTTGCAGCGAGAGCATCTGCTGGAGCTTTATCAGCAGATTGAGCGGCCTCTGCTGCCCATTTTGGCGGCTATGGAGGCGGCCGGCATTATCGTCAGCCGGGAAACGCTACAAACGCTTAATCAGGAATTTACGGCGGAGGAGGCCGCCCACGCGGCCCGGATATACGAGCTAGCCGGCCATTCCTTTAATATCAATTCGCCCAAGCAGCTGGGCGAGGTGCTTTTTGAGGAGATGGGCATTGCGCCGCTGAAAAAGACCAAAACCGGCTTCTCCACCAGCGTGGAGGTTTTGGAGCAGCTGGCCGGACAATATGAGATTGCGGAACAAGTGCTGGCTTTCCGCTCCGCCTCCAAGCTGCGCAGCACCTACGCCGAGGGTTTGCAGAGCCTGATTGCCGAGGACGGTCGCCTGCATACCTCGTTTAATCAGACGGTGACGGCAACTGGCCGCTTGTCTTCAACTGATCCGAATTTGCAAAATATTCCGGTGCGGACGGATATGGGCCGCCGCTTGCGCAAGGCCTTTTGCGCCTCGCCGGGCTGCCGGCTGCTGGCGGCGGATTATTCGCAGATTGAGCTTCGGGTGCTGGCGGATATTTCCAACGACGCGGTTTTGCAGCAAAGCTTTTTTAATAAGGAAGATATTCACGCGCGCACGGCGGCGGAGGTGCTGGGAATCAGCATTGATGAGGTGACGCCGCAGCAGCGGCGCAGCGCTAAGGCCGTCAACTTTGGCATTGTGTACGGTATCAGCGATTTCGGCCTGTCCCAGGATTTGGGCATCAGCCGGGCCGAGGCCAAGGCTTATATCGAAGCTTATCTGCAACGCTACGACGGCGTGCGCCAGTATATGCAGGACATTGTGGCGCAAGGGCGGGAGCAGGGCTTTGTGCAGACCCTTTGCGGGCGCAAGCGTTGGCTGCCGGATTTGCGTAGCCGCAACTTCAACCTGCGCAGCTTTGCCGAGCGCACGGCTTTGAACACGCCGATTCAGGGCACGGCTGCGGATATTATCAAGCTGGCTATGCTGCGGGTGCAGCGGGAGCTGGCGGCGGCCGGCCTGCAAAGCCGTATGCTGTTGCAGGTGCACGACGAGCTGATTTTCGACGCGCCGCAGGCGGAGCTGGAGCAGCTGAAAAACTTGGTGCGCGAGGCGATGGAGGGCGCGTTTGCTCTCAAGGTGCCCTTGGTTGTTGATATGAAAATTGGCGAAGATTGGTATAATATGGAGAAAATATAGTGTCGATTTGGGGATAGATTAAGGAGTAAAAATATGCCAGAATTACCGGAAGTTGAAACCGTCCGCCGCAGTTTGGAGCTGCTGGTGCCGCACAAACAGATTGCGGCGGTGGAAATTTTTAAGCCCAGCCTGCTGTCCCTGGGTGACGAGGCGGCTTTTGCGGCGCTGGCCGGCGGGGAAATTGCCGATATTGGCCGGCGTGGCAAATATCTGCTGTTTGCAATGCAGCCGGAGCCGCTTTGCTGGGTGGTGCACCTGCGCATGACGGGCAAACTGCTTTATCATCAGCAGCCTCAGCCCTTGCAGAAGCACGACCACGCCCGCCTGACCTTTGCCGACGGCAGCGAGCTGGTTTACAATGATATGCGCGGCTTTGGCCGTTTTTGGCTGACGCCGGCCGGGCCGGAGGGTTTGGCCCAGGTGAGCGGCTTGAACAGCCTGGGGCTGGAGCCGCTGGACGCGGATTTTTCAGCTGCCTATTGGCAGGAGAAGATTAAGCGGCGGCCTAGGGCGATGGTGAAAGCGGCCTTACTGGACCAAACGGTGGTGGCCGGTTTGGGCAATATCTACGCCGACGAGGTGCTGTTTCAGGCGCAGGTGCACCCGGAGAGGTTGCTGAGCAGCCTGACGGAGGCGGAAAATCAACGCCTGGCGCAGGCTATGCGAGAGATATTGCAGGCTTCAATTGAGCAGCGCGGCACCACCTTCCGCGATTACGTGGACGGCAATAACCAAAAAGGCGGTTATCAGGAATTTTTGCAGGTCTTTCAGAAGAAAGGCCAGCCCTGCCCTAAATGCGGGGCGGAGATTCAGCGCATTAAGGTGGCCGGGCGCAGCAGCTACTTTTGCCCGCATTGCCAGGTGAAATAACCGCTACAGCGTACATAAAAAAACAGGTATGGCCAGGGCTTGACCTGCTTCATATACCAAAATAAAAGCTTTTTTGGCTTAATTTGGGAATATGAAGGAGAGAGGCCGATGTTGGAGCTGTGCCTGTTTTTGTTATTGTTGAATTTTGACGCTTTTTTAACTGGTCTGGCCTTTGGCTTTGCCGGGGTGCGGATTACTAACGCCGCCTGCCTGTTGGTTTCAGGTTTGGGTGCGCTTTTTTTGGGGCTGGCGATGAGCGCCGGCGGCTGGCTGTGCGGCTGGCTACAAACGGAGCTTTTAAGCCGCCTGGCCCTGGGCTTTTTGTTGCTTTTCACGTTGTATCTGATTGCTAAATATTGCGGCAAGGAGGGGCGCGGCCGCTTGGGTGGGCTTTGGCGGCGGCCGGCCCGGCTGGATAACAATGCGGATAAGCAAATTTCCTTTGGGGAGGCGGCTTGGCTGGGCGTAGCTTTGGCGGTGGATTCGCTGGGCGGTGGCCTGGCTTTGGGTATGCTGCTACCGGGGCCGTGGGTTTCGGCGGCGCTTTCTGCTGTTTTTTGCTTCTGTTTGTTGGCCGGCGCTAATCGGCTGGCTTATTATATTGTAATTAGTTGTTCTATTGATAAATAATCAGATATACTGTTAATTCCATAATAAGAGGTGTATTATTGCTATTTGTATGCAATATGCAGTATAATTCAGCAGAATAAATTAAAAAATAGCGGATAGTATTGCATAATTATGATAAGAGGTGTATAATTAACAACAAATTTTGTTGAAAGAGGGTTTCTTGATGAAAACGTTAGAAAAAATCAGTGAAATTTTTGGCAAATACATGGCACTGATTGTTTTGGCCGTCGCGGCTTTGGCGCTGTTTGTGCCGACGACCTGTTTGTGGATTAAAACAGGCTGGGTAAATTATCTGCTGATGATTGTGATGTTCGGTATGGGCTTAACTCTTCGTCTGGAGGATTTTAAGCTGGTGTTTACTCGGCCAAAGGATATTTTGCTGGGCTGCGCCACACAGTTTCTTATTATGCCCCTGTTGGCGTTTGGTTTGGGCAAGGCCTTTAATCTTGATCCGGCGCTGATGGCCGGCGTTGTTCTGGTGGGCTGCTGCCCCGGCGGCACCTCCAGCAATGTTATTACTTATCTTTCCAAGGGCGATGTGGCCCTGTCCGTTGGTATGACCAGCGTGAATACTCTGCTGGCCCCTCTGTTGACGCCGGCTATTACCTATTTACTCTTAAAAACAACCGTTAATGTTGATATGATGAGTATGTTTCTGTCTATTGTAAAGGTTGTTGTGGTTCCGATTGGCTTGGGCTTCATCATCAATAAGCTTTTTGGGGAGTTTACGCAGAAGCTGGTAAAGGTTCTGCCCACTGTTTCTGTTATTGCGATTTGCCTGATTGTTGCGGCGGTTGTTTCGCATAATGCTGAAAAGATTATGACCACCGGTCTTATTGTATTTGCGGTGGTTATTCTGCATAACCTGCTGGGTTATGCCAGCGGCTTTGCGTTGGGCAAGGTTTTGCATCTTAGCATACCCAAAACCAAAGCGCTTTCTATTGAGATTGGTATGCAAAATTCCGGCTTGGCTACATCTCTGGCCGGCACGTCCTTTCCTGATTTGGCGATGGCAACCGTGCCTGGCGCTATTTTCTCGGTATGGCATAACATTTCCGGTGCAATACTCGCCAATATTTACAACCGTTGGACGCAGGAAGAAGCCAAACAATGAGTTATATAATCAAATAAGCAGCAAAAGCGCTTATCCTCTGGGACAATGATTTGGGGATAGGCGCTTTTTGGCTGTTCCCGTTAATTATATTGTACACAATTTGCAGAAATGAAAACTTTGGGATTGTATTTAGGCGTAAAATATAGTATAATCGGTAGGTATTAATCTTTTAGATTAATCTTAAATATTAATTTGCTGGTAAAAAAGGAGGCCTGCGTTTTGGTTATCGGTTTAACAGGCAATATTGGCAGCGGCAAAACCACGGTTTGTCAGCTTTTGGCGGCTAAGGGCTGCCTGTGCCTGAATGCGGATTTGCTAGGCCGGCAGGTTTCCGAGCCGGGCGGCGAGGCCTATGCGGAGCTGCGCCAAAGCTTTGATGCGGCCTATTTTGACGAAGCGGGCAATTTGCTGCGCGCTAAGCTGGCGGAGTTGGTTTTCAACGACGCGGCGGAGTTGGCCCGGCTGAACGGCATTATTCATCCGGCGGTGCTGCGCTGCTTGCAGCGGGAGATTGAGGCCGCCCAGGCGGAAAAGCCGCAGCAGGTGATAGTTGTGGAGGCGGCGCTTTTGGTGGAGGCCAATTATCTGCCAATTTTGGACCAGCTTTGGCTGGTTTGGGCGGACGACCAGGTGCGCCTGAAACGGGTGATGAAGCGCGACAAGGTGGATCATGAACAAGCCCAGGCCCGCATGAATAATCAGCTGCCGCAAGCGGAAAAGGCGAAATATGCGCGCTATATTGTGCATAATAATAAGGGACGGGCGGAATTGCAGCAGGAGCTGGAGGCGGTTTGGCAGCAATTTTGGCAGGAGAACATGAAACAGGAGGACTAACAAGATCGAAAATATAAGAAGCAGAACCAATACTGAGGTGCGGGCGTTGGCCAGCGGTCGGACGCGCCGGCGCAAAAAAAAGGTGCTTTCCCGGCAGGGGCGCGTAATTTGCACGCTGCTGCTGGCGGCGTTGTTGCTGGGCGGCTTGTTTGCCCGCCAAAAACTGCCGTACTATATTTATCCGGTGGATTACTTTGACATCATTACGGCGGAGGCTGAGGCCGTGGATATTGACCCTTATCTGGTTTCGGCGGTGATTAAGGCGGAGAGTAATTTCCAGGAGGACGCTAAATCGCCGGCTGGGGCGGTGGGCCTGATGCAGGTTATGCCCTCCACAGCGGAATGGCTGGCCGGCCGGGGCGGTTACGATTTTGACGAAAGCCGGTTGTGCGAGCCGGAATATAATATCCGATTGGGTTGTCAGTATCTGCGTTTTTTGTTGGATTACTGGCAGTGGGACGTTTACAAAGCTATTGCCTCCTACAACGCCGGGCAGACCAATGTAGCCCGGTGGCTGAACGAGGGCACTTGGGATGGCAGTGGGGAAAATCTGGCGGATATACCTTTTAATGAAACGCAAAATTATGTCAACAAGGTGTTGAAAATCTACCAGGAATACTTGGAATTGTATTAAATATTTTTTTTAGATAATATTTCTCTATAAAAATGGGGGAGATTTGATGGTTGAGAGTAAAATTAAACTGATGAGCACGGTGCAGGAGATTGATGATTTTCAGGCCGGCAAGGGGCGGCGTTTAAATTCCGCCACCCACGAGGAGATTTTGGCGGGCGCCACCAGCGACATCTATTTTGTAAAAACGCAGGATATTCTGGCCCGCCTGGGCCGGCAGGACGCGCAGGTGACGGCGGAAATTTTTGGCCGCAAGCCGGGACTGTTTGTGGGCATTGAGGAGGCCCTGGGCCTGCTAGCAGACGCGCCGGTGGAGGTTTGGGCCCTGCCGGAGGGCAGCGAGATGAGCCCTAAGGAGGTTGTCTGCCGGATTAAGGGGCGTTACGCGGATTTTGGCGTTTTTGAAACGGCTTTGCTGGGCATTTTAGCCAGCAGCAGCGGTTGGGCCACGGCGGCGCGCGAAATTAAAGCGGCCAGCCCGGACAAGCCGGTTTCCTGTTTTGGGGCCCGGCATATCCACCCGGCGGTGGCTCCGGTGATGGAGCGGGCGGCGGTTTTGGGCGGCTGCGATGCTTGCAGCTGTATTTTGGGGGCCAAGCTGCTGGGGCAGTATCCCTCCGGCACCACGCCGCATGCTCTGTTTTTAACGGTGGGCGATACCCTGAGCGCGGCCCAGGCCTACGACGATTTTATGCCGGTAAATCACCCGCGGGTTATCCTGGTGGACACCTTTAAGGACGAGGTTGAAGAGGCCCTGCGGGTGGCGCGGGAGATGGGCCCGCATTTGCAGGGCGTGCGGCTGGACACGCCCTCCGAGCGCGGCGGTGTGACGGCCGGCCTGGTGAGCGAGCTACGCCAGCGTTTGAACCGCGAGGGCTTTGATTATGTGAAGATTTTTGTTTCCGGCGGCCTGACCCCAGAGCGGGTGAAGCTGCTTTCCGAAGCCGGCGCCGACGCTTTTGGCGTGGGCAGCTATATTTCCGCCGCGCCGGCCATTGATATGACGATGGATTTGAAAGAGGTTGACGGTCTGCCGGTGGCGAAGCGCGGCCGTATCCCCGGTGAAACACCCAATGACCGACTGGTTAAGATGAAATAATTTGTTGTTGACGAAGCTCCGGTTTGCTGGCCGGAGCTTTTAAATTAAATGAATGCTTGAGCAATTCTTGAGAATTATATATTATAATAGAAGAAAAATGAAAGGAGGGCGCTTCCTTGCCAGCCAAACTGTTGATTGTCGACGACGAACCGGGCATTGTGGAGCTGCTGAAAAGCTACTTTGAGCGCGATTATCTGGTGTTGACGGCAGGAAGCGCCCAGCAGGCCCTGCAAAAGGCGGCCGCCGGGCCGGACTTGATTTTGCTGGATATTCAAATGCCGGAAATGGACGGCCTGACCCTCTGCCGGCAAATCCGCGCCTACGTGGCTTGCCCGATTTTGTTTCTGACAGCGCGGGTGGAGAGTGCGGACAAAATCCGCGGTTTTCAGGCCGGGGCGGACGATTATATCGTGAAACCGTTTGATTTGGATGAGCTGGGCGCACGCGTGGCCGCCCATCTGCGCCGCGAGCAGCGGCGGCAAAGCAGCGCGGCGGTGCGTTTTTTTGCGGAAATGGCGGTGGATTACTCCGCCAGGGAAGTGCGGGTGAACGGCCAGCCGGTGCCGCTCTCTCGCCGGGAGTTTGACATTTTGGAGCTGCTTTCCTTAAACCCCGGCCAGGTGTTTGACCGCGAGCGTATTTACGCTGCCGTTTGGGGGCTGGAGGGCGAGGGCAACAGCGATACGGTGATGGAGCATATTCGCAAGCTACGCGCCAAGCTGGCGGCCCACACCTTGCACCGCTATATTGAAACCGTTTGGGGGTGTGGTTACAAATGGGTAGGCTGAAAAAGCTGAGCCTGAAGCAGGCCTTTTTTCTGCTGGCCGCTTTGGGGCTGCTGGCCGCTGCTTTGCTGCTGAGCCTGGTTTTTGCTATTTGTATCAGTTTGCAGAATAGCTCGGCTGGCTACAGCCTGACAATAAACGGTGGTGATTTACAGGTGGAGCCGCCTCAGGTGGCGGAGGGCCAAGCCGCTGCCTCTGATTGGCTGGGGCTTGTGCAGCTGGCGGCCTGTGTTTTGCTGCCGGCCGGCGGTTTGGGCACGGCCAGCCTGTTGTTTTACCGCCTGAAGCTGCGGCCGCCGATTGCCCTGCTGCAAAGCAGTATGCAGCGCGTGCGTAGCCAGGACCTTGATTTCACCATTCCCAAGCTGGCCGAAGATGAGTTGGGCCAGCTATGCGAGGCCTTTGAAACAATGCGAGCGGAGCTTTTGCGCAGTAATCAGGCGCTTTGGCGGCAGGCCGAGGAGCGCAAGCGGCTGAACGCCGCTTTTTCCCACGATTTGCGCAACCCGCTGACGGTTCTAAAGGGATCGCTGAAGTTGCTGCGCCAGCAGGCGGATAAACCGCCGGAGCCGGCAACCCTGGCCCGGCTGGAGGCCTACACCCAGCGCATAGAGCAATATGTGGAAGCGATGAGCAGCGTGCAGCGTTTGGAGCAGCTGCCCTTGCATAAGCAATCTTGCAGCAGCGGCAGCCTGCGGGCGGAGCTGGCGGAAACCGCCCGGCTGTTGGCGGCGGGCCGGCAGGTTCAGCTGCGGGCGGTGGATTTTGCGCCGGTGCAGCTGGATTTGGGCCTGTTTTTAACGGTGGCGGAAAATTTAATCAGTAACGCGGCCCGTTTTGCCCAAAGCGGGCTGTGGTTGGACTTGCAGCGGCAGGGCGACCGGCTGCTTTTAACGGTGGCCGATGACGGGCCGGGCCTGCCGCCGGAGCTGCTACGCGACGGCCCCCAGCCCTTTGGCAAAAGGCAGGAGGCTGCGGCGGATGCGCCGCATTTTGGTATGGGGCTTTATATCGGCCAGCTGCTTTGCAGCAAGCACGGCGGCGCTTTGCATTTAGCTAATCGCCGACCGCAGGGAGCTAAGGTGATAGCGGAATTGCAGATATGAAAAAAATGCCTCTAGATTAAATTTATTTTCTTGAGGGAATTTTGAGGTTTAAATGCTACACTCTCCCTAACAAATGTGAAGGAGAGTGTTTTTATGTTAATTGAAGCAAATGAATTGTCGAAAACTTACGGCCAAGGCGAGGGGCAGGTGGTGGCGCTTGACAAGGCCAGCCTGCAAATTGCCGCAGGAGATTTCATATCCATTATCGGGCCCTCTGGCAGCGGTAAAAGCACCCTGCTGCACCTGCTTTCCGGGCTGGACCGGCCCACCTCCGGCCGCCTCACCTACGACGGGCAGGAAATATACCGCCTGAAAGACCGGGAATTGGCGGCTTTTCGGCGTCGGCGCATTGGCTTTATCTTTCAGCAGTTTAATCTGTTGCCAGTGCTGACCGCGCAGGAAAATATAATGCTGCCCCTGCTTTTGGACAAGCGGCGGCCGGACGAGGCCTGGCTGCGGCAGTTGGCCGCCTTGCTGGGCCTGGGCGACCGTTTGCAGCATTTGCCGCATGAGCTTTCTGGCGGCCAGCAGCAGCGGGTGGCTATCGCCAGGGCTTTGATTACCCAGCCGGAGGTGATTTTTGCCGACGAGCCCACCGGTAATCTGGATAGCAAAAGCGGCGGCGAGGTTATGACAATGCTGCTAGATATTTGGCGCAGACTGGGCAAATCGCTGGTGGTTATCACGCACGACAGCCGGATTGCCCAAATGGCGCCGCGCCGTTTGGCGATTGTGGACGGCCAGCTGGCGGAGGTGAGCAGATGATGAAGCGGAAAATGAATAAGAATATGAAGCATTATCTGGGGTTGGCCCTGAGAGAGCTTTTGGCACAAAAAATAATCGCCGCTTTGTTGCTAATTGCCGTGGTGCTTTCCACAATGTTGACCACAGCCGTGGGGCAATCGGCCGGGTTGTTGGCGGTGATGCGGGAGCAGCAGGCGATCACGATTGGCGGCAATCGTTACGCCAGCTTTGTGCAGCTGAACGCGGAGCAGCTGGCGGTCTTGCAGCAGGACGAGCGTTTATCCTACGTGGGCGTTTATGTGCCGGTGGGTACAATGCAGCTGAACGACCTGCTGACGTTAAGCTTGGCGGAATACTGGGACGGCACGGCAAGCAGCGCCGTGCCGGCTTATAGCAAATTGCAGGCGGGCCGCCTGCCGGAGGATCCCTTTGAGATTGCGCTTTCCGAGGAAACGCTGCAATTTTTGGCTTTTAGCGGCCAGATTGGCGATAAAATCAGCCTGCCGCTGGCTAAAGCGGTGCGTCACGGTATTATGGTTGACGATTACGAATACACGGCGGAGTTCACCCTGACCGGAATTTTGCAGAACAATTATCTGGGCTACAGCGGCGGTTTATTGTTAGGCCTGGTGGGCGAGGGCACGGCGGCGGCAGTTTTGCCGGCAGAATATTACTATTATAATGCAGATATTCGCACCTACGACCGGGCCAGCTTTCAAAGCACGATGGACAGTTTATGCGCCCGGCTGAATATGCATGAGCTGGACACGCTTTACAATATCCCATATTTGAAAGCGCTGGGCATTGATTTCAACACGGAAAATTCCGGTTCGCGTCTGGCGGGGAGCGGGCCGGACGACGCCGGATTCAGTTATCTGCTGGCGGCTGGGGTGTTGCTGGCGGGCTTGATTTTGCTGGCGGCCGGGCTGGTGATTTACAATATCTTGAAAATTGCCGTGGCCCAAAAGGTGCGGCAATATGGGGTGCTGCGGGCAATCGGCGGCAGCAAAGGGCAGCTTTACGCCGTGGTGGCGGCGGAGGTGCTGCTGCTATGCCTGGTGGGCATTCCGCTTGGTCTGCTGCTGGGCGCGCTTTCGGCGGAGGGCATTTTGCGCGCCGCTTTAAGTCAGCTTTCGCCGGAGGTGTTTTTGGCCCAGGACGCGGCCCAGCTACAGGAGCTAATTGCCGCCAACAGTGACGGCAAGTGGGCTTATCTGCTGCTGAGCGCCGCTGTCACCGCTGGTTTTGCCTTTTTGGCGGCAATACCTGCCGCGCGTTTCGCCGCCAACGTACCGCCGGTTATGGCAATGGCCGGCAATTTGGGGCGCGTGAAACGCCGCAGTCGGCGGCAGCCGGCGGGCCGCCATTTTGAACGCTTTTACGCCTGGCTGAATCTGAGCCGCAACCGCGGGCGCACGGCTATCACCATCTTGTCGCTGGTTATGAGTATCACGGTATTTATCGCCTTGCAGTCTTTTTTGTCGCTGTTGAGCGTGGCCGGGGCGGAATCCGAGCATTTGGGCGATTATTCCGTTGTCAATCAGGCGGTCGGTATCTCGGAGGCTGAGCTGGCTAGTCTGGCGGAGTCTGAGGCAGTGCAGGGGATTGCGGCGCAGCAGTTTGCCATTTATGAAATGGACGAAAACGGTTGGCCCCAAGGGATTGCCAGCGATTTGCAGCAAAGCCCTGGCGAAACCCTGCAAATTTTTGGCTGGAATGAGCTTTGGCTGGATTGGGCGTTGCACGGACAGCTGACGGAGGAGCAGCTGGCGGCCTGGCGGGAGGGCCGGGGCTGCGTGGTGCGCAATCCGATACCAATGGAGATTGAGGGGCGGCAGCTTTTCACCACCCAGGTGGATGCTGGCAGCACCATTACTATTGCCGGACGGGAGCTGTTGGTGTTGCTGGCTTTCAGCGATTACGATGCCTATTTCAGCGTCGGCAACGGTGGCTTCACCAACGGCGTGCAAGTGCTGGTGAACGAGCGACTTTTTACGCAGTTGACCGGCGGCGGCGCTTACGCGGAGCTGCGGCCGATTTTGCAGCCGGAGGCCGATCGGGAAAGCTTTGGTTTGCTGCTGGAGCAGCTTTGCCAACGCCTGCCCGGCACCACGGTGTTGTCCTTTGAGCAGGCTGACCGGCAGCTGGCGGAGAGCGAGGCGCAAATCAGGCTGCTGGCCTGGGGACTGATTTTGTTTATTGGTCTGATTGGCGTTTTGAATATCATCAACACGGTTTACACCAATATCCAAACCCGTCGGGCGGAGATTGGTATGCAGCGGGCGGTTGGTATGAGCAACGGCAGCCTATACGCCAGCTTTTTGTGGGAGGGCGCATATTACGGCCTGATTGCGGCCTTGCTGGGCAGCTTGGCCGGTTGGGCTTGCACGGTTTTGGTGCAGGCGGCCGTCACAGAAACCTTGGGGCTGACGCCGCCGCCCTGGCTGGCGATTGGCGAGGCCAGCGGGGTTGCCGTTTTGGCCTGCTTGCTGGCAACGGCTATTCCGCTGCGCAGTATTAGCCGCCTGAGCATTGTGGAAGCGATTGAGACGGTGGAGTGAGCGATGGTCTTATAATCTGTTTTCGTAATAGATAAATGTTAAAATATCAGTGAGCATTGAGATGACAAAGGCAAAAATTAAGCCGACGCCCAGGAAGATAATGTTTGATTGTTCCTCTAACTTACCAGCAATGATGAAAATTATGGCCAAAATCAGGCAGCTATATTGCAAAAGTGAAAAGGCCAGGCTTTTGTTTTTCAGCAGCACCAACTGGTTGCGTTCGTCCATTTCCTCCAGCTGATCCTCGCGGGATATTGTGTAGGACAAGCTGCGCAGCAGCAGGCCGCCGCCCATAAAAAACAGTGCACCGATCAGGAAATAATCTTTCCAGCTGAGGCTGCTTAGCAGGCTGAGCGCTAGGTTTAGCAAGCCTAAAAACAGCATAAGCAGGCCGTGGGCAAAGTTTTTTAGGTTATAAATTTTCATATTGTTTATCCTCCAGTTCCTTGTTTTCTTTCAGACAGCAAAGCTCCTCCACGGTTACGCCAAAAACCTGAGCCAGGCGATAGGCCAGCATTAGGGAGGGCTTATAATGCTCCCTTTCGATTGAAATTATGGTGCGGGACGAAACGTATACCAAATCGGCCAGTTGTTGTTGGGTCATCTTGTTTTGCAGGCGTAATTCCTTGACTTTTGTTTTCATTATTTGTTTACCTTTGCACTTATATTAGATTTACGTTTTATGAAGCCAACTTCATATTAACATAAGGCTACTAAATTGTCAAGTGAAAAATACATTTTTTTAATGTTTTGGCTATTGACTTATGCTGTAGTTTCAGTTATAATATTAATGTTGCAAAGGGGTATAGCTCAATTGGTAGAGTAGTGGTCTCCAAAACCATTGGTTCTGGGTTCGAGTCCTAGTGCCCCTGCCACCCTATGGCGACAAAAAAGATATCGCCAGAAAAAAACCGCCGTATTCGGCGGTTTTTTCGTAAAAACGGGCAAATTTGAGGATAAAATTTGGCAGGTGAGCGTTAGTAAAGCTGCTCAAAAAAGATGTCAAAATGGGATTTTAGGCAACTGTAAGGACTCGAACCCCCAAACAAGCAAAAATTTAACAAAATGGAAGATTAAAGCCGCCTGTGTTACCTGTAAATTTTGTAGCTTATGCTAAAAGCGAAAACAGGAGTTGGTTTATTATAAAAATAACAGCTTTGTTAAATCACGTAAAATTTGCTGAGGAACTTGGCAGGCTAAATAAAACTCAGGAAGAATTTGCGGAGGATATGAATATTTCAGTTCGTTATCTGCGCAAGCTTTTGACGAGTGATATAAATGTATCAATATCCAAGGCCTATGGCTTTAGTCAGGAATTTGGTTAATCTGTTGAAGATTTGCTGATTGTTGTGGGTGATAAAGAAAAGTAATGAAAAAAGCTTGCCGACTATTTCTAATCGACAAGCTTTAATTATTTTGCAAACCGAACCACCACAGCCACCACTTTTTTAGTAAAGTAAAGCTTTGCGGTGTTCTGATTTGCGCTGT
>JAETTP010000087.1 GCA_021769035.1 Bacillota bacterium | reverse complement strand
TAATGTGAGCAAAGGCGATTGCGACGCTTGCAAAGCGGAAGCAGAGCCCATTGCGAACAAATACCATAGTGCAATTTGTAAAATCAGATAAAATAACCTTGTTTCTATGGTATAATGTGAGTACTCAGTGAAATCAAGCCGCAGGCGATGATTGAACTGTAGTCGAACAAATACCATAGTGCAATTTGTAAAATCAGATAAAATAACCTTGTTTCTATGGTATAATGTGAGCAAAGGCGATTGCGACGCTTGCAAAGCGGAAGCAGAGCCCATTGCGAACAAATACCACAGTGCAATTTGTTGTGATAAGGTGAAATATCATTTTTTCTGTGGTATAATGTGAGTATATTTAATTTTAGTATATTTAATTTTAGGAGGAGCAAAATGGAATATCCGGATTTGAACAAGCGCCAAATTGAGGTTTTAACATATATTAAGCAGGCCCTGCGCAAGCAGGGTTATCCGCCCACGGTGCGGGAGATTGGCCAGGCGGTGGGCTTGAAATCGCCGGCCACGGTGCACGGGCATTTGCGGGCCTTGGAGGAAAAGGGTTACATCAAGCGGGACTCTTGCAAGCAGCGGGCCTTGGAGATTGTGGATTTTCGGGCGGACGAGCCTTTGGCTGGGGAAAGCGCAGAGCTGCCCAACAAGGAACTGGCCCAGGTGCCGCTTTTGGGCACCATTGCCGCCGGCCTGCCGCTGCTGGCGGAGGAGCAGGTGGAGGACTTTTTTCCGCTGCCGTTGGACTTTTTGCGGGCCAGCCGGCCTTTGTTTATGCTGCGCGTGCAGGGCGAGAGTATGATTGAAGCGGGCATTTTAAATGGCGATTTGCTGGTGGTGGAGCAAACCCCGGTGGTGGCCAACGGCGAAATTGCCGCGGTGCTGATTGACGACAGCGCCACTGTGAAATATTTTTATAAGGAAAAGAATTATTATCGCCTGGAACCGGCCAACCGAAATATGGCAAGTATTATTGCCCAGGAGGTGCAGATTTTGGGCCGGGTGATTGCTCTGCTGCGGCGGTTTTAGATGTATAAAATTATGTATAAATAAAAAATTTTGCATAAATACTTGCTATTAGTTGATAAATATGCTATGATTTAGCCAATAAAGATTTACTTATACTATTTTTATTTTGGAGGTAAGGAAAGATGAAAAAGTTACTGACGGTTTTGCTGGCCTGCGCTATGCTGCTGGGCCTGGCGGCTTGCGGCGGCGATAACGGCGGCCAGCAGGCAAACAATGGCGGCGGCACGGACGGGGAGAAAAAGGAAACTCTGGTGATGGCTACCAACGCGGAGTTCCCGCCCTATGAGTACTGGGAGAACAATGCGATTGTGGGCATTGACGCTGAGGTTGCGGCGGCGATTGCCGACAAACTGGGTATGGAGCTGCGTATTGACGATATGGCCTTTGATTCCACCCTGGTTGCTTTGCAAAGCGGCCAGGCTGATATAGTGATGGCTGGCATGACGGTGACCCCGGACCGGCAGGAGAATGTTAATTTCTCGGAGCCTTATGCCGAGGGACATCAGGTAATTATCGTAACAGAGGATTCTGAAATTGCATCTTCCGATGATTTGGCAGGTAAGAAAATTGGCGTGCAGCAGAACACCACCGGTGATATTTACACCACTGACGATTTTGGTGACGAGGCTATTCAGCGTTTCAATCGTGGCGCGGACGCGGTTATGGCTTTGAGCAATGGCTCGGTTCAAGCTGTGGTTATCGATTTGGAACCGGCCAAGGCTTTTGTGGCTGCTAATGAGGGCTTGAAGATTTTGGAAACCGAATATGCTACTGAGGAATACGCTATCGCTATCAATAAAAATGATACTGAGCTGCTGGACAAGGTGAACGCTGCTTTGCAGGAGCTGAAAGACGACGGCACCTTGCAGCAGATTGTGGATAGATATATTCCGGCTGAATAAAAAAGCTTAACCTGAAATCAGAGGAGCGGGGGCAGCACTGTTTCCGCTCCTTTCTCCTAGTATTTGACGGGGATGTGATTATATTGACTGAATGGTGGCTGAAGTTTGAGCACCAGTTTTGGCTTAATTTCATTAAGGACGACCGCTGGCATTATATAACCGACGGTTTGAAAGTGACTTTGGAGCTGACCTTGGGCGCGGTTATTTTGGGCATTGTAATTGGCTTTATTGTGGCTATTATTCGTACAACCCACGATAATACCGGCAAACTAAAATTTTTCAACTGGCTTTGCAAAATTTATTTGACAGTTATCCGCGGCACGCCTGTGATTGTGCAGTTGATGATAATTTACTATTTTATGTTAGCGCCTTATCATATTCCGCCGGTTGTTTGCGGTATTGTTTCTTTTGGCATAAATTCCGGCGCTTATGTGGCGGAGATTGTGCGGGCGGGCATTATGTCTGTTGATAAAGGGCAAATGGAGGCCGGCCGTTCCCTGGGCTTTAATTATCTGCAAACAATGATTTACATAATTGCCCCGCAGGCATTTAAGAATATTCTGCCGGCCTTAGGCAATGAATTTATTGTGCTGCTGAAAGAAACATCAGTGGCCGGTTATATTTCATTGATGGATTTGACCAAAGGCGGCGATATTATTCGCGGACGTACCTATGCAGTTATGCCCTTGCTTGTTGTGGCATTGATTTACTTGGTTATGGTAATGTTTATGGAAAATCTGCTGGGCCGGCTGGAAAGGAGGCTGCGCCAGAGTGAGCATTAATAATGAGGTTTTGATTAAGGTGGAGGGACTGGAAAAGGCCTTTGGCGATTTGCAGGTTTTGAAAGGCATTGATAACGAAATCCACAAGGGCGAAGTGCTGGTGGTTATCGGCCCCTCCGGCAGCGGCAAAAGCACCTTTTTGCGTTGCCTGAACCTGCTGGAACAGCCAACCGGCGGCAGTATCTTTTTTGAGGGCGTTGACCTCACCGATAAAAAGCTGAATATCGACAAGCACCGCCAGAAGATGGGCATGGTGTTTCAGCATTTCAACCTGTTTCCGCATATGACAATTTTGCGCAATTTGACGCTGGCCCCCTGCAAGCTGCTGAAGCAAAGCCAGCAGGAGGCGGAGGCCAAAGCGATGGAGCTTTTGGCCCGCGTGGGCCTGGCCGACCGGGCGCAGGCTTATCCCAGCCAGCTTTCCGGCGGGCAGAAGCAGCGCATTGCCATTGTGCGGGCTCTATGTATGAACCCGGAGGTGATGCTTTTTGACGAGCCAACCTCTGCCCTGGATCCGGAAATGGTGGGCGAGGTTTTAAGCGTGATGAAAGCCCTGGCGGAGGAGGGCATGACCATGGTGGTGGTGACCCACGAAATGGGCTTTGCCAGGGAGGTTGGCAGCCGGGTTATCTTTATGGCGGACGGCCAGATTTTGGAGGAGAACGAACCGGAAGCCTTTTTTGCCAACCCCAGCAATCCACGCCTGCGGGACTTTTTGGGTAAGGTCCTTTAGGAGCAATCCTTTAAAACGAAGTTTTAAAGGGCAAGGTCCTTTAAGAACATTTTTTACAACAAAACCGCTTCCCCAATTATCGGGAAGCGGTTTTAAGCTTAATCCTCATTTTAATCGCCAAAATAGCAGTTTTGGGCAAATTCCAGCAACGGCGCTTGGTGGCCACATTCCG
>JAETTP010000016.1 GCA_021769035.1 Bacillota bacterium | reverse complement strand
CGGCCGTGCAGGGCAAATTGGTGGTCAGTGCGGATTGCAAGGAGGGCCTGGCGGCCTTTGCGGAAAAACGCCAACCCAATTTTAAGGGCGAGTAAATTTGATATAAAATCGAGAGTCAAAGCGAGCGTCGTTCTCTTTTTTAAGGGAACGGCGTTTTTTTGATTGAAATGGCTTGACAAATCCCGTCTACAAGTGTAGAATATAATTGTCTATAGATGTAGACTAATTTATTCCGGAATAATCAAGAACAGGTGGTAGATTTAAATGAAGTATCAACACAATTTAACCAAAGCGGAATTGGCGATTATGCAGACGCTTTGGCAGGGACAGTCGGCGGCTCCGGCCGGGCTTTCCGCCAAGCAAATCAACCAATGCCTAGCTGATAAGCAGTGGCAACGCACCACCCTGGCGACTATGCTGGCCCGTTTGGAGGAAAAAGGCGCGGTGCAGCGGCAAAAAGCCGCCAGCGGCAACGGTTATTTGTACCGGGCGGCGGTGGATGAGGAGGCTTATCGCCAAAGCGCGGCCAACGACCTGTTGGACACGTTGTATCACGGCTCCGTGGGCAGCCTGGCGGCTTCGCTGGTGGCCAGCCGGCAGCTTTCCGAGCAGGATATTGCGGAGCTTAGGGAGCTTTTTAAACTGTGAGGTATTAAGTTATGCTTAGGCAATTTTTCTTACACATTTTTTTGCACACGGCGGCCCTTTCGATGATAGCGGCAGCGCTGATTTTGCTGCTGTTTGCGGCGCGCCGTTTTACCAGCCGCTGGCTGGGGCACGATTGGCAATATGAAATTTGGGGAAACCTGCTGATGTTGCTGCTTATCTCGCCCGTGTGTCTGCTGATGTATGGCTGGGGCGGCGGAGCTAACGCTGGGGCCGACGGGGAAGTGCCGCTTTCTCCGCAGCCTGCGCCGTCGGCTTCCCTGGTGAAGCAAGTTCAATTTGCGCCGGAAGCGGTGGATTTGCCTACTGCCGTGCCGGAGGTTTTGGCGCAGCAAGCGCTGGCCGAGCCGCCAAACTGGCTTTCGGTTGTGCTGCACAGTGATTTAACCTTTGATCTGGCGGTGGCCTGGCTATTGATTGCCTGCTTGCTGCTGTTTAGCCGTCTGCGCAAATATCACCGTTTTGCGGCCGGCCTGCGCCAAACCAGCGAGGCCATTTTCTGGCAGGATATACCGCTGCCGGACAGTGATGTTGACAAAATGCGCTGTTCAGTTCCCGGTTTGGAACTGCGCCGGCAAAAGGCGGAGGCCCTGCCTGTGGCGCCGCTGCTGATTGGCCTGCTTAATCCCTGCCTGTTGCTGCCGGCGGCTGAGCTTTCCGCTGACGATTGGCATAACGTCTTAAAGCACGAGCTGAACCATTTGGAGCAAAAGGATTTGTGGATTAAATGGACTATGCTACTGGTTAAATCCGTCCATTGGTTCAATCCGGCGATTTATCTGCTGGAGCGGCAGCTGGAGCAGGAATGTGAAATTTGCTGCGATTTGAAAGTGACCCGTTTTTGGAACCAAGCCCAAAGGCAGGATTATATGCGGACGATTTTGCGCATTGCCAGCCTGTCCGTTGCGCTGCCGGCCCAAAATAAACTGTATACGGGGTTAAATACGGCGAAAAGCGATCTTAAAAGGAGGTTTGAAGTGATTAGTAAACATAAAGCCGGCCGCAGCAATGCTGTGCGGCTGCTGGCCGGGATATTAACGGCGTTGATACTACTTTTGGGCGCGACTTACAGCGTTAAGGCGGCCAGGGAAATCCGGGCGGAGGAGAATAATCTCAGCCCGGCGGCCAGTGTGGTTGTGCTGAGCAATAATGGGGAAAAGCTGCAGCTGACTAACGCGCCGTTTGTAGCTGAAAACGGGCAGATATATTTGCCGCTGCGGGAAGCTTTGGAAAAATTCCGGGTGATTGAGCCGAACGACAGCGACAGCCTGCAATATGAAAACGGCTTGGTTAAGCTGAACCTTTACCAGTGGCAAATGGACGCGGCCGGCGGCCGGGTACGGCATTGCTTTTACCAGCGGCAGTTCAGCCTAACAGACGGCCAGGTGGGCGCGCAAATGCGCAATGATGTGATTTACGTGCCGGCGGAAATGTTGTTTGGGATTGCCCAAATGTCGGCGGCCGGGGGCGGCAGCTTTCTTGATGGCTTGATGATTTTGCAGTATGATAAAAACAACGGTGAAATTCTGCGGCTGGTCAGCCTACCTTTGCCGAGCAAAGCTAAAACGGTGGATACTGTTTTGCCCTTGCCGGAGCAGTTTGCGGTGGCGGCACAGTTTTTGCAGGCCTGGCGGCAAAGCGATTATCAGAAAATGCAGTCTTTTTGCACGCCATATGTGCTGGAAAGCGTCGGCTGGCAGTATGCTGACGTTATGCTGGGCGAGGCCGTGGCCGTTTATGCGGAGCAGCGGGCGGCGGAGCCGAACAGTCTGGAACTGCACGCTTTAATTATTCGGCCGGACGGCCAAAGCGGCTACAGCGAACTTTCCCTAACGCTGGAGGTGGAGCGGCAGCAGGATGGCAGCTGGCTGATTGGCGGCCTGCGCAGCAGCAATCGGGATAGCGCGCCTTTAAGAGAAAACAGCGAGCAGCATTGGCAGTGGCCGCTTGAGGAGAAATATCGCAATATCAGTTACGGCTTTGGCGGCCCCAGGCAGCACAGTGGGATTGATATTCCGGCGGTGCATGGCGCGCCGGTTTTGGCCGCGGCGGCGGGGCAGGTTCTGGCGGCCGGCTATATGGGCGAGGACGGCAACAAAATCATTTTGCAGCACGCGGATATGGGCGCGTGGGAAACCCGCTATGCTCATTTGTCCAGCCTGGCGGTTAAGGCCGGCGATACGGTGGCAGCCGGCCAGATTATCGGTTATGTTGGCTCCACCGGCCAAAGCACCGGTAATCACCTGCATTTTGTTGTGCTACAGAACGGTCAGGCGGTTGACCCTTTGGAGCTGTTTGAATAGAAATAGAAAATGCCGGTACTTGTTTTGGGGTATCGGCATTATTTTATATTTTTCGCATAGAATTGAGCAGTAGGCAAGATTTTAGGCGGAGGTTGAGGAGATGTTTTGGGAGCTTATCTACTTGTTTGGTTCTCTGGTGCCGGGAATGGGTTTTTTGCTGGGTTATCTGAACAGCAACGCTTTTCCCAAGCCGCTGGCCCCGGAGGAAGAAAAAAAATATTTGCAGGCTTGGGCGGAGGGGGACAAAAACGCCCGCTTAACTTTGATTGAGCATAATTTGCGTTTGGTGGCGCATATTGTGAAAAAGTTTGAAAATCACGGCCCGGAGCGAGAGGATTTAATTTCCATTGGCACTATCGGCCTGATTAAGGCCATTAACACATTTGATTTGGCCAAGAATATCAAGCTAACCACTTACGCCGCCCGCTGCATTGAAAATGAGGTGCTGATGTATCTGCGGGCCACTAAAAACCGGCGCACGGAGCTTTCTCTGAACGACCCGATTGGCTCCGACAAGGAGGGCAACCAAATTACCCTGCTGGAAACCCTGGGCAGCGATGGCACCGAGATTTTGGACACCGTGGAAAGCAAGGATGACGAGCGGATGCTGCATCTCTCCCTAAAGGGCCTTTCTCCTAAGGAACGTTATATAATCATTCAACGCTACGGCCTGTGCGGGGCGGAGGAGCACACCCAGCGGGAGATTGCCAAACAGCTAGGAATCAGCCGCTCCTATGTCAGCCGGATTGAAAAAAAAGCCCTGCAAAAGCTGCATAAATCCTTTGAGGAATAGCATACGATTTATAAAAGCTTGATAATTTCATTTTACATAGAAAGGGTTGAGAGCATTGAAAGAGATTTTTGCCATTATGGGCGGTTCGGCGGCAGACGCCGGCGGCGAGGGCATTTCGGCAGTGCAGTTGGGCCGTGGTTTGCTGCTCAGCTGTCTGCTGGTAGCGGTCTTAAGCCTGGCTTTAGCGGCGGCATATTGCTTCACCTCTCTTGCTGGCGGCACGGCGCACGTGTTACAGTTGGCAGTGCTGGGCGTGGCGGCTTTTGTTGGGGCTTTTGCAGCGGCTAAAGGGGCCGGGCGGCGAGGCCTTTGGCATGGTCTGCTGCTGGCGGCATTGCTTTTGGGGCTTTTGCTGCTGAGCAGCGCGGCCGGGCTGACTGCCGGAGGGGTGTCGGTTCTGGGGTTGCTGGTGAAAGGTTTGTTGCTGTTTTTGGCCGGCGGCTTGGGCGGTATTTTGGGAGTGGCTTGAGAAAATTTGCTTCAACTACTAGGCAGGCGGCAAAAAATCTGCTATAATATTGCTTGATTGCGTAATGCAAAAGCAGTGTTACGGCAGATTTTTTATTTGTCAATAGCTTAAAACGCTTTAACAATGAGCAATACATTTAATAAACAGAGGTGTAGAACATTGACAGAAACCAAAATGTGGGGCGGACGTTTCGCCAAAAGCACGGACAAGCTGGTGGAGGATTTCCATTCTTCAATCAGCTTTGACCAGATTTTATATCAGCATGACATTGCCGGCTCCATTGCCCACGCTAAAATGCTGGGCAAGCAGGGGATTATCAGCCAGGCGGAGGCAGAAACGCTGGTGGCCGGTTTGCAGCAAATCAGGGCGGATATTGACGCCGGCCGGGTGGAGTTTGAGGTTGGCGCGGAGGATATTCATATGAATATCGAAAAGATTTTGACGGAGCGCGTGGGCGAGGTTGGCAAAAAGCTGCACACGGCCCGCAGCCGCAACGACCAGGTGGCGCTGGATATGCGCTTATATCTGAAGCAGCAGGTGACGGAGGTGCAGGAGCTGCTGCACAAGCTTCTGCAAACCCTGTTGGATTTGGCGGCGGAGCACAAGGCCAGCGTGATGGCCGGCTACACCCACCTGCAAAAGGCTCAGCCTATCACAATGGGGCACCACCTGCTGGCTTATTTCCAGATGTTTCGTCGGGATTATGAACGCCTGACGGATTGCTGCCGGCGGGCGGATTATCTGCCGTTGGGCGCGGGCGCGCTGGCTGGCACCACCTTTCCGATTGATCGCCATTTTGTGGCGGCGGAGCTGGGCTTTGCCGATATTTGTGCCAACACGCTGGACGCGGTAAGCGACCGTGATTTTGTGGTAGAGTTTATCAGTGCGGCCTCTTTGATTATGGTGCATTTGTCTCGGCTTTCCGAGGAGATTGTGCTGTGGTCTTCCAATGAATTTGGTTATATCACGCTGGACGACGGCTACAGCACCGGTTCCTCAATTATGCCGCAAAAGAAAAACCCCGATGTGGCGGAACTGGTGCGCGGCAAAAGCGGCCGGGTGTTTGGACACCTGATGGGCGCGTTGACTATGCTGAAAGGCCTTCCGCTGGCTTACAACAAGGACTTGCAGGAGGATAAGGAGGCCCTTTTTGACACGGTGGACACCGTGAAAAAATCACTGTTGGTGTTTGCGCCAATGCTGGCGACAATGCGTGTCAACCGCGGGCGCATGTATGAGCGGGCCAAGGGCGGCTTTATCAACGCCACCGACGCGGCAGATTATCTGGCGGCGCGCGGCGTGCCCTTTCGGGAGGCGCACAGCATTATCGGCCAGCTGGTGAAGCACGCCGAGGACAAGGGAGTGGGCCTGGAGGATTTGCCCCTGGCGGAAATTCAGCAATTCTCCTCAGTCTTCCAGGCGGATATTTACGATTATATTGCCATTGATAAGTGCGTGGCGGCCCGTTGCACGCCGGGCGGCCCGGCCCTGCCGGCAATGGAAGAGGCCTTGCAGCAGGCTGGGGAATGGCTGCGGCAAATATAAGCTCAGGAGTGGTGCTTTATGCAGGAGTTTTCGGAGATAATCAAGGCGGCGGATATTGAAGTGGGCGGAGTTCGGCCTCTGCGATCTGCTGTCCGGCCGCAGGAGGCGGAATGTCCAATCTGCGGCGGCAGCGGTTATATTTTGCGGCCGGACGGTCGGGCTCAACTTTGCCGTTGCCACGCAGAGCGGCATTTTCAACAGGCCTGCCGGGCGGCCCGTTTGCAGCCGGCTTTGCAGAAAATGACCTTTGAGCGGTTTGAGCTGGCTAATTACCCGGGCAATGCGCAGGCCCCGGACGGCAAAGGCCGTACCTACTACGAGCTAGCCAAGGAGGCCTGCGCCAAGATGCGCGGCTGCTGTGAAAAGCTGGTGGTTGGCGGCGCCCCGCGCGGTTTGCTGCTTTTGGGGCAGGTAGGCAGCGGCAAAACGCATTTGGCGGCGGCGGCGGCCAATTATCTGTTGCGGCGGCGGCAAAAGGTGCTGTTTTTGGTGGTGCCGGATTTTCTGGACGAGCTGCGCGGCGCCTTTTCCGGCCAGGAGGACGAAGTGCGCCGCTTGCAGGAGCAGGCCAAAAAGGTGTCGGTGCTGATTTTGGACGATTTAGGCAGCCATAACTTTTCCGATTGGACACGTAGCGTGCTGTTTACTATTTTAAATTATCGAATGAATGAATGTTTAACCACCATTGCCACCACCAATTTAAATTTTGCCGATTTGCAGGGGCTTTTGGGCACGCGTTCGCTTTCGCGTCTGCTCAGCCTGTGCGAACCCTGTCTGCTGGCCTGCGACCGGGATTTACGCCTGCGCGGCCTGGAAAAAGTTTGAGGGGATAGGCTATGCTGTTGATTTTCGATTTAGACGACACTTTGATTTACACGCACCAGATTTTTGTGGAGTTGACAGAGCAATTTTTGCAGCAGATGGCGGCGTTGGGCTTTGACGACGACAATGTTTACTATACTCTGGACGCCTTTGACCGCGAGGCCATTGAGCAGGCGGACGCTTATGTGCCTTGGGCCTTTCCGCAGGCCCTGCGCAAAACCTATGAGTTTTACTGCGAGCGTTGTTTTCAGCCGTTTGACAATGATCAGGCCGCGGCCTTTGAGGACTTGGGCAACAGCTTTCGGGAGGCGGATTATCCGCTGGTGGACGGCGCCCGGCTGGTGCTGGATTTGCTGGCGGAGGCCGGGCACAAGTTGGTGCTACTGACACAGGGCGGCTATGATGAGCAGAGATATAAGGTTGAGCTGCACAATTTGAACGAATATTTTGCGGAAATTATTGTGGTGGATAAAAAAACGCCGGCTGTGTACCAAAATATTATGCAGCGGCACGCCTTTGCGCCTAGCCAAACCGTGGTTATTGGCAACAGCCTGAAAAGTGAGATTGCCCCAGCTTTGGCCGTGGGGGCGGCACCTGTTTTGGTGCGCGTCTGCCAGGGCTGGGATTTTGAAAATATCAAGCTGACACAAAGGGTGCCGGTGGTGCATAAGCTGACGGAGCTGTTGCCATTGTTTCAGATTGCTGATGTTGAATAGGAAAACGGGGGAATGAACATTATGCCGGAAAATACAACAAGACAGACCTTGCAGGCAGCCCTGCTGCAATTTGATGTTCGGCCGGGCGAGGTGCAGCGCAATGAGAATACAGTGGCAGCTCTGCTAGACGAGGCCGCGGCCTGCGGCGCGCAGTTGGCGGTGTTGCCAGAGCTTTGGAATATGGGCTACGATTTGAAGCATTTGCCGGAGCTGGCCCAAAATCTGCGCCAGGGCAGCAGCGCCCGTTTGCTGATGCGCAAAGCTAAGGAATACGGTATGTATATTTTTGGCGGCACCATTGCAGAAAAGCGGGGCGATGTTTTTTACAATACCGCGCTGGTGATTGACGACAAGGGCGAGCTTATCTATAAATACCGCAAGCTGCATTTATTCCCAAACGGCTTGCAGGAGCCGGAATATTTTGCGCCCGGCGATGAATGGGGGTTGGTGGAAACTCCCTGGGGGCTTTTTGGCCTGGCGATTTGCTACGACCTGCGTTTTCCGGCCACCATTCAGAATTTGACCCTGCGTGGCGCGAACACCTTGATTGTGCCGGCGCAGTGGCCCACCGTCCGGGCCGAGCATTGGCTGCTGCTAAACCAGGCCAGGGCTATTGACCATCAGATTTTTCTGCTGGCCTGCAACCGAACCGGCAAGGACCACAGCGGCAAGTATCCGGGCTGGTCTATGGCCCTAAACCCGCTGGGAGAATTTATCTGCGGCGGCCGCGAGGCCACCGACCAGGGCATTTTGCTGGCTGATTTGGATTATTCCTGTATGCCGAAAATCCGCGCCAGTATCCCGGTTTATGACGACAGACTGCGGATTTTGGACGAGATTGACGACAGCCAACTTTAGGCGGTCAAGATTTAGGATTGAAAATGCTTATTCCCGCTGTTTCCACCTATAAATTGCAGAGTAATGAAATCTATTATCAGAGTGTTAGAACGAGGTCATCGATATGAAAGGATTTGAACGGAAAAATCAATTATTTTCTCTTTGCGGCTTGAATTGCGGTTTATGCCCTATGCTTTTAGGAAATTACTGCGGCGGTTGCGGCAATGGTAATCAGTCCTGCAAGATTGCAAAATGCAGCCTTGAACATGAAAAGATTGAGTATTGTTATGAATGCAAACAATATCCTTGCGAAAAATATCAACACATTGATGAATATGATATTTTTATTACGAGCAAACGGCGAAAAGCAGATTTAGAAAGAGCGCAAAGCATAGGCATTGAACAATATAATCTTGAACAGCAAGAAAAAATACAAATTCTTTCTTACTTGCTTTCTAACTATAATGACGGGCGCAGGAAAAATTTCTTTTGTGTGGCGGTCAATTTATTAGAACTTTCGGAGATAAGAGAAGCGATAAAGCAAATAGAAGCCAATGATGAATTGTCTTCGCTGCCACTTAAAGCACAATCTTTGTTTGTAGTAGATGTGTTTCAAAAGATTGCCGACAAAAGAAATATAAAATTGAAACTTATCAAGAAAAAGTAAATATATATCCAGTTTGCTGAGAAAATAGCAAAGCCAGCCAAGCTTGTTCTTGCGGTTTGCAGCCCTGTTTGTTAAGGGAAAAACAGAAAAAATGCAAAAAAGGGCTTGACAAATTCCGCCGCACCTGTTATATTATTACAGGAAGCCCTTTGAACTCGTAGTATACCGTATGGTATACTATATTTTTTTGAAAAGGGAATATCGCTAAAGCGTTGCCAAGCGACGCTACGACTGAAAGAAATAACTAACGAGGTGAGAGATGGCAAACGCTGTGGAACGCCGGGTTATGGCCCTGGCAGAGCCGCTTTGCGAGGCCCAGGGGGCTGAACTGGTGGCGGTTGAGTGGCAAAAGCAGGGCCGGGATTGGACGCTTTGCTTGTATATTGATTCCCCTGACGGGGTGGGGCATGAGCTTTGCGCTTCCGTCAGCCGGGCGGTTGGCGATGCTTTAGACGCGCTGGATTTTATTGAGCCCTCCTACAATTTGGAGGTAAGCTCCCCCGGATTGGAGCGCCCGCTGCTGAAAGCGGCTGATTTTCAGCGATTTGCAGGGGAACCGGTTTGTATTAAGCTTTTTGCAGCGGAGGCCGGCCAAAAACAGTTTTACGGCGAGCTGGTTGGCTACACGCCAAACGAGGGCGTGGCTATTATTGAGGAAAACAGCGGCAGGCGTTTGGCTTTTGCATTGGATAAGATAGCCAAGGCGCATTTAGTTTTCAAATTATAAATCTTAATCTGCTTGTGTG
The DNA here is from genome assembly GCA_021769035.1 of Bacillota bacterium. Classification (GTDB taxonomy): domain Bacteria; phylum Bacillota; class Dehalobacteriia; order UBA4068; family UBA4997; genus Avidehalobacter. The sequence goes on along the minus strand of JAETTP010000016.1, from coordinate 34,391 downwards.
CAGATTGGCTTGAAGGAAAAAAATAAATATGAGGTGACAAAATGGCTGGTGAATACGTCAACAAGGAATTTCTGGACGCTATGGCTGAGCTGGAACAAACAAAGGGCATCAAAATGGAAGTTTTGTTGGAGGCCCTGGAGGATGCGCTGATTTCAGCCTATAAAAAAAACTATGGATCTTCTCAGAATGTGCGTGTGGAAATTAACCGTGAAGACGGTGATATTCATGTTTACTATCGCAAAGAAGTGGTGGCAGAGGTTGAAAATGATAAAATCGAGATGTCGCTGGAGGAGGCCCAAAGCTACGATCCGGAATTTGAAGTGGGCGATATGTTTGAATCCGAGGTGACTCCCCGCTCGTTCGGCCGCATTGCTGCCCAAACTGCCAAGCAGGTGATTGTGCAGCGGATTCGGGAAGCGGAGCGCAACGTGATTTACGACGCTTACGCTAAAGCCGAGGGTGAAATTGTGCGCGGTGAGATTGTGCGCATTGAGGGACGCAATGTAATTGTAAACATCGGCAAAACGGAGGCTGTGTTGACGCCCTCAGACCAAATCCCTGGCGAGCATTACACGATTGGCGACACCATCAAGGTTTATGTTGAGGAAGTGCGCAAGGGCAACCGCGGCACCTATATTATGATTAGCCGCACGCAGCCCGGCCTGCTCAGCCGTTTGCTGGAGCAGGAGGTGCCGGAGATTTACGATGGCATTGTGGAGATAAAAGCGGTGGTGCGGGACCCTGGCAGCCGCGCCAAGGTGGCGGTTTTCAGCAATGATGAAGATGTGGACGCGATGGGCGCTTGCGTGGGTGCCAGAGGTATGCGCGTGCAAAATGTTGTGGAGGAACTGTCCGGCGAGAAAGTGGAAATTGTTGAGTGGTCGGAAAATTTGGGTCAGTTTATCAGCAATGCCGTAGGGCCGGCCAAGGCTTTGGAGGTTGACGTTGATGAAGAAAACCGCACAGCCAGAGTTTTGGTGGCGGATAATCAGCTTTCATTGGCAATCGGCCGCCGGGGACAAAACGCCCGTTTGGCGGTGCGTTTGACGGCCTGCAAAATTGATATTGAGAGTGAATCTCAGCGGGCGGTGCGTTTGGCCTCCCAGCAGGAGGAGCTTTTTGCTGAGCCTGCTGCGTCTGAACCGCAGGCGGCCCCGGAGAACCCGGTGGAATAAATTGTTTTAGGAGGGGGCTAAATGCCAACGGAAAAAACAGCAAAAAAGAAACCGCAGCGAACCTGCATTGCCTGCCGGCAGATGTTGGATAAGCGGGAGCTTTGCCGAGTGGTGCGCACCCCTGCCGGTGAAATTGTTTTGGACGATACGGGCAAGCTGGCTGGGCGCGGCGCATATCTCTGCCGCAATGTGGCCTGCCTGCAAAAGGCTTTAAAAAGTCGGGCCTTGGAGAGAGCCCTTAAACAGCCGCTGAGCGAGGAATTGAAAGAGGAGCTGTTAAGCAAGTATGGAGCCTAAGGAAAATGGCCGCTTGCTGCCAGCCGAACAAGGCGTTTATACGTTGCTGGGTTTTGCCCAAAAGGCAGGCTGTTTGCTTGGCGGCAGCGATGTGGTGGCTCAGGCTGTGAGCCGCGGCCAGGCGAGGTTGGTTTTGTTGGCCTGGGATTTAAGCGATAATTCCTGCCGCCGTTTTTGGCAGCACCTGGCTGAGGAGCCGGCAGGCGGCCGCAAATTGCAGGTTTGGCGTTTTGGCGCCAAACAGCAGTTGGGGCAGGCTGTTGGTAAACCGCCGCGGGGCATTTGGGCCTTGCAGGATGAAAATTTTTGCCGAGGTATTTTAGCCAAGCTGCAACAGCTGCAAAGCGTTGCGCCCAACCTGGCCTGCCTGGCAGAAAAGCCGTAAGCTAAATATTTTGGTTTTAATTAAAAAGTTTCGGATAAAAAACATCAAGTTGGTACTTATTATTAAGCTAAAATTTATGATATTATAAAGCTAAGAACTGATTAAGTTTAATCAAGGTTCTTAAAGGAGTGTTTTGATTGGGAAAAATTCGTGTTCACGAACTGGCAAAGGAATTGAATGTTGAAAGCAAAAAGATGGTTGATTACCTGCAAAAGCAGGGCTGCAACATCAAAAACCATATGAGTATTATGGATGAAAAGGCAGAGGAGCTGGCGCGCCGTTATTTCGGCAAAGCGGACGCTGTTCCAGGTTTTCGGCCAACCGTAAAGCGTATTAAAAAAGAGGTTGTGGAGGCTGAGCGGGCTTTGCGCGAGCAACAGTTGGCCGAGGAGGCCTCCAAACAGGAAACTCCTGCCACCCAGGAAGTTGCTGCGCCTGAAAAAACGGAGCCCCAACAGCCTGCCGAAAAACCGGTTCAGCCACCGGTTGAAAAGACTGCCGAACCTCAGGAAGCAACTAAAACAGAGGTAAAACAGGAGCCTCAGCCGATTAAGGCCAAGGCAGAACCTGTTGCGCCCGTTGCAGTAGCTTCTGAAACTGAGCCTGTTTTGCCTAAGGAGCTTAAAGAAGTTTCGGCCGCTGAAACCAAGCCGGCTAAGCCGACCGCTGAACAAGCTTCTGCTCGTCCCCAATCCGAACAGAAGCAGCAGGTTAAAGAGGCGCGCCGCGATAACCGCGACAATCGGGATAATAACAAAGGCGGCGCTACCAAGGACAATAACCGCGTCGGGCGGGATAACCGTGAGAATAAGGAAAATCGTGATAATCGGGATAACCGGGATAAACGGGATAAACGAGGCGGCGGCAATCAACCGGCCAATCGGGACGGCCGCAGTCAAAATCGCGACGGCCGGGATAATCGGGACGGCAAACGTTTTGAGGGCAAGCACCAGGAGCAAAATGCTAACAAGGAGCGCGCTAAATCCAGCGCTAAGGCGGAGGTCGTTTACACGCCGGCCAACGCCGCCTCCAAACCGGACAGCCGCCGGCCTGATAAAAAACGCGGCGGCAAGGCAGCGCACGAGCAGGACTTTGGGCAGGAGCGCATAAACCGCTTTGAAAAATCTAACAAAAATAAGCCGCGCAACAAATATAAGGAACAGAAACGGCAAAAGGTGGAAATCGCTCCAGCCACACCCAAAAAGGTTGTTATCGGTGAAACGATTATCCTCTCCGAGCTGGCTAAGAGTATGCACAAGACGGCCAGCGAATTGATTAAAAAGCTGTTTGAGATGGGTATTATGGCGACCATCAACCAAAGCCTGGAATCGGATACGGCTATTTTGCTGGCTGACGAATTTGGCGTTGAGGTTGAGGTACGTCAGGAAAGAATTGTGGAAATTTTGGAGGACGACCAAGACAATCCGCGCGATTTGAAGGAGCGTCCGCCGGTTGTGACGGTTATGGGTCACGTCGACCACGGCAAAACCTCTCTGCTGGACGCTATCCGCAACACCCGCGTCACTTCCACCGAGGCCGGCGGCATTACCCAGCATATTGGCGCTTATCAGGTGGGTATTCAGGGCAAAAAAATCACTTTCCTGGATACGCCTGGCCACGAAGCCTTTACGGCTATGCGGGCCCGTGGCGCTCAGGTGACGGATATTGCCGTGCTGGTGGTGGCTGCCGACGACGGCATTATGCCGCAGACGGTGGAGGCTATCAACCACTCCAAGGCAGCCGGGGTGCCGATTATTGTGGCAATTAACAAAATTGATAAGCCCGGCGCCAACGTGGAAAAGGTTAAGCAGGAGCTTACGGAATATGAGCTGGTGGCCGAGGACTGGGGCGGCGATGTGATTATGGTGCCGGTTTCTGCCAAGCAGGGCATTGGCATTGAAACCCTGCTGGAAATGATTTTGCTGGTGGCCGAGGTTTCCGAGCTGAAAGCCAACCCCAAACGCCAAGCCCGCGGCACAGTTATTGAAGCCAAGCTGGACCGTAACCGCGGCCCGTTGGCCACGCTGCTGATTCAAAAGGGCACCCTTAAAGTGGGTGAAACTATTATTGCCGGTTCTGTGTTTGGCAAGGTGCGCGCTATGAACGATGACAGCGGCCGGGCGGTGCGCAGTGCCGGGCCCTCTATGCCGGTAGAAATTTTGGGCTTCTCCGAGGTGCCGGAGGCCGGCGAAACCTTTATTGCGATTAAAGATGAGCGCAACGCGCGTTATGCCGCGCAAATTCAGGCCAACAAAAAGCGCGAGGAGGAAATGCGCAAATCGGCCAGAGTATCATTGGACGATTTGTTCTCCAAGATTGCCGAGGGCGAGGTTAAAGAACTCAATATTATTATTAAGGCCGACGTTCGGGGCTCCGTGGAGGCGCTCAGTCAATCTCTGGAGAAACTGAGCACGGACGAGGTTAAGGTTAAAATTATTCACATTGGCGTTGGCGCAATCAATGAATCCGATGTTATGCTGGCTGACGCCAGCAACGCCATCATCATTGGCTTTAATGTGCGCCCGGATGCACAAACCCGCAAGGCGGCGGAAAACGCGCTGGTAGATATGCGTCTTTACAGCGTTATTTATGATGCGATTGAGGATGTTAAGCAAGCTATGCAAGGTTTACTTGCGCCCGTGCTTAAAGAAACCTGGCTTGGTCAGGTGGAGGTGCGCAACACCTTCAAGGTGCCCAAGATTGGTCTGGTGGCCGGCGGCTACGTTTTGGAGGGCAAAATCACCCGCAACTCCGAGGTGCGCATTATCCGCGACGGCGTGGTCATCTTCCAAGGCAAGTTGGCCTCTCTCAAGCGCTTCAAGGACGACGTGAAAGAGGTTTTGCAGGGCTTTGAATGCGGTATTGGCATTGAAAATTACAACGATATTAAAGACGGCGATATAATCGAAGCCTTTGTTATGGAAGAAACGGCACGTGAACTTTAGTTGATGAAATTATCTGGGGCTTTGGCTGAATAATTTTAGCGTAAAGCCCCAATCATTTAAATAATTATCAAAGTAACGAAAGGATAAAAAATGGCGCAATATAGAAATCGGCGTTTGGCCGAGGGATTAAAAAAGGAAATAGCAGATATTATCCGGCAGATGAAAGATCCACGTTTGCAGTTGGTATCTGTTCTGGCTGTGCAGGTGGACCGTGAGCTAACGCAGGCCAAAGTTTTTGTCAGCCATTTTGCGCAGGAAACTGTCAAAGATGAAACCCTGGCTGCTTTGCGAGCGGCAGGCGGTCATATTCGTAGCGAGCTGGCTAAAAAATTGCACACACGCACCGTGCCGGAGTTGGTTTTTGTAGACGACCACAGCATTGAGGCCGGCTTTAAGATTTCGGAAATGCTGGCTGATTACGAAAAGGAACGCGCTCAGGCTAACGCCGGTGCGCCGGAGGCTGAATAATTGTGAAGCGTGTGGAAGGATGATTAGATGATGAAGTATGATTTTGCCCCGGCCTGCGCTTTGGTGCAGGCTAGCCAAAATATTTTGATTGCCGGGCATGTTTCGCCGGACGGCGACACCTTGGGCTCTGCCTTGGGCCTGGCTTTAGCTTTGCGGAGTATTGGCAAGCAGGTGACGGTGGCCTTTCAGGACGAACCGCCACAGCATTTGCGTTTTCTGCCCGGCGCAGACAAAATTTTTAGACCGGACCAGCTTTCTCAGCAGCCGGATTTGCTGATTTTAGTGGATTGCGCTACCCTGGAGCGTACCGGCGACGGCTGGATTGAGGCTTATCTGCCGCAGGTGCCGCTGCTTATTTTTGACCACCATGCTTTGCGTGATGAGATACCGGCAGTTTCGCTTATTGACCCTCATTTGGCTGCCACAGCGGAGCTTATCTACTGGTTTTTGCAGGCTATTGAAGTACCGCTGGATTTGGATATAGCCCGTTGCCTTTACACGGCAATTTGCACAGACACTGGCGGGTTCCGTTTTACTAACACCAAGGTGCATACTTTGCAAATTGCGGCAGAGCTTTTAGCCCAAGGCATTAATTTGGAGGAAATGCGGATTCAGCTTTTTGAATCGCGCAGTATGGGGCATATTAAGCTGCTGGGGCTTTGTTTATCAAATTTGCAAAAAACAGTTGATAACAAGCTGGTTTGGTGCGGCCTGGATGCAGCCACCAAAAAGCTGCATAACGCTTTGCCGGAGGATATTGATGGTATCGCTGCGGCTACTATGCAGCTGGAGGGTGTGAAAATTGGCATGTTCTTTGACGAGCGGGCTGAACAGGGCGTGGTTAAAGTTTCAATGCGCGGACGCGACGGCTACAATGTGGGTAAATTGGCGGCTGAATTTGGCGGAGGCGGGCATTATGCAGCCAGCGGCTGCACCATTCCGGGCACTTTGGCCGAGGTGCAACCCAAGGTTTTGGCTGCAGGCAAACGCTTGCTGGCAGAAATGGAGGCCCGGATTTAATGAACGAAAAAAGGCCTCCAGAAATCAACGGCTTTTTGAATGTTTACAAGCCGGTTGACTACACCTCGCACGACGTTGTAGCCGTGCTGCGCCGCCACTTGCCGCGCAAAACCAAAGTGGGGCACACCGGCACGCTTGACCCGCAGGCTACCGGCGTGCTGCCGATTTGTATTGGCAAGGCCACTCGTTTGGCTGAATATTTTACAGCGATGCCCAAAACCTATTTGGGCGAGCTAACTTTAGGCAGCAGCACCACGACCTACGATAAATGGGGCAAAGTGACCGGGCAGGCAGCGCCGGAGCAGCTGGCCATGGTTAAAGAGGAGGCTTTGCTGGCCGTGCTGCCGCAATTTACCGGCTATATTCAGCAGGTGCCGCCAATGATGAGTGCCGTGAAGATTGACGGTCAAAAGCTTTACAAGCTGGCTAGGGCCGGCGTGGAGGTTGAACGCCCGGCGCGCGAGGTGCGTATTTTCAGCCTAAAAATCAAAAAGCTGGCTTTGCCGCAGGTACAGCTGGAGATTTGCTGTTCCAGTGGCACCTACATACGCAGCCTTTTTCACGATATTGGCTCAGCGCTTGGGGTTGGCGGGCATATGTCCGCTTTGGAACGGTTGGCGGTGGGATCATTTGCCTACACGCAGTCTTTACCGTTGGCGGAAGCCGAGGCCAGGCTGCAAGCGGGGGATTATTCCGCTTTGCAGCCATTGGAGATTGGCATAGCCCATTTGCCGCTGATTGAGCTGCAAACGGAAACTGATTTTCAACACGCCATTCACGGCCGGGAGGTTGTTTTGGGTCTTTCCGAAGCCGAAGCGCCGGCCTGCCGGGTTTTCTATCAGGGACGTTTGCTGGGCATTGGGGAAACTCGTTATGAGGCCCAGGGCTGCGCCTGCAATGAAATGCTGTTGCTGCATATGGACAAGGTGTTGCTTTAAGAAGTTGAGGATATATTTATATGAAAATTTTGCGTTCAGTAACTGATTTTGAACAGCATAATAAATTTTTGGCGGTCACCCTGGGCAATTTTGACGGCGTTCATCTTGGGCACCAGCAGCTTTTGCGCCTGGCGGTGGCAGCGGCTAAGGAAAATGGCGGTCTATCAATGGCCTTTACCTTTGATCCGCACCCGTTGGCCATACTCTCCGACCAGCAGCTACAACTTTTGCAAAACCAGGCGGAAAAACGCCGGGCCATTGCAGCGTTTGGTTTGGATTACCTGCTGGAACTGCCTTTCACGGCTGAATTGGCAACAATGCAGCCGGAACATTTTGCCGAGCAGTTTTTAGGGCCGCAAGGTTTGGCGGCCAATTTGCTGGTGGTAGGCTTTAATTTCAGCTTTGGCGCCAAAGGAGCCGGCGGGCCGCAAACACTGCAAGCTTTAGGTGGCCGGCAGGGCTATCAGGTGGAAGTTGTGCCGCCTTGTCAGCAGGATGGCGATGTTGTTAGCAGCAGCCGATTGCGCAAGTTAATTGCGGCTGGCCAGATTGTGCAGGCCAATCGTTTGCTAGGGCGAGAATATACATTGGCCGGCGAGGTTGTGCACGGCCGCCAGCTGGGCCGGCAATTTTTTGGCTTTCCTACAGCTAATATCCTAGCTGAGCCTGGCATGCTGCTGCCGGCTTTTGGGGTGTATGCGGCCTGGGCCGAATGTTTGGGCCAAACCTGGCCGGCGGTGGTGAACGTGGGCCTGCGGCCAACGGTGGCGGAAAATATTGTGCCAACCATTGAAACGCATTGCCTGGGCGCAAACTGTGATTTTTACGGCCAGGAAATGCGCGTGTGTTTTGTGCAGGAAATCAGGCCGGAACGCAAATTTGCTTCAATGGAATTGTTGCGGGAGCAGATTGCCGCTGATAGTAAAACGGCTGCTAAAATTTTGTTATAAAATTTTACAATACCTATTGCCAAACCGCACTTTTTGATATATAATATGGAAAGCGGCCTGCGGGCCGCCGGATTACCACAGCGCGGATACGGATAACTCCGACCTTATCTGGGCTGTTGGCCAATATTTTAATTAGGAGGTAAAAGGATATGCCGTTGACAACTGCCAAAAAGGCGGAAATCATTGCTAAATTTCAGCAGCATGAGGGCGACACCGGCTCCCCGGAAGTGCAGGTTGCACTGTTGAGCCAGCGTATTTCGGATTTAACCGAGCATATGAAACGCCACCCGAAAGATTTCCATTCTCGTCGTGGCTTGCTGCAGCTGGTTGGCCAGCGCCGCCGTTTCCTTGGCTATATTAAAGCCCAGGATTTTGAGCGTTATCGCAAGATTATCAACGAACTCGGCCTGCGCCGTTAGTTTGTTAGCTAAAAGTAAAAGGAACACTTCTTTTTGGGGAGTGTTCTTTTTGCTTATATGCAACAAGCTAAGAAAAATACTGTACACAATAGTAAATTTTACAAATTGTATTGACAAGCCCCCTTTATTTGACGTATAATTTTTAATTATAAAACGTGAAGTTAAATTGCGGCAGTTGTTTTGCTTAATAATTGTTTGCTTGTTTGGCTTCGCGTAAAAAAATTTAGAAAAGGTGGAAAAAGACATGAAGAAGAACTATCTGAAGTTACTTGCTTTGTGTATGGTTGCTGTTTTGGCTATGTTCGCTTTTGCCGGCTGCAGCGGCGACAGCAACCCTCAACAGAGCAGCAACAACAACGGCGATGAAACCAAAACTTTCATCATTGGCAGCATTGGGCCGCTGACTGGTGCGGCAGCCAGCTACGGTAACTCTGCAAAGCAGGGCGCTGAGGTGGCTGTGGCTGAGATTAATGCCAACGGCGGCGTGGCCGGCTACACTTTTGAGTTGCTGGCTGAAGATGACCAGCACGACGCTGAAAAGGCTGTTAGTGCTTACAACACTTTGATGGACAAAAATATCAATGCTTTGGTTGGCGCAGTTACCAGTGTTCCTTGTATTGCTGTAACCGAGGAAACCTCCAAAGACGGTTTGTTGCAGGTTACTCCTTCCGCTTCGGCTGCTAAGGCTGCTCAGTATGACAACTGCTTCCGCATTTGTTTCACCGACCCGCAGCAGGGCGAGCATATGGCTCAGTACATTTGGGATCAGGGTATCACCAACTGCGCTGTATTGTATGACGTATCCGACGCTTATTCCTCTGGCATTAACGACGCTTTCCAGACTGCTTACAAAGCGTTGGGCGGCACTGTTGCTGCTGCCGAATCCTTTGCCTCTGGCGATGTGGATTTCCACACTCAGTTGACCAGCATTAAGAATTCCGGCGCTCAGGCTTTGTTTATGCCTTTCTACTATCAGGAGGTTGCTTATGTAGCTAACCAGGCCGGCGATGTTGGCCTGACCGTGCCTTACTTTGGCTGCGACGGCTGGGACGGCGTTATCAAACAGTTGAATGGCGACACCAGCCTGATCAACGGCGCTGCTTTCCTGACTCCTTTCTTTGCCAATGCTGACGACGAAAAGACCAAGGGCTTTGTTGCTGCTTATCAGCAGGCTTACGGTGCTGTTCCGGATCAGTTTGCCGCCGACGGCTACGACGCAGTTTACGCCATTGCCGCCGCTTTGGAAAAAGCCGGCAGCACTGATAACGCTGCTTTGGTAGCTGCTATGCATGAGATTGAGATCGACGGCGTAACCGGTCATATGTCTTGGGATGAAAATGGCGACGCAACCAAGAGCGCCATTATTGCGATTGTTCAGGACGGCGATATTGTTCCGGCTCAGTAATCAGTTAATGTAAACCGTGAATCTGCCGTTGGCTGAGGGCTGGCGGCAGATTTTCTATTAATCTGCTAAAAAAAAATTATGTATTTTTTCGCCTAATCTAAAAAAAATAATTGTTTTTAGGTAGTGTTTTGTGCTATAATCATAAAATAGTCTATGCTCTGCATAGAATGTAGTTTTTTTATTGTTTTTAATGAGGTGATATACTTGGAATTTTTAGCACAACTTGTAAACGGCCTTAGCCTGGGCAGTATTTACGCGCTAATTGCTCTGGGCTACACGATGGTTTACGGTATCTGCAAAATGCTTAACTTTGCGCACGGTGATGTAATTATGGTGGGCGCCTACACGCTTTCCATTGCGATGTCCACCCTGCATTTCCCGCCGTTTTTATCAATCATCACCAGTATGGTTGTCTGTGCGGTGCTTGGCGTGGCTATTGAGCGCATTGCCTACAAACCGCTGCGCCAGGCTTCTCCTCTGGCTGTTCTGATTACGGCTATCGGCGTCAGCTACTTTTTGCAAAGCTCGGCCTTACTAATTTTTGGTTCCACCCAGCGTAATGTGGAATCCGCTATCAAGGTGCCAAATATGGCGGTGGGTGATTTCACCATCAGCGGTAATGCAGTCTTTACTTTGGCAATTACTATTGTTTTGATGGTGTGCCTGACTTGGTTTATTAACAAAACATTGACTGGCAAAGCAATGCTGGCGGTTTCCGAGGACAAAGGCGCGGCCCAGCTGATGGGCGTTAATGTGAACAAAACCATTGCCGTCACCTTTTTGATTGGTTCTGCTCTGGCTGCCGTGGCTGGCGTGCTGTATATCGCTTCTTACGGTTTTGTGGGCCCTTATACCGGCTCTCTGCCGGGTATTAAGGCCTTTGTGGCGGCTGTTTTGGGCGGTATCGGCAGCGTGCCCGGCGCTATGCTGGGCGGTATTCTGCTGGGGATTATTGAAAGCCTTTCCAAAGCATATATTTCCACCCAACTGGCTGACGCGATTGTTTTTGGCGTGTTGATTGTGGTGCTGTTGGTTAAGCCTACCGGCTTGCTTGGCAAAAAGGTAATTGAAAAGGTATAAGCGGCAAGGGGCGTTATGATAAGATGAAACAATTATTAACTAAGAAAAATATTTTGCTTTTAGCGGTGATTGTTGCCGTTTACGCGCTGCTTTTTATGCTGGATGCCCAGGGCGTGTTTAACCGGCAAACCAAAGCCTTGTTGGTGCCAATCGGGATTAATATCATTTTGGCCGTATCGCTGAATTTAATTGTCGGTTTTTTGGGTGAGCTTTCTCTGGGCCACGCCGGTTTTATGTCGGTGGGCGCTTATGCCGGCTGTATGCTAACTATTTATGCCGATTTGCCGATGGCGGTGGAGCTGCCTCTGGCTATGCTGGTGGGCGGTTTGGTGGCTGCGATTTTTGGTGTGATTATTGGTATTCCGGCCTTGCGTCTGCGGGGCGACTATCTGGCCATTGTAACCCTAGCTTTTGGTGAAATTATTCGCTCAATATTGAACAATTTAAGCATTGTGGGTGGCTCCGGCGGTTTGAATGGTATTCCTAAATATTCCAATTATACGATTGTTTACGTAATGCTGGTGGTTACGGTGTTGGTTATCACCAACCTGGTAAATTCCCGCCATGGCCGGGCCATTTGCGCCATTCGTGATAACAAGATTGCCGCGGAATCTATGGGTATTCCGGTGGTTTATTACAAGCTATTGGCTTTTGTTATAGCTGCCTTTTTCGCGGGCATTGCCGGCGTGCTTTACGGGCATAATTTGGGCATTTTGAAACCCAGCACCTTTGACTTTAACAAGTCCATTGAAATTCTGGTTATGGTGGTTATGGGCGGTATGGGCAATATTCCCGGCTCGATTATTGCTGCGCTGCTGATAACCGTGCTACCAGAGGTTTTGCGTGGGTTGCAGGATTACCGCATGCTTATTTACGCCGTGGTGCTGATTGTAATGATGCTGTTAAACAACAATGCCAAATTTAACAATTTTAAGCAGCAGATTTTCAGCAAAAAGGCTAAAAAGCAGGGCGCTGACCTGGCAAAGGAGGGCGAATAAAAATGGCTTTGCTTGAAGTGAAGAATATGGGTATTCATTTTGGCGGCCTCTGGGCTGTGGACGGCTTTAATGTCAGCATTGAAAAGGGCTGTCTGTACGGTTTGATTGGCCCCAACGGCGCTGGCAAAACCACTGTTTTTAATCTGTTGACGGGAGTTTATCAGCCAACCGAGGGCACCTTTAGCCTTGACGGCGAGAATTTGACCGGCCACAGCACCTTGGAAATTTCGCACAAGGGAATTGCCAGAACCTTTCAGAATATCCGTTTGTTTAACAAAATGTCGGTGCTGGATAATGTTAAGGTAGGCTTAAACCGGCATGTAAAATATAATGTGGCTTCCGGCATTTTGCGCTTGCCCTCTTATTTTAGAGATGAGCAAAAGATGAACGAGCGGGCCAAGGAGCTTTTGGAGGTTTTTGATTTATATGCGGAAAAGGACTTTTTGGCCTCCAATCTGCCTTATGGCAAGCAGCGCAAGCTGGAAATTGCCCGCGCCCTGGCTACCAACCCCAAGCTTTTGCTGCTGGACGAGCCGGCCGCCGGTATGAACCCGAACGAAACTGCGGAGTTGATGGAAACCATTCGTTTTGTGCGGGACGAATTTGATATGACAATTTTGCTGATTGAACATGATATGAAGCTAGTTTCCGGCATTTGTGAGGAACTGACGGTGCTCAATTTTGGCCAAATGCTGGCACAGGGCAAGCCCGCCGAGGTTTTGAACGACCCGAAAGTGATTGTGGCTTATCTTGGGGAATAGGAGGCTTATTATATGGCAATGTTGCAGGTGGAAAACTTGCAGGTTTTCTATGGCGTTATTCAGGCGATTAAAGGCATATCCTTTGAGGTGAACGAGGGGGAAATTGTGGCGCTCATTGGCGCAAACGGCGCGGGCAAAACCACAATCTTGCACACCGTCACCGGGCTGGTGCCGGCTAAAGCCGGACATATTCAATTTGAGGACAAGGACTTATTGAAAACGCCCTCTCATAAAATTGTAAGTATGGGTATGGCGCATGTGCCGGAGGGCCGGCGGATTTTTCAGGAGCTTTCCGTTTATGAAAACTTGCAGCTGGGCGCTTTTACGCGGCGCGATAAATCCGAGATTGCGGAAACCCTGAAAATGGTTTATCAGCGTTTTCCCCGTTTGGAGGAGCGCAAAAAACAGATTGCCGGCACGCTTTCCGGCGGCGAGCAGCAAATGCTGGCTATTGGCCGGGCTTTGATGAGCAAGCCGCGCATTATCCTGATGGACGAACCTTCAATGGGCTTGTCGCCATTGTTTGTTTCGGAGATTTTTGACATTATTCAGGAAATTAATAAGGCGGGAACCACGGTTTTGATTGTGGAGCAGAACGCTAAAAAGGTGCTTTCGATTGCTAATCGTGCTTATGTGCTGGAAACCGGCAAGATTATCCTGTCCGGCGAGGCGCAAAGCTTGATGAATGATGACTCGGTGAAACGAGCCTATTTGGGTGAATAAAATTTATTTTAACAAAAATAGGGGAGTGATAAGCATGCAGAGATTTTGCGTAACTATTAACCGTGGGTTTGGCAGCTGGGGCAAAACTATTGGGGGTATGCTGGCCGAACGTTTGGGCGTGGAGTACTATGACCGCGATTTAAGCCGCCTAAGCTCGGAATACAGCGGTATTGACGAACGCCTGTTTGTTCAATATGATGAAACTGTGCGTCAAAAGTTGTTTCACAAATTTTCGCCGGCAGATTTAAATGCGATTTTGTCACCGGATGACAAAAAGTTTGTTTCAGATGATAATCTTTTCAAACTGCAAGCTAAGGTAATCCGCAACCTGGCGGAAAAGGAAAACTGCGTGATTATCGGCCGCTGCGCCGGCTATGTTCTGTCTGGTCTGCCTTATTTGCTGCGGGTTTTTATCCACGCGCCGTTTGATGTTTGCGTGGAGAACGTGCAAAACCGCTATGGCTTGGGGCCGGAGGAGGCGCGCCGTTTGGTGCGGCAGACGGATACCAACCGCCGCGCTTATTTCAAGTATTATACGGGTGGGCGCAACTGGGCTGAGGCCACCAACTATGATTTGACAATTAACACTGCTCACATCAAAAATGAAAAAGCGGTGGATATGATTATGGAATATTTGCAAAATATGCAAATGAATCAATAAGGCTTATGGAACAGTGTTTTGTTTGCCCACGTGCATGTGGCGTGCCGCGCCCGCTGAGCGTGCCGCCGGGGCAGGGCAATGGGTGTTGCAAAATGGGGCGGCTGCCGGTTTTGGCCAGAGCAGCCGCCCATTTTGGCGAAGAACCTTGCATCAGCGGCAGCCGCGGCAGTGGGACGGTATTTTTCAGCGGTTGCTCCCTGAGCTGCGTTTACTGCCAAAATGAGGAAATCAGCCAACGCTATCACGGTCGGGAGGTTACGGTGCCGCGTCTGCGGGAAATTTTTATGGAGCTGGTGGCTATCGGCGTGCATAACATCAATTTGGTTAATCCCACTCATTTTGCGCCGGCGATTGCAGAAGCCTTAGCCCAGCCTTTGCCGGTGCCGGTGGTTTATAATTGCAGCGGCTACGAAAGCTTGCCCGCGCTGCGCCTGCTTGAGGGCAAAATCCAGATTTACCTGCCGGATTACAAATATGCTTTGGCGGAGCCGGCGCGGTTTTACAGTCGGGCGGCTGATTATCCGCAGGCGGCTGCCCTGGCGATTAAGGAGATGTTTCGCCAAACGGGCCCTTACCGATTGGCCAACGACGGTTTGCTGCAAAGCGGCCTACTGATTAGACATCTGGTGTTGCCGGAAAATTTGCCAAACACCTATCGGGTGATAGATTGGCTGACGCAAAATTTTCAGCCTGGTCAGGTTTTGTTCAGCTTAATGGGGCAGTATACTCCCTGTGGTGATTTGTCTAAATTTCCAGAGTTGCAGCGAACCCTAACGGCAGCTGAGTATGCCCAAGCGGAGGATTATCTGCTGGCGACTGGCTGGGAGGACGGCTACTTGCAGGAGCCGGAGGCCGCCGGCTGCGACGCCATTCCGGTTTTTGATTTAACTGGGGTTGTTTAGCTTTTAGGAGGAGATAACACAATGCGTAAATTTAATAAATCCAACAAATTAACTGATGTGCGTTACGAAGTGCGCGGCCCGATTGTTGATTTGGCTGATAAGATGTCGGCCAGGGGCGAAACCATTTTGAAGCTGAATATCGGCAACCCGGCGGCTTTTGACCTTTTTGCGCCTGACGAAATTATTCAGGACGTGATTTTGAAAGCGCCCGATTGTCAGGGATATTCAGATTCCAAAGGCTTGTTTTCGGCCCGCAAGGCTATTATGCAGCATTATCAGCTGCGGGGGCTGAAAAATATTTCTTTAGATGATATTTACACTGGCAACGGCGTGAGTGAGCTTATTATGCTTTCTATGCAGGCCCTTTTGGATAACGGCGACGAGGTGCTGGTGCCAGCCCCGGATTATCCGCTGTGGACGGCGGCCGTCAACTTTTCCGGTGGCCGGCCGGTGCATTATATCTGCGACGAGCAGGCCAACTGGTACCCGGATATTGAGGATATGCGCAACAAGGTCAGCAACCGCACCAAAGCCATTGTGGTTATCAACCCCAACAACCCGACTGGAGCGGTTTATCCGCGTGAGGTTTTGCTGGATATTATTCAAGTGGCCCGAGAAAACGAGCTGATGATTTTCTGTGATGAGATTTACGAGCAGCTGCTGATGGACGATGTGCAGCATGAATCCTTGGCGGCTTTGGCCCCGGACGTTTTTGTGGTGACGCTGAACGGTCTTTCCAAATCTCACCGGATTGCCGGTTATCGGGCCGGCTGGCTGATTTTTTCCGGCAACAAAAAGGTGGCGCGCGATTATATCGAAGGGGTGGAAATGCTGTCCTCCATGCGCCTGTGCGCCAATGTGCCGGCGCAGGCGATTATCCAAACCGCATTGGGCGGCTATCAAAGCTTGGTAGAGCTTATGCAGCCGGGCGGGCGCATTTACGAGCAGCGGCAATTTGTTTACGAACGGCTGAACAGCATTGACGGCATTAATGTGGCTAAACCGCAGGGAGCCTTTTATATTTTCCCGCGCTTGGACACGGCCAAATTTAATATCACCAGCGACGCTCAGTTTGCGCTTGACCTGTTGCAGCAGCAAAAGGTGCTGGTGGTGCAGGGAACCGGCTTTAACTGGATTGCGCCGGATCATTTCCGGGTGGTTTATTTGCCGCGGATTGAAATGCTGGCTAAGGTGATGGACCGACTGGAGGTTTTCCTGCATGGTTATCAGCAGAAAATCACATTTTCCGAGCCATTGCCTGCGCCTCAGAAATAATTTTTATCGTAAGCTGCCTGCCAATTTGGCGGGCAGTTTTGCTTTTTCCTATTTTATATGGTATAATGTGAGCAAAGGCGAGTGCCAAGCCCAAAGGGCGCCGGCAGAGCCCATTGCGAACAAATACCATAGTGCAATCTGTTGTGATAAGGTAAAATAAGGTTGTTTCTATGGTATAATGTGAGTACTCAGTGAAATCAAGCTGAAAGCGCAGATTGAACTGTAGTCGAACAAATACCATAGTGCAATTTGTCGTGATAAGGTAAAATAAGATTGTTTCTATGGTATAATTGTGAATGTTGAAAGGAGAGGCCTAAATGCTTAAAAAAATTGGTTTGGCAATGCTAAAGCTGCTTAAACAAATCGGCCTGATCTGGAGCCGGCAGGTGCTTTTTACGGTTTGTCTGGTTGTGGGCCTTTCCTTGATTATGCTACTGTATCTGGGCTGGGACGCGCGTTTTATGTCAAACCGGGAGCTTTTGGCTAATTTGGAACAGCGATACGGTCAAGAGTTTGTTTTGCTTTCCACCCGCAGCCTAAAGGAGGTGGAACGAGCTGATGACGTTTGGCGGGTTAAAGTGTTTGAGTTGGCCCCGGCCGACGCAACGGAGCAGCAATTTTGGGCTTTCAACATCGTCGCTGGGGAAAGCGGCGGCCTTTTTGGCGCTTCAAACGGCCTGCTGGATACTTATGATGTGCAAATTATGCTCGCCGCCTTTGAGGAGCAGGCTGCCCAAGCCGGGTTAGCTTATGAGCTGACTTATAGAAGTTATCCTTGCCGGGAAACGACTGGATATTATTCCGAGATTCGTGTGAATATTGAGCTGACGGACTGGGATAAGCTGCCGGAGGCCTGCGAGTTGATTGCGGCTTCTGCGTCCGACACATTGGCGCAGCTGCCGGCAGGTTACGACTATCCCATCGGGGTGGATTTTGTGTTTAATTATCGGGAGCCGGAATGGCCGGCGGATAAATTTTATCCTTTGCGGGTAGCTCCGTTTGCTTATGGGGCTGCAGAGCCGACGGCGGCGAATATCCAGGCGGAGATTGAGTCTGAATTTGCCTGGTACAGCGAGAACTACGAGATGTGGAAAAAACTCAATAAATAGTTGCTTATCCTAAAGAATATTTTTACAGAACGGCTGGAATTTTTTTGCGTTTGGCATTATAATAGTAGGAGCGTTTTGTTTAGGAGGAGAAATAAATGGCTTTTGATTTTGCATTGAAGTATAATTTGACGGAAGCTTTGGCCCAGATTAAGCCGGCGCCTGAGGAGGTGGCTGCGGCGGCCAGGGCCCGCTGGAACAGTTTGGCTAAACCGCTTTACAGCCTGGGCTTGCTGGAGGAAGACATTTGCCGGATTGCCGCAGCACAGGGAACCGACAAGGTGAAGCTGGACAAGCCCGGTCTGATTATTATGTGTGCGGATAACGGCGTGGTAGCCGAGGGCGTGAGCCAGGTGGGGCAGGAAGTGACCTCCACCGTAACGGCCAATTTTGTGCAGCAGGCCACTAGCGTGGCTATTATGTCCGCCAGGGCCGGGGTAGATATTTTCCCGGTGGATATTGGTGTGAACAATGATTTTCCGGCCGAATTGCAGGCCAAGGGCCTGATTAACCGCAAAATTGCCTACGGCACCAAAAATATGGTGCAGGAGCCGGCGATGATGGAAGCGGAAGCGGTGCAGGCGATTGAAGTGGGCCTGAACCTGGCGGCGGCTTTGGCAGAACAGGGTTATAATATTTTGGCAACCGGCGAGATGGGCATTGGCAACACCACCAGCAGCAGCGCTATTTTGTCCGTGCTACTGAACGAGCCGGTAGAGAAAATGACCGGTATCGGCTCCGGCCTGACGCGGGCCGGCATTAAACGCAAGCAGCAGGCCATTGCCACGGCCATTGCCAAGCACCGGCCGGACGCACAAAAGCCTTTGGACGTTTTGGCTAAGGTAGGCGGTTTGGATATTGCCGGTTTGGTGGGCGTGTTTTTGGGCGGCGCGCTTTGCGGCGTGCCGGTGCTGATTGACGGCGTTATCTCCGGGGCGGCAGCCTTGCTGGCGCAAAGGCTTTGCCCGGCAGCCGCCGATTATATGGTGGCCAGCCATTGCTCCAAGGAGCCCTCCGGACAGCTGATTTTGCAGGCTTTGGGTCTGCGGCCAGTGATATTAGCGGATATGTGCCTAGGCGAGGGCACCGGCGCGGTGGCAGTGCTGCCGGTTTTGCAGTTGGCTTTAAGCGTTTACGACGAGATGGGCACTTTCCAGGAAACGAATATTGAGGATTATAACGATTTGGTAGAGAAATAAGCGGGAGGCCTTTTATGTTGGCTTTGGTGTTAGGCGAGGCCGCCAGCGGCAAGTCGGAGTTTGCAGAGCAGCTGGCAATGAGCTTGGCGGAGGAGCGGTATTACATAGCGACTATGCAGATTGGCGATGCGGAAAGCCAGCGGCGCATTGAACGGCACCGGCAAATGCGACAGGGTAAAGGCTTTGCCACGCTGGAGCAGCCGCTGGCTTTGGCCAAGCTGCATTTACAGCCCCAAAAGCCCGGCGCAGTGGCCTTGCTGGAATGCGCCTCCACCTTGCTGGGCAATGAGCTTTATCTGCCGGGCGGCGCTGGGCCGGACGGTTGGCGGGCCATTTTGGCCGGCGTGCAAAATCTGCTGCGCCAGGGCTTGCAGGTGGTGGTGGTTTCCAACTGTGTGTTTGCGGAGGGATCAGCCAGTGCGCTTTCCCCGGAAATGCAGGAGTATGTCTTTCAGCTGGGCTTGTTGAACCGCCGTTTGGCTCAGGCTGCTGAGCAGGTGGTAGAGGTTTGCTGCGGCTTGCCGCTTTATCATAAAAAAATGGGGGAAAGCTGTTAATGAGATTTCTGGACAGTATGTTCATAGCGTTGGCGATGTATTCCAAGCTGCCGGTGCCGCAGGTGGAGTGGGATAAGAAAAGCATGGCTTATGCACTGGCCTTTTTTCCTATAGTGGGGATTCTTTGCGGCAGTTGGTTGCTGATTTGGTGTTGGCTGGCTGAAGCCCTAAATTTTGGCAGCTTTATGCGGGCCGTGGGCGCTTTGCTGGGTTCTCTGATTATCACCGGCGGAATCCACCTGGACGGCTTTTGTGATGTGACGGACGCTTTAAGCTCCTGGCAAACGCGGGAGCGGCGGCTGGAGATATTAAAAGATTCCCATATCGGCGCCTTTGCCCTGATTGGAGCAAGCTGCTACTTGTTGGCTTATCTGGCGATTTGGACGGAAATTGAAACAGACATCAATATTTGCTATTTTATCGGCCAGGGCTATGTGCTATGCCGAGTGCTTAGCGGCCTTTCCATTGTCTGGCTGCGTTGCGCCAAAACCAGCGGTTTGGCGGCCACCTTTGCCAGCGCTGCGGACAAAAAAGGCGTAACCTTCTTCCTGCTGTTTTGGCTGGCTTATGTTCTGGTTACGATATTTTATATAAACTGGTTTTGGGCAGTTTGCGGTTTGCTGGTGGCTGCCTTGTGCTTTGCCTATTATCGCTGGTTGGCCTACAGCAAATTTGGCGGTATTAACGGTGATTTGGCCGGCTGGTTTTTGCAGCTGCTGGAGTTAAACTGGTTGCTGCTGGTTTTGCTGCTGCAAAAGCTACCCCAGCTGATTTAAGCTGATATAAGACGATTTAGGAGTTTGATTTTATGTATTTGATAATTGGCGGCAGTAATCAGGGCAAGCTGGAATGGGCCTTGCAGCATTTTTCCTTGACCGAGGCGCAGATTCTTAATGGGGCTGAGCTTGATTTGCAGCCGGACGAACCGTTGCCGTTGCATGGCCGCCGGCTTATTTACGGTCTGGAGGAACTGCTGCGCCGAGCTATGCAGCAGGAATGGAGCCAACAGGAGCTGGCCGCTTTACAAAATAGCCTTTTGCACCTGCCGGCGGAAACGGTGCTCATCTGCGCCAGCGTTGGCGGCGGTTTGGTGCCAGTAGAGCGGTTTGAGCGGGAATGGCGCGAGCTGGTGGGCCGCACCTGCTGCCAACTGGCGGCTGAGGCGACGGAGGTTTGGCGAATTTTCTGCGGTTTGCCACAGCGTTTGAAATAGGAGGTGGGCTAATGCCGGAACTGGTTTTTATTCGGCACGGGCAAACGGCCGGCAATCTACGGCGTAATTATGTAGGCCGTACGGACGAGCCGCTTTGCGAGGCCGGCCGCCAGGCGTTGTGGCAACGGCAGGCAGCCGGTCTTTATCCGGCGGCTGAACTGCTGTTTTGCAGCCCAATGCGGCGTTGCCTGCAAACGGCGGCCATCATCTATCCGCAGCTATCTGCTCAAACGGTGTTGGAACTGCGGGAATGTGATTTTGGCGAATTTGAAAACCATAATTATCAGGATTTAAGCGGCAATCCAGCTTATCAGCAATGGCTGGACAGCAACGGTGAACTGCCGTTTCCCGGTGGGGAAAGCCGGGCCCAATTTGCCAAGCGTTGCTGCCTCGGTTTTGAACAAGCTGTGTCGCAGCTTTTGGCTATGCCGCAGCCGCCGGCCTGCGCGGCTTTTGTGGTGCATGGCGGCACGATTATGGCCTTGCTAGCCGCCTATACCGAATTGGATTACTTTGCGGCAATGTGCGCCAACGGCGGCGGTTACCGCTGCCGACTGGACGAGCAGCTTTGGCGGCGGCAAAAGCGTTTGCTGGAGCCGGAGCCGCTGCCGGATTTGCTTAGGGAGGGTGAAGCTGATGAAGGATAATTCCAAATTAACCCAAATGTTGCAGGACAGCGATAATCCGCTGTTGCAGCTGTTGGGCGCTAATATGTGGTGGTTGGAGGAGCTGCTGGCCGCCCTGCTGATTTTGTGCGTAGGCTGGGTGCTGATTAAGGTGGTTATGCGCTTTGCCACCAAATTGATGGCTAAAAGCAGTTTGGATTCTATCGTGGTGGGTTATCTTAAAACCTGCTTGCGGACGCTGCTTTATATTTTGCTGTTGATTGTGGTGCTGGGCACGATGGGTGTTTCCGTGGTGTCGCTGGTGGCGGTGCTTTCCGCCGCCTTTGCCGCAGTGGCCCTGGCTCTGAAAGACAGTCTTTCCAATCTGGCCTCCGGCCTGCTGATTATCGCCAATAAACCGTTTGAACAGGGGGATTTTATTGAAAATTCTTCTCTGAGCGGCGTTGTTGATGAAATTCATCTTTTTAATTGTCGTTTGCATACTTTGGATAATAAATATATTATGGTGCCGAACAACACACTGCTGGCAGGGGCTATTGTGAATTATTCTACGGCGGAGAAGCGGCGGGTTGATGTTAGCGTGCAAGTTGGCTATGATACGGATTTGCCGCAGGCTAAGGCGGTGTTGTTAGGAATAGCGGCCGACCGACCGGAGGTTTTGGCGGAACCGGCCCCTTTCGTGGCCGTTAGCGGGCACGGCGATGCGGCTATTGAAATGATTTTTCGGGTGTGGTGTAAAACCGAGGATTACTGGACAGTATATTATTATATTATGGAGGAAGTTATCACGCGCTTTAGGGAGGCCGGTATTTCAATACCTTATCCGCAGCTGGATATACATATTAACAAGGAGGGTTAAGCTATGCTTTATGATTTGATTATTATTGGCGGCGGAACCGCCGGGCTTACGGCGGCCGTTTACGCACAGCGCGGCGGGCTAAAAACTATGCTGCTGGAGGGCAATGTGCCAGGTGGGCAGATAGTATCCAGCCCGGAGCTGGAAAACTATCCGGCCTTGCCTAAGGTTAGCGGGGTAGCCTTTACGCAAAGGCTTTTGGAACAGGCTACCGAGCTGGGACTGGATTTGAAATATGAGGCGGCGGCGGAGCTGAATTTGGCTGGCCCGGTTAAAGAAGTCGGCACGGCCGGCGGCAACAAATATCAAGCGCGAACCCTGATTTGGACGGCCGGCTTAAACTCCCGCCTTTTAGGCTGCCCCGGCGAGGATAATTTCCTGGGCCGCGGTATCTCGTTTTGCGCCGCCTGCGACGGTATGCTTTACAAAAACAAGGAGGTCGCCGTGGTGGGCGGCGGCAACACCGCCTTGGAGGAGGCTTTGTTTTTGAGCAAAATTTGTCTTAGAGTTCATCTGCTGCACCGCCGGGAGGCTTTTCGGGCAGAAGCCGCCTTGCAGCAGCGCGTTCAGCAAACGCCCAACATTGTGCTACGTACGCCGGTGCAGGTGCTGGCTTTTGAGGGCGGCAAGCGTTTGGAGCGGGTTATTCTGCAAACGGCAGGCGGACAGGAAGAGCTGTCGGTTTCTGCGGCCTTTTTGGCTGTGGGCAAGGTGCCGTCTAATCAGCTTTTGGCAAACCAACTGCTGCCTGAGGAGCTTGATGAGGCTGGCTACGTGACGGCCGGCGAGGATTGTTTGACCTCTCTTCCCGGTGTTTTTGTGGCCGGCGATTGCCGCCGCAAACCGCTGCGTCAGCTGGTAACCGCCGCTGCGGACGGAGCAGTGGCCGCCAGCCAGGCTATTGCTTATCTGCATTAAAATTGGTATTAAATAAAAGCTAAAATAATATATATTGGAGTAGAAAATGAGAGAGCAAAATGATATGACAAAAGCCAGGCTGCATCTTTTAGCCTGCGGCGGCACGATTGCCGGGCTGGCTAGCTCGCCGTTGGATTTTTTTGGCTACACCGCCGGGGCGGCTCCGGTTGCCGCCGTTTTAGCTAAACTGCCAGAGATTGAGGCCTTGGCCGATTGGCAGGTGGAGGATTTTTGCCAGCTGGGCAGTGAGAATGCCGGGCCGGAGCTTTGGCTGCAAATTGCCCGGCGTTGCGCCGATGTGTTGCAAGACGAGACTGTGGACGGTTTGGTTATCACCTCCGGCACGGATACTATGGAGGAATTGGCTTACTTTCTGCACCTGCTGCTGAAAACCGATAAGCCGGTGGTGCTGACAGGCGCAATGCGGCCGCTTTCCGCTTACGGCACAGATGGGCCGGTCAATCTCTATAACGCAGCGGCGGTGGCCGCCAACCCGGAAAGCCGCGGCAAAGGTGTGCTGCTGGTGATGAACGACACCATTCTTTCCGCCCGCCAGGCTGCCAAACAGGACAGCTTTCGGCTGCATACCTTTGGCGGCGGCGAGTTTGGCCCGCTGGGTTATGTCGCGGCTGGGCAGGTGCAGTTTGCTGCCGCTCCCTGGCATCGTCACACGCAGGCAACGGAATTTCACCTGGCAGATATACATAAACTGCCGCAGGTGGAAATCTTTTATATGTCCGGTGGGGCGGACGCCCGTTTGCTGCCGACAATGGCGGATTTGGGCGCGGCCGGCGTGGTGTTGGCCGGCTTCGGCAACGGCACCTTTTCCGACGCGGTGGGAGAGCAGTTGCGGTTACTAATGAGCCGCGGTGTGGTCTGCGCCGTGACCTCGCGCACGCAGAGCGGATTTGTGGTCAGTCATTTGCCCGGTTTGTTGCCGGCGGCAGATTTGTCACCGCAAAAGGCGCGCGTTTTGCTGCTGCTGGCTTTGGCTTGTGGCAAAACGCCTGCGGATATGGAGCGTTATTTTGCCCTCTATTAAGCCTAACGGCTTGGAGGATTGAAATGTTAATTGCGTCCTATATAGTGCTGGCAGTTCTGGTTATCGGCTTATCAATGCGGCTTTCCAGTTATGTGGATATGCTAGATAAACAAACCAATCTTTCCGGAGCTTTTTTAGGCGGTGTGATGCTAGCTGCGGTGACCTCTCTGCCGGAGCTTTTCACCAGCCTTTCAGCGGTGGTTTTCCTTAATGAACCTGAGCTGGTGGTCGGCAATATATTGGGCAGCAATTTGTTTAATGTGGCGGCGCTTTCTTTGGTTTCGCTGTTGGGAATTAGAAGAATACAGCGGGCGGCGGTTTCGCCGAGCCATAGCCAGACAGTGCTGTTTTCTCTGGCAATTTATGCTTTGCTGGCTGTGGTAGCCGGGGATTTCTTTCATATTTATTTTGGCGGTATTAATATCGCTTCCTTTGTTATTATTCTTTTATATATTTGGGGTGTTAAAAACCTCAGCTCAGACGACGGCCCAGCTGAGGACCTGGAAACGGCAGACGGCCTTTCCGCCCGTAAAATATTGCTACGTTTTGCTCTGCTCAGCCTGCTGCTGGTGCTTGTGAGCATTTCCTTAACCTTTGTGACCGATTTGCTGAGCCGGAAATACAGCCTGGGAGTTTCCTTTGCCGGAGCCGTTTTTTTGGGAGTGGCTACCTCTTTGCCGGAGCTGGTATCCACCATTCAGTTGGTGCGGCTAGGTAACTACAACGCGGCCTGCGGCAATATCTTGGGCAGCAATCTTTTCAATTTTACGATTTTAGCAATTGCCGATTTCCTTTACACCGCTGGCACAGTTTACATTTTTGATTATCAATCCTTAGTAATGCTGTTCTGCGGAGCTGCGGCCTGCTTGACGATGCTGTTTTTTGTGCGGAGCAGGAGCAAAAGCGCAGGTTTCCAGCTGCGGCGGCCCAGGCGAGCTTTGCTTTACAATTTGCTGTTAATGCTGCTTGGCGCGGCTTGTTATTGGTTGTTTTTACTGCTGACAATTTAGCCGAAAATTTGAGGGAGTTATATGCAAAATATGGATCTATGCTTTTGGCAGCGTTTGCCTGCTTTGGCCCAAAACAAACCGCTGGTGCTTTACGGCATGGGCGATGGAGCGGATAAGCTACTGCGGCAGCTGGAACGGCTACATTTGCAACCTGCCGGCATTTTTGCCAGTGATCAGTTTGTGCGCGGGCAGAACTTCGCCGGTCTGCCGGTGCTGACCTATGCGGAGGCCAAAGGGCGTTTTGGTGAAATGCTGGTGCTGATTTGCTTTGGTACGGAGCAGCCGGATGTTTTGGCCAATATTGCCAAAATTGCGGCGGAGCAGGAGCTTTACGCGCCGCATTTGCCGCTTTTTGGCTCCACTCTGGCTGATGAAGCTTTTTGGCAGGTCTATCAGGAGCAGTTGACTGCGGCAGCTACTGTCTGGGCAGATGCGCAGTCGCGGGCTGTGTATCGTAATTATTTGTATTATATGTGGACAGGTCGTATTGAGTATTTGCAGCAGGCAACCTCGCCTCGCTTGGCAGTTTGGCCGCTTTTAGACCTGCAAGCTGACGAGGTTTATCTGGATTTAGGCGCTTATGACGGCGATACGGTTGAGGAATTTGCCGCTTTGGTGCAGGGAAGCTGGCGGCAGATTTGGGCCTTGGAGCCGGATGCTAAAAACTTTGCCAAATTACAGGCCCGGATTGCCGGCCTGCCTAAGGCGCAGGCTTTGCCAATGGCAGTTTACCAAAGCAGCGGCGAGCTGATTTTTAACGGCCAGGCCGGGCGTAATTCAGCTATTTCAGAGCTGGGCGCTAAGGCTAAGAAGCAATATGCGGTGCAGGGGATAAGCCTGGACGATTTGCAGCGTGATTATTTGCATTGCATGCCTACATATATCAAAATGGACGTGGAAGGTGCGGAAGAAAGCGCTTTGCTGGGCGGCCGGCAGCTGCTTGCTCAGACCGACCGCCCTCGCCCCAAATTGGCGATTGCAGCTTATCACCGCACCGAGGATATATTTAAGCTGCCGCTGTTGCTCAAAGAGTTAAATCCGGATTATCACCTGTATTTACGACATCATCCGTATATACCGGGCTGGGAAACCAATATTTACGCTATATAATCAGAGGAGGAGATTTTTATGCCAAACAATCAGCTGACTGCGCAGGTGCAGGAGCTTTTGGAGCAGGCCCAAAACGCCGCCAAACGGGCTTATGCGCCGTATTCGCATTTTCAGGTGGGAGCGGCCTTGCTGCTGGCAGACGGCAGCGTCAGCCTGGGCTGCAATGTGGAAAACGCTTCATACGGGGCTACAATGTGTGCTGAAAGAGTAGCGCTGTTTGCCGCTTGCGCGGCTGGCAAATTAAGCCCCCAGCAGCCGCCGCAAATTTTGGCGGTGACGGCGCTGCCTTGCGCGCTTTGTTTGCAGGTTTTGGCGGAATTTGCCGGGCCGGATCTGTCCATTTGGGTGGCCGGGGCAGAGGGCGAACAACCACAGCATTTTTGCTTGAAAGATTTGTTGCCCCATACATTTAAATTATAAAAGAACTTGTTTTTGCATAAATTACATGTTTTGGGTAAAAAATTTTGCCTTAGCAGGTTGTTTATTCTGCCAGCTTGTGGTACAATTCAATATAGCAAGATACGCTTATCATAGTCAAAAATTTTTATACTTAAAATTTGACCTAATTAATTTTGTATATCATAAAAAAAGGGGGACTTACTTTTATGCTTGCAGCTTTATTCGCCAAAAAACCAACGAGGGCTTGGGCTCTGTGTTTTGGCCTGGCTGTGTGTGTGCTATTTGCCTTTTGGCTAAGCCCAGCGCAGGCGGCCACCACCACAAACTATGAGCTGGAAAAGGTTTATCTCTATGATTATTATGATACTGACGACACCGTGGTTATTTCCGGCAGCAATATCAGCGGCTCCATGAGCCAGGTGGTGGATTGGAGCACAGTGCGCATTCGGGCCACCGTCAGCAACGGCTTTTATGATATTGAGGGAGCCAATCTGGACGGCAATTATTATGTTGTTAATTTGCCGAATGGTTACGCAGATGTAACTATTAAAATTTTGGATAAGGACGGCAACCTGCAAAAGCATTATTACCTGCAACTGCGTAGCAAAGCGCAGGGCATTGACGCGGTGCTTTTTGAGGGGCAAAATTTCAGCTACACTTTTGATTCGCTGGCCTCCAGTAATGTGCTGACAATCCCCTCCTGGGTTGACCGTTTGGTAATGCAGGTTAAGCCATCTTCCAACGATTACATTGTGCAATATAACACTAAGGAATCCACTGACAACACCTGGGAGATTGAACTGCCTGACGTTAAGGCTATGCCCATCTACATAACGGTGGCCACTAAGGACAAGCCCAATAATTATACGCAATATAAGATTGAAGTTAATCGCCTTTCCAACGAAGCCAGCGCACAGGGCGCTTTGAGTTCCTTAAAAATCAATTCCGGCACGGACACCTATGAGCTTTTTCCCAAGTTTGACCCGGAAATTTACAACTACTATGTTTGCCTGCCCAACAGCGCCCGTAATGTGACGATTACGCCAACCTTAGGCAACACAGGCTCTACTATCAGCATTGACGGCGTGGTGGTGCCCAACGGCCGGGCCAGCGGCTCCTTTGTGGCCAGCACCAGCGGCAATCAGGTGATGGTTATGGTGACGGATTTGAACAATCAAATTCACGTTTACACCATTAATATGCTGCGGGCAACGCGCACGGAGGGCTCGGAGCCGGTGATGACTAACCTGCGGATTAAGCAGGGGGCAACCCGCAACGAAAATACAATGATGATGCAGGACACCATACCGATCTTTACCCGTGATATTTACAATTACGAGCTGGTTATGGATTCCGCTTACGGCTATTTTTCCTTTAGACCCTCTCTGATTGACAGCAGCTGCGTGGCCTTTTTGGTGGTTGGCAACAAGATGTTTCAGCTTTCCGAATCCGGCTACTGCGACCCTGTGCAGCTGAGCATGGAGGATAAGGTGGCAGTGCGCGTTTTCAGCGCTGATTTTAAGCATTATCAAGATTACAACCTGAATGTTTCGGCCAGGGTTTTAGATGATAACTATTTGCTGGACAATCTGGTTATTCGGGTGGATAATCTGCCGGTCAGCTTTTCGCCGGGCTTTACACGGACAAATTATAATTACAAAACCTCGGCTGACGATGACTCGAAAGTTTATACCGTTACGGCCACGGCGGCTTCCAGCAACGCCACAATTACCGTCAACAACAAAACCCTGACCAGCGGTGTAGAATCGGAAAAATTCCCGCTTGGTGATGCAACAACCAGCGTGGTGATTTCGGTGACGGCTGAAAATGGCGAAACTGCCACCTACAAGGTAGAAATTGACCGTAGCGGTTTGGTGGCTGGCAAGGTTGTTTTACGCATTGGCCGACAGAGCTACGTTGTAAATGGCGTTAGCAAACCTTTAGCCGCTGCGCCCTATATTTCCGGCGGCCGCACCCAGGTGCCGGTTCGGGTGATTGCCGAGGCTTTGGGCGCTTCCGTAAACTACAACAGCGAGTACAAGCAAATCACGATTAAAAAGGGCGACGAGCGCTTTTATATGCAGGTTGGTAAAATAATTGAAGACTTTGACGTGGCGCCGGAAATTGTGAATAGTACCACTTTTGTGCCAATCCGCTATGTTTCGGAAAAATTAAAATGCAAATGCGTATTTAATTCAGCCAGCAAAGAGGTTATTATCTCTTACGCGCTGACTGACGATTGATCTGGGAGGCTGAAAATTTGATATTGAGATGGTGCAGGTTGTGTAGCCTGTTAAGACTTTTTGGCATTTTGTTGCTAGCCGTTATCTGCCTGGCGCCGGCCCGGCCGGCCTGGGCTTTAACAGCTGCTTATCCACAGGTTTATGACGTTGGCGCGGGCCTTAAATATTATAATGTGGCCGGCGAAAATGAACTGGGTCTGCAAAAGCAGCATTATTTGGAATATACCCCTAATGAAGATGTTTTGCCGGTTGTGGCTTACGGCCGTGGCTTTTATGGCAAATCGACTATTAATTACGTGGCCGATTATTTGCAGACCGATTTGGCTGCCGACCCTGTGGCAGGTTTTAACGCTGATTTTTTTAATATGGGCACCGGTATCCCGATTGGCATTGTGATTAAGGACAGCACGCTTATTACATCTGCTGGTGGAGCGTATGCCGTGGGCTTTCGGGCCGACGGCACGGCTGTTTTTGGCAAACCGCAGCTGACTATGCTGCTGCAAGGCGCCGGGCACACTGTGCAAGTGGAAAATTTTAATAAAACCCGCTCCTCTTATACGGTAAATCTTTACGACCATAACTGGGGCGAGCAGACTCGTATTGACAGCCTGGGCACTAACGTGTTACTGGAAAAGCTGGAAGAAACCGATCCTTATTTAGGCTGTTCCATTCGTCTGCGAGTGCTCTCAGTTACGGAAACTGCCGAATCTACCCCCTTGGCGGAAAATCAAATGCTTTTGACGATTGCCGCAACCGGTGACGCTACTAAGGTTGCAGTTTTTAATGTTGGCGATGAGCTTACCTTTTCGGTCAGCGTTGACGACAGCCGTTGGCAGGAGGTTGTTTATGCGGTGGGCGGTAAATCCCTGCTGCTGAACGGTGTGGCGGCAGTTGATGATACGCCGACTGGCAACTCAGCCCGCACCGCTATCGGTTTTAAGCCGGATGGCACAATGATTTTCTTTGAAAATGACGGTCGGCAAGCTGGCCGTAGCGTGGGCCTTTCGCCATACGTTTTGGCCCAGGAAATGGCTGCCCTGGGAGCTACCGACGCGATTAATCTGGATGGCGGCGGTTCCTCGGCCATCTCTGTGAAGCTGAGCGGCCGCCCTCTGGCGGTGGTTAATTCGCCGTCGGACGGTTCTCTGCGCATGTGCGCCAATTACATATTTTTGCTGAATAAAACCCGCTCAGACGGGCGGCCGGCCTATCTGAATATTGAACCGAAAACCCGCTACGTTTTGGCCGGCGCTTCCGTGGAGTTGCAGCTGACGGCTTTGGACGCTGCTATGCAGCCAACCACGCTGAATACTGAACCGAACTGGCAGGTTAGTAATACAATGGGAACGGTGCAAGATAATATTTTTACGGCCGGCGAGATAGCCGGAACAGCCTTGTTAAAGGCTGAATCGGGTCAGGTTAGCGGTAGCCAGTACATTTATATTTTGTCCTCCTTGAGCGAATTACAGATTTCCCAAAACAGCAATGCCATATCTCAGCTGCTGGTGTTGCCCGGCGATGAAGTTGATTTGTCCGTAAGCGGCTTATATAAAGGCGAGGCCGTGTCAATGAGTGATGAAAATGTTACTTGGGAATTGGTGGGCTATATTGGCACGATTGACCAGCAGGGCTTATATCATGCCGGCGGCAAGGACGAAAGCGGCCAAATTATCGCTCGCTTCGGTTCGGCGCAGGCGGTTGTGCAGATCAGCCAGCTGACCCAAGGCGAGGGGCCTAACATTGTGGCGGTGACTTTGCCTACAACTATAAACAGTGGCGAAACGGTCAATATCAGCTTCCGGGCGGTGGCCGGTTTGGGCGCGTACTTCCCAGCGAAAGAGCAGCTTCAGCTGCTTTTAGACGGCAAAAAGCTGGATTTTGCTTATGAGGCTGAAACCGGCATTTTGCAGGCGGAACTCAGCGGTTTGGCAGACGGTTTGCACCGTTTAACTTTGGTAGCAGAGGATAACGAGGGAGTTTTAGCACGCAAATCAGTCACCATCAGGGTGGGCGAGGCTGTAACCTCAGAAACCACCGCCTATAAAGATGTTGCCGGCACGCATTGGGCTGCCGATTATATAAGTTATCTTAGCGGGCAAGGTTTAATGCAAGGAGAAACCAACAAGTTGGGTGAGCAGCTGTTTAACCCCTCGCGCAATTTGACCAGAGCAGAGTTTGCCGTGATCGTGGCCCGTTATTTGCAGCTGGATACCTCGCAGGAGATTAGTTTGCCTTATCAGGATCGGCCGGATATTCCGGGGTGGTCTTTGGGTGCAATCCGGGCCGTTTATGCAGCCGGTATAATGACCGGCCAGGACATTAAGGGAGAGCTTTACTTCTATCCGCGCAGTAATATTAGCCGACAAGAAGCGATGGCTGTTATCGGCCGCATTTTAACGAATAAGTATCCCTCCGAGCAACAGGAATTTACGGATGCGGAGCAAGTCAGCGCCTGGGCTAAGGAACACGTAGAGCGTTTAGTAAGCCTTGGTTTGGTTAGCGGTTACGAGGACGGCACAATTAGGCCTTTGGCTAACATCACCAGGGCGGAAATTGCCAAAATCCTCTTCAATCTTTATTAATAGTATCAAAACAGGCACCAAAGCCTTTGGCCACAGCATATATAGCTTCAGAAGATAAATTTTGGAGGAGTTGTAATGCTGCTGGCTTTTGGCTTTGGCGTTTTGTTAGTTTTGCTTTTCGGTTTTTTTGCTTTGCGGCATCATAATGCCCCAAAAAGCCGGGCGGTTTTGTTGTTGGCAAATGGCTTGCCAACAGCCCGTGTGGAGGCTGCTTTGCAACTGTTTGCCAAGCAATGGCTGGTTAATCACTGTTTGTGGTATGTTTATCTATCACAATATGGCAGTTTACCACAGTCTGAAAAGACTAAACTTTTTGCATTGTTATCCGAACAGTTGGGATTTGCTTTGCTAAGCGCTGGCGAATGTCAACGTTTATGGCGTGATAAAAGCTGTCAGTTTTATTTTCTAAGTGCTAGCGGCGTTTTTTATCGCTTAAATTCTCAAAATAAGAATAAGTGGGAACGGATTCAAGTTTTGTAAATTATAAGTTAGCTGGGAAGTGTAGGGATTTGCGCTTTATCAATTTGGAAGAATTTTTGGATCTACTTTTTCCTTATAATCACTGTTTGCTTTGCGGCAATTTGATTCCGGCTCAGGATGTGGCCAAGGAAATTAAGTTTTGCCGTATCTGCCAGCAAAAGCTGACCGGCTATATTTGCTGCCCAAATTGCGCAGTTTTTGTGCCGGAGGCAGAATTTCACCCGGAAGCGGCCCTGCACCATCACTTTTGTAAAGCCTGTTTGCCTGATGCTATTCAGGGAATGACGGCAGCGGCTCCTTATGCCCGAAATGTGCGCGAGGCCCTGCTGCGTTTAAAATATAAAGGAAAACGGCGGGTGGCCCGCCCTTTAGGCCAGGAAACAGCCAAAGCTTGGCTGCGAACCGGTTGGCAGGCGGATGTGATTTTGCCGGTGCCTTTGCATGAGGCGAAGCTAAAACAAAGGGGTTATAATCAGTGCGAGCTTTTGGCTGCGGAATGTGGGCGTATATTGGGCTTGCCAGTGCTTACGCAGGCCTTGTTGCGAGTTAAGGAAACCGCAGTACAAAATCAGCTTAATCCGACTGAACGGGAGCAAAATGTGAGTTCAGCCTTTGCAGGAGGGCCTGAGGCGGAGCAGTTAGGCGGCAAAAAACTAATTCTGCTCGATGATATTATTACCACGGGGTCCACTATGCGCGCCTGTGCTGCGGCCTTGCAAAATTTTAAGCCGGCGGCGATTTACGGTTTAGCAGTTGCTGGCAAATTAATGCGAGATTAATTCGCCCACAAAAAAATCAGGAATGGTGTTTAATAACCGTTCCTGATTTTTTAGGTGTAATTTAAGGCGGCCTCACTGAATATAGAGAATGCCGCCTTACTTTTATTTATGTTGAGAATTGACCGCTGCTTAAAGCTTTTGCGTGGCCTTATCAAACAGCTGTTCCGATTCCAGATCCGGAGCAAGCAGACTTACTACAATGATTGACAACGAAGAGAAAATGAAGCCAGGCAACAAGGCATAAATGCCGGTGTTGGCACCAAACATTAGCCAAAGAATAACAGTGGAGCCACCAACAATAATACCGGTTACTGCGCCTTTGAAGCTAGTTTTACGCCAGAACAGAGAAAAGAGCATTACAGCCGAGAAAGCACCGCCCAAACCGGCCCAACCGTTGGACACCAGGTTCATTACACTGTTGTTCGGATCCAGGGCGATAACCAAGGCCAGCAAAGCGATTGCTAAAACCGACAAGCGACTAATCCAAAGCAAGGATTTTTCCGAAATATTTTTCTTGAAGCTTTTAACCAAATCGTTAGAAATGGAAGAGGCGCTAACCAGCAGTTGGCTATCCGCCGTGGACATAGTAGCGGAAAGTACTGCGGCCAGCAAAAATCCGGCAATAGCAGAGGGGAAAATATAATCAATCACTACCAGGAAGATGGACTCGGCATCAGCATTAGTAAAGCCAAGACCATATTGGGCAACAAAAGCCCGGCCCAATATGCCAACCATAATAGCGGCGGTCAGGGTAACGGCCACCCAGATTGTAGCGATTATCCTCGATTGTTTAAGCTCCTTGGGATTTTTAATAGCCATAAAACGGACAACGATGTGTGGCATACCAAAATAGCCTAAGCCCCAAGCAAGGTTGGAAGCGATAGATTTTAGGTCAAAGCCGGTTTCACTGCCACTAAATTTTAGATAGGTTGGTCCGGCATCTGCTAAAAGAGCGCTGATTTCGCTCCAATTTCCCAGCATTACAAACATTGTTGTGGGTACTATCAGCAGGGCAATAAACATTAAGGAGCCTTGAATGAAATCAGTCCAACAAACGGCAAAAAATCCGCCAATTAAGGTATAAAACATAATCAGAGCCCAGCCAACCAGCAAGGCCTGCATATATGTAAAATTAAAAACGGTGGAAAACAATTTGGCACCAGCCACAATCGCCGAAGCTGTATACAATAAGAAGAAAATAGTGATAAAAATAGCGGTGACTGTTTTTAGCACATTTTTTTTGTCGTGAAAACGATTACTTAAATATTCCGGCATAGTTAAGGCATTATCCAAACTTTCAGAGAATACACGTAAACGATAGGCAATAAAACGCCAGTTCAGATAGGTGCCAATACCGAGGCCAATAGCAATCCAGGCCTCACAAAGTCCGCTTAAATATAGTGCACCAGGCAAACCCATCAGCAACCAGCCGCTCATATCCGAGGCCTGCGCCGAAAGGGCGGTTGTCCATTTTCCTAAACCGCGATCCCCTAAAATATATTCCGAAAAGGTGGAGGAGCGAGTGTAGGAATACACGCCAACAGCCAGCAACAAGGCCAAATAGACCACAAAACAGCTTAAAACAACAATATCCATATTTTTGCCTCCAAAAAAATAAAAATAACTAACTAACATTATAGCGCATTGATGATTTTTTTGCAAGATATAAATCCGTTTTTTGCATAATAAAATTAAAAAAATTTACATACATAAGAAAGCTTTGAAAAAACAAAAATTATATAATTTAACAAATATTGCAGGAAAAAACACATATAATGAAGAAATAATATAACAGAAAAAAAAGCTTAATTTAACAAAAAAATTTTTATTTTATACTGGACTATTTGGAATAAATATATTATAATAACA
>JAETTP010000086.1 GCA_021769035.1 Bacillota bacterium | reverse complement strand
ATTGATATTATTGTCAGACAATGTTACAATTATGGTAAAATAAGGTGTTATCCGCATTGCCTAAAGCTGCTGCGGCAGTTAAAATTTTATCCAGGGGGTATTCATTCGCAAAAGGGGAGGGTATAAGATGAAAAAGCTAAAAAGCATACGTGCCAAAATTGCTGTATGCATGGGGGTTACGGTTCTTATCTCTTTGCTGACGGTGGAAATTGTCAGCATTTGGCTGAATTACAGCAGCACTTTGTCAACTGTTGATCAGATGATGCGCGAAAGCGTTGTTTTGGCGGCTGAGCGTATTGAGGAGGAGCTTTTGGCCTATAAAAACGTGGCTATGGACACCGGCTTAGTTTCTCAACTGACAGACCCGGAAACCTCAGTTGCTGAAAAACGTTCTATTGTGGATCAGCGCGTTGAAATGCACAACTTCCAACGGGGTAATATTATTGGCGCTGATGGTATTAGCATTTTTGACGGCAAAGATTATTCCGACCGCGAATATGTTCGTCAGGCTATGCAGGGAAATGTGTTTGTGTCGGAGCCGCTTATCAGTAAGATCACCGGCGAATTTTCCATTATGGTGGCCGCGCCCATTTGGCAAGACGGCATTCCCAACAGCCGGGTTGCAGGGGTGGTTTATTTTGTGCCGCCGGAAACTTTTTTGAATGATATTGTTTCTTCAATCAGCGTCAGCAAAAACAGCCACGCCTATATGATTAACAAAAATGGCTACACTATTGCGGACAACACTCTTGATACGATTATGTCGCAAAATGTGGAGGCCGAGGCGGCCAGCGATAAAAGCCTCAGTGATTTGGCGGCCCTGCACGCGGAAATGCGCCAGGGAACCAACGGCTTTGGCGCCTACAAAAGCGATGACGGCGGGCGCTTTTTGGCCTACGCGCCGGTTGGTGGCACCGACGATTGGAGCGTGGCAGTTTCAGCCCCCAAAATGGATTACCTCGCTTCTACTTATTTGGCTATCGGCATTAGCTTGTTGGTGGTGCTGCTTTCGGTCATCGTTTCCTGCGTGGTGGCCGGCAAATTGGCTCACGGCATTGGCGAGCCAATTAAAATCTGCACCCAGCGTATGCAAACACTGGTGCAGGGCGATTTAACTTCTCCTGTGCCGGTGGTGAATAGGCAGGATGAAATTGGCATTTTAACCAAAGCCACATCAGAACTGGTGGGCGGTTTGCGCTTGATTATTAGTGATATTGACCTATTGTTGATGGAAATGTCCCGACAAAATCTGGATATACATTCTCAACATGAAGATGCTTATGTGGGCGATTTTCACAATATTTTGCAATCTATGCGCAATCTAAAACTGGAACTGAGCCAGACTTTGATGCAGATTAATTACTCGTCTGAGCAGGTTTCCGGCGGCAGCGAACAGGTTTCCACCGGGGCGCAGGCTTTAAGCCAAGGTTCTGTGGAGCAGGCCAGCGCCGTGCAGGAGCTGGCGGCTTCCATCAGCAGCATTTCCGAGCAGGTTAAAGGCACGGCGGAGCGGGCGCAGGAGGCGCGAAATCAAACCAACTTTGCCAGCGACGAGGTGGATAAGTGCAACCAGGAAATGGCCGACTTGATGCAGGCTATGAATGAAATCCGTAACAGCTCAGAGGAAATCAGCAAGATTATTCAGACGATTGAAGATATTGCTTTCCAGACCAACATTTTGGCTTTGAATGCAGCCGTTGAGGCGGCACGGGCCGGCGAGGCCGGCAAAGGTTTTGCCGTGGTTGCAGATGAAGTGCGCAATTTGGCCGGCAAATCAGCGGAAGCCTCGCAGAACACGGCCAAGCTCATTGAGCGTTCCAGCAGCGCTGTGGGCAAGGGCGCGAAAATTTCCACCAACACCGCAGACACTCTACGCCAGGTTGTGGATAGTATGCAATCGGTGGTGGCTTCCATTGACCAGATTGCCACGGCCTCAAATGAGCAGGCCGATGAGATTGAGCAGGTTTCTGTTGGTATCGACCAAATTTCCAGCGTGGTGCAAACCAACAGCGCCACTTCAGAGCAGAGCGCGGCGGCCAGCGAACAGCTTTCGGCTGAGGCGCAATCCCTGAAGCAGCTGGTGGGGCGGTTTAAGCTTTCCCGTGACGTCACTCGTAATTATTAAAATAAAAAAGTTTACAAGCGGGCTCGCCTTTAATTGGCGGGCCTGTTTGACTGAA
Organism: Bacillota bacterium; assembly: GCA_021769035.1. Classification (GTDB taxonomy): domain Bacteria; phylum Bacillota; class Dehalobacteriia; order UBA4068; family UBA4997; genus Avidehalobacter. Next base: position 1,630 of record JAETTP010000086.1, on the reverse strand, counting down.
AGGAATATTAAAGCGGCGTTCCGTGTGAAAAACGCCGCTTTAATTTGATTTGCGGGCTTAAACAGGTTGGCAGTGACCTCTTGGTGATGTTGTACATATATTGTATTAGGCCTTGGTTTTCAGATTTAAGAGGCCGAAGCAATATACTTATCAGGAGGTTATTTGATTATGGATAGATTTAATTTTTCTATCATTTCGCCTTGTTCAGGCCGTGGGTTTGGCTGCGGGGGCCGAGGGTGCGGATGTTGCCGTCAGGTATGTCCCACCGGCTCAACTTGCCCCACAGGAGGAATCACCGGCCCGACAGGTGCAACTGGCCCCACTGGTGCGACAGGCGCAACCGGCGCAACTGGCGCAGACGGTGCAAGAGGCCCGATTGGCCCCACCGGCCCCACTGGTGCGGATGGAGCAAGAGGCCCGATTGGCCCCACTGGTGCAGACGGCGCAAGAGGCCCGATTGGTCCCACCGGCCCCACTGGCGCTAATGGTGTAGCTGGTGCAACTGGCGCAACTGGTGTAGCTGGTGCAACTGGCCCCACAGGTGCAACTGGTGCAGCTGGAGCAACAGGCCCGACTGGTTATGCTGGTGCGACTGGTGCTGCCGGAGCAACAGGCCCGACTGGCGCCGCTGGGGCTACCGGCCCCACTGGCCCTGCTGGTTTGCCAGGCCCGACCGGCCCCACTGGGCCAACCGGAGCAACCGGCCCAACTGGCGCTGCCGGCGCTGCCGGCGCAACCGGGCCCACCGGCGTGGCAGGTTTGCCTGGCCCGACCGGTCCAACCGGGCCTACTGGTTCCACTGGTTTGTCAGGGCCCACTGGGCCAACCGGAGCAACCGGCCCAACTGGCGCTGCTGGCGCTGCCGGCGCAACCGGGCCCACCGGCGTGGCAGGTTTGCCTGGCCCGACCGGTCCAACCGGGCCTACTGGTTCCACTGGTTTGCCAGGGCCCACTGGCCCGACCGGTCCAACCGGGCCTACTGGTTTGTCAGGAGCAACTGGCCCAACTGGTTCCACTGGTTTGCCTGGGCCCACTGGCCCGACCGGTCCCTCTGGTCCGACCGGTCCCTCTGGTCCGACCGGTCCCTCTGGTCCGACCGGTCCCTCTGGTCCGACCGGTCCCTCTGGTCCAACAGGTCCCTCTGGTCCAACAGGTCCCTCTGGTCCAACAGGTCCTACTGGTCCGACCGGCCCCTCTGGTCCAACAGGTCCCTCTGGTCCAACAGGTCCCTCTGGTCCAACAGGTCCTACTGGTCCGACCGGTCCTTCTGGCCCGACAGGCCCTTCTGGTCCGACAGGCCCCTCTGGGCCGACAGGTCCTGCTGGTGTATCTGGGGCAACTGGTACTAGGGGTGCGACCGGCCCAACCGGCCCAACCGGCCCAACTGGACCTACTGGAGCTACTGGTCATCATGGTTTAGATGGCTTAACGCCAGTGCTGACTATTGGCACAGTATCTACTGGTGCGCCAGGGACACAGGCTTCTGCTACTATCACCGGAACAGCCCCGAATTTTGTATTAAATTTGACTAGCCCCAGAGGAGCGACTGGCAGTAGGCCGTAATCCGATATTTTAGGGAGATTGAAAGCAAACGCCTCGGCGCTGGCTGTGTGGAGGCGTTTGTTTTATA
>JAETTP010000015.1 GCA_021769035.1 Bacillota bacterium | reverse complement strand
GCCAAGCGTCGGGCTGCTCAGTCTGACGGCCGTCCACAATCTTCTGGCGGAACAGGCCGTAGTCGTAGCGCAGGCCCATGCCGTAGCCGGCATAGCCCTGGCTAGCCAGAGAATCCAAAAAGCAAGCGGCCAGGCGGCCCAAACCACCGTTGCCCAGGCCGGGGTCCGGCTCGTAATTGCACAAATCATCCAAATCCTCGCCCATTTGCTCCAAGCCCTCGCGCACCAGGTCTTCAATGCCCAGATTAATCAGATAGTTTTTCAGCAGGCGGCCAATCAAAAATTCCATAGAAAAGTAGTAAACCCGTTTGGAGCCGCTGGCCAACTGACGCTGCTGCGTCAGCACTGATTGATGCATCGCTTTGGTGCAGATCAAGCGGGCAAGCGCCATATACTTCTGCCAGGGATCGCTGCTTTCAAAGGATTCGCCCACGGAACGCAAAAACTCACTGTGATATTCCTTAATAAATTCCTCGGTGTTCTTAAACATCATTTATCTACCTCCTATAAACCATCTTGGAAACTATTTTATATAAATTAATTAATTTTTATCAAAGCACAGGGCTATTTTCCTGTTCACTTAACCGATTTAATAATCAGGCCGCCCACCGGGGGCACGTTCAGCTTCAAAACGTAAGGCTGGCCGTGCCGGTGTTGCTTTTCCGCCTTCAGGCGGCCGGGGTTCAGCTTGCCGCTGCCGCCAAACTCCGGCGCATCGCTGTTAAAAATCTCCAGATAATCGCCGGCCTCCGGCACGCCCACCTCATATTCCTGATAGGTTTCGGGCAAAAAGTTCAGCACCACCAAGGTGTAATCGCCGCGCCCGGCCCGGTCAAAAGGCAGGCGGCTGCGCAAAAACAGCAGCACCGATTGCTCCGCATTGTCCGCCTCCAACCACTTAAAGCCGTCCCAGCTATAGTTTTGCCGCCAGAGAGAGGGCTCCCGCAGATAAAGCTGATTAAGCTGGCTCACAAAATGCTGATATTGCGCATGCTTTTCGTAATCCAGTAAAAACCACTCCAGCTGCTCCGCAAAACGCCATTCGATAAACTGGGCCATCTCGTTGCCCATAAAATTCAGCTTAGCGCCGCTGTGCGTCATCTGATAAAGATAAAGCAGGCGCAGGTTGGCAAACTGTCGCCAGTAATCGCCCGGCATACGGCCAATCAGAGAGTGCTTGCCGTGCACCACCTCGTCGTGAGAAAGCGGCAGCACAAAGTTCTCATTAAAAGCATACATCATTGAAAATGTAAGCAGGCGGTGATTATAAAACCGCCCCGGGAAATCTATTGACATATATTTAAGGGTGTCGTTCATCCAACCCATATCCCATTTGTAATGGAAGCCCAAGCCGCCGTCTGCCGGCGGGTAAGTCACCAGCGGCCAGGCGGTGCTCTCCTCGGCCACCGTGAAAACATCGGGATAATATTGACTGACGGTCTGGTTCAGCTTCTGCAAAAAAGCCACCGCCGCCAAATCCTCCTCGCCGCCTTTTTCGTTAAAGCGGTGCGGCTCGTCGTCGCCTACGCCGTAGTTCAGATAGATCATGCTGCTCACGCCATCGCAGCGCAAGCCGTCCACGTGGTAAACGTCCAGCCAAAAGATGGCGTTGCTGATTAAAAAGCTCAAAACTTCCTGCTTGCGGAAGTTAAACTTGTAAGTGCCCCATTCCACATGCTCCTCCGCCTCGTAGAGGTTGCCGCCGTCAAACTGCACCAGCCCGTGCTCATCGCGGCAAAAATGGCCCGGCACCCAGTCCAAAATCACGCCAATGCCCGCCCGGTGCAGGCAATCCACCAAATACATAAAATCCTGCGGCCCGCCGTAGCGGCTGGTGGGGGCAAAGTATCCGGTAATCTGATAACCCCAGGAGCCGTCAAAGGGGTGCTCCATCACCGGCAAAAGCTCCACATGGGTGTAGCCCATTTTCTGAAGATATTCCGGCAACTGTTCCGCCAATTCCCGATAGGACAAAAAGCCCTCCGGGTTGTCCTCCGTGCCCTCCTTGCGCCGCCAACTGCCCAGGTGCATTTCGTAGATGTTCAGCGGCTTTTCAAAGTGGCTGCCGCGGCGGCGTTTGGCCAGCCAATCCGCGTCTTGCCAGGCGTAGGTCAAATCCGCCAGCCTGCTGGCCGTGCCGGGGCGTTTTTCCGCCGCAAAGGCAAACGGATCCGCCTTGTAAAGCAGCCTTCCGTGTTTGGTTTGCAGCCGGAACTTGTAAAGGTCGCCCAGCTGGGGCGCAGTGGTGAAAAGCTGCCAAAAGCCGCCCGGCAGAGGCTGCATCGCAAAGCCCTCGCTCTGCCAGCCGTTAAAATCGCCCACCAGCCAAACGTTAATGGCCGCCGGGGCCCAAACCACAAAACCCCAGCCCGCCTGGCCGTCCATTTCCATCCTATGCGCGCCCAGCTTGTTATAGGCATGAAAATAAGTACCCTGATTATACAGAAAAGCCTCCTCGGCGGCAATTATTCTGCTTCCGTTCATAAGCATACCCCCATTAATTTGTATTTAACTACGTTAAACATTTCTTTTGGGGAACTAACTGGGGTCTGTCCCCCATTTTCTTCTATTATAGCATACAAAACACAGCACTACAATCATTTTTTTGCAAAACTTAGTCAAAATTTATCCGGCTCGGCTCACAAAAGCTTGACAAATTACCTGCTGATAGGTTAAAATATATAGCAATCAACTAGGCAATAGAAAATTTCGCTAAAAACGCCTGTTCGATAGATATTGTCACAAATTGGAGGTATACTAAATTGATAGAAAAAGTTAAACAATATTTGGACCAGCAGGGCTATGCTGACCGCCTGCTGGAATTTGCCGAGCCCGGGGCCAGCGCCACGGTGGAGCTGGCCGCGCAGGCGGTTGGCTGCCAACCGGCCCACATTGCCAAAAGCCTGGGCTTTGCCGTGCCGGAGGCCAGCGCCCTGGCTGAACAAGGCTTCCGCTGCCTGCTGGTGGTGGCTGCCGGCGACGCCAAGGTGGACAACTCCCGCTTCAAGCAGCAGTTCGGCTTCAAAGCCAAAATGCTGCCGGCCGAGCAAGCGGAGCCGCTGATTGGCCACGCGGTGGGCGGCGTCTGCCCCTTTGCCCTAAACCCCGGCGTAGCTGTTTATCTGGACGATTCCCTAAAACGCTTCGCCACCGTCTATCCGGCCGCCGGCAGCAGCAACAGCGCCGTGCGCCTCAGTCTGCCGGAGCTGGAGCAGCTCAGCCAAGCCCAAAGCTGGGTCAACGTCTGCAAGGGCTGGCAGGAGGACGCCCAATGAGCAACGCCAAAAGCCTGCTGGCTGATTTTCTCTACGCCGTGCTGGCCGGCCTGGCCATCGCCCTAGGCGGCGCGATCTTTCTGGCCCTGGATAACAAAATCCTGGGGGCCTTGTTCTTCACGGTGGGCTTGTTCACCGTCTGCGTAAACGGCTTCAATCTGTTCACCGGCAAGGTGGGCTATGCCCCGGACAATCACTTCCGCCCGGCTTATCTGCTGTTTCTGCTGCTAGTATGGCTGGGCAACCTGGTGGGGGCCTGGCTGGTGGCCAATCTGCTCAGCCTCACCCGGCTAGCCGGCCCCTTTGCGGAAAAAGCTGCCGGCCTCTGTGCAACCAAGCTGGCCGACGGCCCGCTGAGTATCTTCATTCTGGCCGTTTTCTGCAACGTCCTGATGTATATAGCCGTGGAGGGCTTCCGTTCCAACGGGCATGAGCTGGGCAAGTATCTGGGGCTCTTTTTCGGGGTTTCCGTTTTCATTCTCTGCGGCTTTGAACACTGTGTAGCCAACATGTTTTACTTTTCCATGGCCGGTCTTTGGGGGCAAGCCCACACCTGGGCCTGGCTGCTGCTGATGACGCTGGGCAACGCTGCCGGCGGTCTGCTGCTGCCCCTCTGCCGGATCGCCAGGGACAAGCTGAAAGGAGAAACAAATGCTTGAGCTTAAAAATATCTCATTCGCCGTGGAGGGCAAACAGATATTGCAGGACGTCAACCTGCAACTGCCCGACGGCCGTTTTATAGTCATCACCGGCCCCAACGGCAGCGGCAAAACCACGCTGGCCCGCCTGATTATGGGCATAGAAAAGCCCAGCGGCGGCCAAATCATTTTCAACGGCCAGGATATAACCCAACTGGGTATCACAGAGCGGGCCAAGCTGGGAGTAAGCTTCGCTTTCCAGCAGCCGGTGCGCTTCAAAGGCCTCACCGTGGCCGATTTAATCTCGCTGGCAGCCGGCCATAAGATGTCCACCGCCGACGTTTGCCAGTACCTTTCCGAGGTAGGCCTCTGCGCCCGCGATTACGTCAACCGCGAGGTAGACGGCAAGCTTTCCGGCGGCGAGCTAAAGCGCATTGAAATCGCCGGCATTTTGGCCCGCGGCAGCCAAACCAAGCTTTCCCTGTTCGACGAGCCGGAGGCCGGCATCGACCTCTGGAGCTTCAACAACTTAATCGACGTTTTCGCCAATATGCGCAAACAAAGCCAGGCCAGTATCATCGTCATCTCCCACCAAGAGAGGATTTTGGCTATCGCCGACGAGCTGGTGGTGCTCTCCGGCGGCCAAATTGTGCAGCGCGGCCCGCAAAGCGAAATCCTGCCCTGCCTGTTAAACATTGATTACAAATACAGCGCCTGCAAAGGAGGAAACCGCAATGACTAAGCCAGACGCCATCACCCAAAATTTGCTGGCCGCCGTGGCCGACCTGCACGACATACCCACCGGCGCCTACAACCTGCGCTTAAACGGCGAGGGGGCCGGCCGGCGCAGCACCGCCAATATCCAAATTGAAACCAAGCAGGACAAGCCCGGCATTGATATTCACATCAAGCCCGGCACCAAAAACGAGAGCGTCCATATCCCGGTGGTGCTCAGCCAAAGCGGCCTGACGGAAACCGTCTATAACGATTTTTACATCGGCGAAAATGCCGACGTAATCATCGTGGCCGGCTGCGGCATCCACAACGCCGGCGCGGAAAAGGCCGAGCACGACGGCCTGCACCGCTTTTTCGTCGGTGCAAACGCCCGCGTCCGCTATATAGAAAAGCACTATGGCGAAGGCGACGGCTCCGGCCAACGGATTATGAATCCGCACACCGTGGCGGAGCTGGCCGAGGGCGCTTATCTGGAAATGGAAACCGTCCAAATCAAGGGTGTGGACTCCACTATCCGCCGCACCGACGCTATCCTGCAAGCCGGCTCCACTCTGGTGATTAAAGAAAAGATTATGACGCACGGCCACCAGCTGGCGGAAACCCACTTCAACGTGGAGATGAACGGCGCCGGAGCCTCTTGCAGCGTGTCCTCCCGCAGCGTGGCCGCCGGAAAAAGCCGGCAGATTTTTTGCTCCAACATTGTGGGCAACGCTCCTTGCAGCGGCCATTCGGAATGTGATGGCATTATTATGGACGAAGCCCAAATTTCCGCCATACCGGAAATTTCTGCCAATCATTCCGACGCCAGTTTAATCCACGAGGCAGCCATCGGCAAAATCGCTGGGGAACAGATTTTGAAGCTGCAAACCTTGGGGCTGACGGAGGCCGAAGCCGAAGCTCAGATTATCAGCGGATTTTTAAAATAGTTGCAAAAATCTAAAAATTATGTTTACAAAATCCCCTAAATATGTTAAAATATAAATTAAGGTTCGGATTTTTAGTGAAAGAGGGAGATAATTTGACATTGACGGCTTGTTTCAAAACAAAGGATGAATAGCATATGGATAACATTGATTTAGTCATACTAAAAATTTTGCAAGATAACGGACGTGAAACGGCCTCCAGCATCAGCAAGCGCATCCACCTTTCGGTGTCTGCGGTGCTGGACAGAATTCACAAGCTGGAGGAAAACGGCGTGGTAAAACAGTACACCGTGTTGTTGGATTCACGCAAGCTAGGCTATGATGTTCTGGCAGTTATGGAGGTTCGCCTGGAGCACCCGCGTTTTTACGATAGCTTTGTGGAAGCCGTACAAAGCAATCCCAACATCGTAGATTGCTACTATTTAACAGGTGATTTTGATTTCAACCTGAAAATCTGCTGTAAATCCTCGGAGGAGCTGGAGGATTTGCACCGTTTTGTGAAAGAAATTCCCGGAGTTTCCGGCACCATCACACATTATGTGCTCAAGGAAGTCAAAAATATTTACGAAGTATCCCCAGCCGTGGTAGATAACGGGAAATAATCTGCTGCCGTGCCGCAGGTAATTAAGGCGACGTCTTTCGCCTTAAATTGTTCCTAAAAAGATTTACATTAAATCCTCGCCCGCCGAACCATTACAAAAAAATGAACAAAGAGAACAAAATGAACGCCGCCCGCCTGTGCAACAGGCCGAGCGGCGTTCGCTTCGTTTTATTATCTAATTTAACCAAAAACATTCTGCACCAGCAGCATATAAAAAACCGTGCCGCCGGCAATGCTCAGCAACGTATTTTTTCGCCACCTGTGCAACAAAACAATAAAGGCAATCGCCAACAGTTCCGGCAAACCGTGCAGGCTGGCAAAAACCGCCTCCCGCAGGCAGTAAACCACCAACAAGGCAATAACCGCATAAGGCAAAACCGTCCCCAGATAAGTTATATACTTAGGCGGCTTGCGTCCCTCCGGAAAAATCAAAAAAGGCAAAAAGCGCGTCAGCATCGTGCCGGCCACCACCGCCAAAATAGTCACAATTTGCTGAGTAATCGTCATCAGGCCGCCTCCCTTTGCTTATTCTCGGCCCGCTTGCGATCCAGCGTAAAACACAAAACAATCAGGGCCATAGCCGGCAACACAAAATTGTCGCTACCAAAAAGCAGCAGGCACAGGCAGGCGCAGCCCAACCCCACCAGGGCCGGCCGGTGTTCCTTGGCCTCGTCCCACTGGCCCAAAAACATCACCACAAAAAGGGCCGTCATCACAAAATCAATGCCGGTAGTGTCGAACTTAATTATGTAACCCAAAAGACCGCCCAGGGTGGCGCCGCCCACCCAGTAAAGCTGGTTTAGCAGGGTCACAAAAAACATAAACCAGCCGCGGTCCACGTCCGCCGGCGGCTGCACGGTGCAGTTAATGGTAAATGATTCGTCGCACATACCAAAAATCAAGTAAGGCTTTTTCCAGCCCAGCCCCTTATATTTATCCAACATTGAAATGCCATAAAACAAATGCCTGGCGTTCACCATCAAAGCCAGGCCAAAAGCGCGCCAGGGGTTAAAAGGCAGCAGCAGCAAATGTGCCGCCACAAACTCCATAGAGCCCGCAAAGATAAACAGGCTCATCAGCATTGGATACACAAAGGAGAAGCCCAAGCTGCGCATTAAAAAGCCGTAGGACACTCCCAAAAACAAAAAGCCCACCGCAATCGGCAGCGTGTAGGGCAGGGCCGCCCTAAAAGCCCGCATTTTCAATCGCCATTCCTCCCAAACTCTCTGAATTATTTTCATATTATATTATAAAAATACAAAAAAAGCAAGATTATCTTCACAAATTATTCCTATTATATAAATTGCACCCTCACAAAAATATTGACAAATGTCCGTCGCAGGAATATAATTATAGTGAATACGCTAAATTTTACCGTCTGAAAAAAGGAGGAATTTCTATGAGCCTCTCAATCATGGGGTCGGTCAACACCTACACCAAAACCATGAAGTTGCAGACGCAGTGGAATCTTAAACAGCAAAGCGGCGATTACACCAGCCACAAAAAGTCGCTGGACGAATGGCTCAGCACCGCCCAGGAAACGCTAAAAAAATCCCGCAGCAGCCTTTACGGCAACCAAGATGATGATGACGAGCAAAGCAAAAAAAAGCTGAACAACATCATGCAAAAAATCTATGCCGGCAAAAAGCTGACCCAAAAGGAACGGCAGTATCTGCAAGCCAAAAATCCGCAGGCTTACGAAAAACTGCGTTCCAGTGAGCAGGAGCAAAAGGCTTTTGAGCAAAAGCTCCGCCAATGCCGCACCAAGGAGGAAGTGCAGCGCCTGAAAATGACGCACCTGGCCTCCTCAATGGCCATCGTCGGCTCCGTCCAACACAATTCCAAAATCCCGCTGGAGAAAAAGCTGGAAATCTGCATGCAGGAAAAAATGCGTTGCGACAGAATAGAAGCCAGCACGCGGGCCTTTGTGAGCAGCGGCGAGTACAATCGCCTGCCCACCGAAGCAGAGCAGGCCAAAGCCCACAAGGAGGAAAAGGAAAAACAGCAGGTTCACAAAAAGCCGAAGCCGGACCAAAAGCCGAGCAAACCGCAGCAGCCGGACGTCGACCTGGAACTCAATCCGGACACCACCGAAAAGCCGGCGGTTGACACTGAGTCCACAGGCGACCAGACAGCAGCTTATAAACCGACCACCGGCCAAACCAGCCAAACCGTCGGCGTAAAACCGGCCGCCGCCACTGGCACAGCCAACCGCGCCGATTACACCGACTCGCCTGAGCTACGCAAGGTGCGTCGGGCCCGCCGGCAAGCCGGCCGCGCCGCTTATGCCGCCGCGCCGGCCCCGGCCCCCAACCCGCCGACAATGAACATTAAAGCTTAATTAAGATTTCACAAAAAATTAAGGGGACAGTTGTTCAAACAAAACAACCGTCCCCTTTTTGCGTAAACACTTAGCGATTGGTAAGTCCCATTTATGCTTCCCCGTTTTCTGAAAAAATTTTCTCCACTTCCTCCAATGCGTTAATGAAAGCCAAAACAGCCACAACCTGTTTCTCGCTCATTTTCTCCAATTTGGTAATCGCCCTCTGGTGCAGCTCGGACAAATTACGCTCCTCACTAACCTGCTTAAATTTTGGCTCCACTCCGTCAAGTATCCATTTTGCACTGTAACCATATTTTGATTCAATAAGCGCCGCCAGAGATTTAGACAAACCAACCTTGGGGTCATTAATCAGTTTGGATATATGGCTTTCAGTCACGCCAATTTCAGCCGCAAAGTCTTTTTGCTTCAGATTATTCTCCCATAATATGGTTTTTATTCTGTCACCCAAATTCATAAAATTACCTCTCGCAATTCATATAATATCAAAAAAAAGTGGATAAATCAAGAAACACACCTTGACAAATTGAAAAAATTAATTTATAATTGGATTATTCAATGGCAAGGGAGTGTGCAATCAATGTTTGAAACCAATCCTGAAAAGTGCAATTCCTTAAACGATTTAACGGATTGCCTATACGACCTGGCCGATCAAACCCAAAGCCTGGCCAGCTTGCTGCAAGCCATATATGAGGCCTTTCAAAACTATCCAGAATGGGCCTATCGAAACGCCAACGCCTTATGGCCCTGCATACACATATTGCAGGAAATGGAAGAATCCCTAAAAAAACTAAACAATTACATCAAAGTATTAAGACAAGCCTAAACCAACACCTCCAAAACCCTCTCCACCAAAAACGCCACCAGGCTGGCCGCCACGGCCACAAAAAGCAGGCTCTTCTCACGATAGGCGAAAAACACCGCCGTCAAACCGCCCAAAACGGCGGAAATCACACTGCTGGTGGAGGTAAAAATGGCCGGCACCGTCATCGCCCCCAAAACGGCATAAGGCACGTAATATAAAAAGGAGCGCACAAAAACATTATTAATCTTCTGGGTAAACAACACCAGCGGCAGCAAACGGATTAAATAAGTTACCAAAGCCATCACGCCAATATAAGCCAAAAGCAGACCGTTGCTCAACTCACTCATCAGCCGCCTCCTTAATCGGGAATTTCCAGGCCGCAAAGGCGGCCGCCAGCAGAGTGCAGATAATGATTACAAAGCCGCTGCCCAGGCCGGCGAAAATCGGCGCCCATTGCAAAAGGCAGCTTAAAGCCACCGCCAGCAGAATAACCGCCACAATGGCCCGGTTCTGCTTAGCCGGCGGGATAATAATCGCCAAAAACATGCCGTAAATCGCAATGCCCAAAGCCGAGGCCACCGAGGCCGGCAAAAAATCGCCGGCCGCCGCGCCCAGCACCGTGCCGCCGGCCCAGCCAAAGTAGGGCGCGCAAATCAGGCCAAACATATAAGCCCGGCCAACCTCGCCCGGCCGGCCGGCCGCCACGGCAAAAACCTCGTCCGTATTCACAAAGGCAATCAAAAAGCGGTCGCGCAGGCGCACCGTCCCGTCCAGCTTCTGGGAGAGGGAAAGGCTCATCAAAGCGTAACGCATATTAATAATCAGCTGGGACAAGGCCAACTCCACAAAGGTGCCGCAGGCGGCGATCACCTGCAAGCCGGCAAACTGCCCGGCGGAGGTCACATTGCTCATAGAAATCAAAATCGGTCCCCAAAGGGGCAGGCCGGCCGCCACAGCCGCCAAACCAAAGGTAAAAGCCACGGAAAAGTAGCCCAGCCCAATGGGCACGCCATCTCTTAAACCCTGCCTAAAACTATTATTGTTCATTCCAATCTACACAAACTCTCATTATAAAAAATTTTAATATTTAACTACCCAACATAGTTTGTCAATATCTTAAAAGACATTTTCATCAAACAGCTTCTCCAACAGGCAGGGGCCGTTCGGCAAAAGCAGGCCCTGGGCCGCCGCGCGGGCCTCGTCGTGCACCACCGGGTTGTCCAATTTATGGTGGCGGCTGTCAAACAGCACAAAAGGCACCGCGTCCCGCGCGTGGGTGCGGATCTCCAGCGGCGTAAAATGGTCTGGCAAAACCAACATCCGATAATCCTCGCCCATCGCCGCCAGCGCGTCCAAAATCGGCGGAATAGTTTCCTGGTCAATCCGCTCAATTGCGCTGATTTTCTTGTCCAGCAGACCTTGGTGGCCACTCTCGTCCGGGGCCTCCACATGCACGTAAACAAAGTCCGCGCCGCCCTGCAAGTAGGCCGCCGCTACCTCGCCCTTGCCGCGGAAGTCCGTTTCCGGCCGCCCGGTCGCGGTAGACAAATGCAAAATATCCATTCCCGCCGCAATACCAATGCCGCGCAGCAGGTCAACCGCGCTCAAAACGCCGCCCTTTTTGCCCCAACGCTGCTGAAAATTAGGCAGCAGCGGCTTGGTGCCCGGCCCCCAAAGCCACAAAGCGTTAGCAAAGCCCTCGCCCTTAGCGGCCTTAGCCAGGTTGTAGGGCTGGCGGGCCAAAATCTCGCTGGCCCGGCGCATAAACTCCAGCATTTCGGCCGCGCCAGGGCCCTGCGGCAGGCGGTCGGCCACCCTCTCGCCCATCATATCGTGCGGCGGGGTATAAGTGGTAGCGTCCGCCGCCGCTCCACGCCGCAGCAAAATATGCCGATAGGAAACCCCGGGAAACAGCTGCACCAAATCGGTGTCCAGCTCCGCCGCCACAGCGGCAATCAGCTCGCAAGCATCCTCGGTGGCAATATCCCCGCCGGAGTAGTCAACCATCGTGCGCTGCAAAAAGTCCGGCTCGTCAGAGAGCTGCACCAAATTAGCCCGCAGGCTCAAGTCGCCCTCGCCCAGCGGCACCCCAGCGGAAAGCGCCTCCAAGGAGGAACGCCCGCGATAAAACTCCTGCGGCGCGTAGCCCATAATCGAAAGGTTCGCCACGTCGGAGCCCGGCGCAAATTCCGGCGGCACCGTCTGGCACAGGCCGCAAATGCCGCCGCCCGCCATCGCGTTAATGTGCGGCTTGTTCGCCACCGTCATCGGCGTTTTGCCGTCCAACTGCGGGCAGGGCCAATCCGCCATGCCGTCCGCCAATATAACTATGTATTTCATACTAAAATCCGCTCCTTATCTTTCTCTTCTATTATAAACATTTCCCAATTAGACAATTTTTCTTCTATATTAAATATATCGACATTAATATATCGACTAATACCCCAGCTTAATCCCGGCCCTGTTTCTGATCCGCAAACCAAGGCGCAGTCTGGTCGGCTCCGTTGCCGGTTGGGTTCAGATACTTCCGGCCCTTTAGTTCGTCCGGCAGATACTGCTGCTGCACGTAACCGCCAAAATCATGCGCATATTTGTAACCGGCCCCATGGCCAAACTGCTTAGCGCCCGGATAACTGCTGTCGCGCAGGTGGCGCGGCACGGCAAAATCGCCCAGCTTGTCCACATCAGCCAGGGCCGCGTCAATCCCCAAGTAGGCGCTGTTGCTTTTGGGGGCCCGCGCCACGTAAACCGCGGCCAGGGCCAAGGGAATCCGCGCCTCCGGCCAGCCGACAAAATGCACCGCGTCCATGCAGGCCGTGGCCACTTGCAGCGCCTGCGGGTCAGCCAAGCCCACGTCCTCCGCCGCGCAAATAATAATCCGCCGGCAGATAAATTCCGGCTGCTCGCCGGCCCGAATCATTCGCGCCAGATAATGCAGGGCCGCGTCCGGGTCGGAACCGCGCATGCTCTTGATAAAAGCGGAAATCACATCGTAGTGATTATCCCCCTGCTTATCGTAATGCAAAGCCTTCTGCTGAATACTCTCCGCCGCCACCTCCAGGGTAATATGCCGCAGGCCGTCCGCCGCCGGGGCGGTCGTCAGCACGGCCAGCTCCAGCGCGTTGTAGGCGTTGCGGGCGTCCCCGGCCGCCGCGTCGGCAATGTGCAGCAAGGCCTCCTCCTGCATATCTACCTGAAAATTGCCCAAACCCCGCTCCTTGTCGCGCAGGGCCAGCAGCAAAAGGGCCCGAATATGCTGCTTCTGCAAAGGCTCCAAACGGAAAATGCGGGAGCGAGAGAGCAGCGCCCCGTTCACCTCAAAATAGGGATTTTCGGTGGTTGCACCGATCAAAATAACCGTTCCGTCCTCCACCGCCGGCAGTAGAGCGTCCTGCTGTCCCTTGTTAAAGCGGTGGATTTCGTCAATAAACAACACCGTGCGCATATTGTAGAGCTCCAGATTTTGCCGGGCCGCCTGCAAAACGGCCCGCAGCTCCGCCACGCCGGTGCCCACGGCGGAAAGCTGCTTAAAGCTGCTGCTGGTGGTGTTGGCAATCACCCGCGCCAGAGAGGTCTTGCCCACTCCCGGCGGCCCGTAAAACAGCAGCGATGACAACTGGTCGGCCTCTATGGCCCGGCGCAGCAAACGCCCCGGCCCCAAAATCTGCTCCTGCCCCACATATTCCGCCAAGCTGCGGGGGCGCATGCGGGCCGCCAGGGGTTCTGCCCGGCGGCGGTTGGCGTCCGCCTGCCCGCTGAACAAATTAGGCTCGCTCATTTTCCGTTCCTCCTCACGCCAAAATCACAAATCAGGCCTCCGCCTTTCTCAGATCCGCCAAGAAAGCGGCAAAATCCGCCGGCAGCGGGGCCTCAAGCTCAATCGTTTCCCCACTGATTGGGTGCACAAACTGCAACCGCGCGGAATGCAGCAGCAGCCCGACATCGGGCGTATTCCGCGGCCCGTAAAGCTTATCACCCACCAAAGGGTGGCCCAAATATTTCATATGCACCCGGATTTGGTGCGTCCGCCCGGTTTCCAGCTTGCAGCGTACCAGGGTGTAGCCGCCCAGGCGCTCCAAAACCTGATAATGCGTCACAGCCCGCCGCCCGCCGCCCGGCAGAACAGCCATCTTCTTGCGGTCTTTGGAGCTGCGGCCCAGTGGTGCGTCAATGGTGCCGCCGGGCTCCGCCATGCTCCCATGCAGCAAAGCCAGATACCAGCGATTAACCGCTCCCGTATGCCATTCCTCGGCCAGCTTTTGGTGGGCGCGGTCGCTTTTAGCCACAATAATCAGGCCCGTCGTATCCTTGTCCAGGCGGTGCACAATGCCCGGCCGCAAAACCCCGTTAATCCCGGAAAGGTCGCGGCAATGGGCCAGCAGGGCGTTCACCAGCGTTCCCTGCCAGTTGCCGGCCGCCGGGTGCACCACCATGCCCCGCGGCTTATTCACCACCAGCAGGTCGGCGTCCTCAAACACCACCGCCAGCGGAATATCCTCCGGCTCCGCCTGCAAGGGCTCCGGCTCCGGCAGGCTGGCCCAAAGCTCGTCCCCGGCCCGCAGGGTGTAGTTCGGCTTGGCCGCCGCGGCTTTCGGCAGTCCGGCCGGCCGCACCAGCACGCCGCCCTGCTTCAGCAGCTTCTGCCAAAAGGAGCGCGATTGCCCCTCCGCCGCATAAGCCGTCAAAAACAAATCAATCCGCTGGCCGGCTTCCGCCTCCGTTATCAAAAAATGTAACTCGTTCATAAAATCTTCCTAAAATATGTTAATTTTATATTTACGTTTATTTCGGTTTTTCTTATTTCAGCTTCCCCTCAAACAGCAGCAACAAGGCCAGTCCGGCCACCCCGCAGCACAGCAGCATATCCGCCACGTTAAAAACCGGCCAATGCGGCAGCTCCAAAAAATCCACCACATAGCCCAAACGGAAGCGGTCAACCATATTCCCCAAGGCCCCGGCCATCACCACGCTCAGGGCCAGGCGTTGGCCGCGGCCGGCGCGGGTTTTGCCGGGGGTCAAAAAAAACCAAACGGCCAGCAGGGCCAAAAGCAGCACGGAAAACACGGCCAGCCCAAAGGTGCTGTCGCTGAAAAGGCTCCAGGCCGCGCCGGTGTTCCGCACGTGGTGCAGCTGCAAAACGGGCCCCCAAACCTCCACGCTGCCGCCCAAGGGCAGGTTTTGCACCACCAGCCATTTGCTAAGCTGGTCAAGCAGCAAGCCCAGCCCAATAATCAACACAAAAATCATCAAACAACCTCAATTTCCCAAAGAATAATTAACCCAAACCTTTCACCCGCTGCACCTCCTGCACGTAAAACAGCAGCTGAGCAATGAAATCGCCCAAAACCGGGATTCCCAAATCCACCAGCAGGTTCAAAAGATACAAGGCCAGAGCGCTGAGCAAAAAGAAGCCCAGCGCAAAACCCATGCCCCGAAATATACCGGCCGCAAAATGGCGCAAAGCAAAATTCAACCAACGCCGCAGCTTTTTCTTATTTATAAAATTTAGCATATTTTATTATACCACATAAAAAAAATTATTACAGCCCCTATTGTCAAATTTTTTTCGATTCTTTGGCCAAAGCTGTAATCACCGGCAAGCCGGCCGCCGCGTCGTAATCCACGCCAATTTGCGCGTCGCGCAAATCCTGCAAACGCACGTAATTATGTCCGTCCTTTTCAATGGCGGCCACAGTTTTTTCCACACCGTTCAAACGCAGCTTAATCTGCTTTTCCACCTCTGTCGCCTCCTCTCTTTCTTTTTCGGCGGCAATCCCCTCGCGCAAAAACTGCAAAGGGTCAATCCCCGCCGGATAACGATATTCACCCTTGTGCACCTCCAGGTGCAGGTGGCGGCCAGTCACATTGCCGGTCGCACCCTCCACGCCCAAAACGGCGTCCTCGTTCACCTTCTGGCCCGCCCGCACGTAAACCGTGCGCAGGTGGGCGTAAAGCGTTAGGTAGCCGTCCGCATGCTTAACGTAAACGCAGTTGCCATAAGCGCCGCCGCGGCCCACCTTTTGCACCTGCCCGGCGTAAAGCGGATAAACCAAACC
This sequence comes from Bacillota bacterium, assembly GCA_021769035.1. Lineage (GTDB taxonomy): Bacteria > Bacillota > Dehalobacteriia > UBA4068 > UBA4997 > Avidehalobacter. Next base: position 30,457 of record JAETTP010000015.1, on the reverse strand, counting down.
GTCGCCGCCCGCCGCAGTGGAGATAAAATCCTGTCCGCTGTGCCAGCCGGCCTGCCAAAGCCGGCCCACCGTGCCATAACGAGTGCCCAAGCGGAACTTTTTAAATGGATATTGCATTTATTTTCCTCCCAGATTATTCTCGTCGGTGCGCTCCCCCTCCGTGCGCACATTCTTGCCGAAGAAGAAGCCCAAAACCAACATCACCGCGCTGCCAAAAAGCTCGCTCACCTCGCGGCCGCTCAGGGTCATCACACACAAAACCAACACCAAAGCCAGCGTCACCAGACTTTTCACGTCCAACAAGCGGGCCAATCTCTGCAAAATTGTCAATCCTCATTCCTCCCTATCAAGTCAAAACTAAATAAATCACACACAAAAAGCAAAGCACAAGCCATATTTACTGTCCGCACGATAGGAGGAGGGTTGCAAGTAACCCGTCACCGCCACCACCGGATAGGCCTCGTTGCCTGCGCCCTTCACCCGACTGCGCAGCCAGTAGCTGTAATTTTTGTTGGCCGCATGCCCCGCCTGATAATATTCGTAAAACACATTGTAGTGCTGTGGATTGGAGAGCGCACAAGCGCCGTAAAGCTCATATTCGGAGAGCAAAAACAGCTTATCGGTGGTGGTCTGGCCCGCGCCGCTGTCGCTGTTGCTGGTATATTTGCGCACCGGCTTCAGCACGGTCTGCAAATCACTTGGCAGGCTGCCAAGCACCGCCGGCAGGGTAGTGCTCCGCAACAGGCAGTTAGCCCAACCGCCGTCAAAGGTGCTGCTGGGGTCAAAAGCGTAATTATGCGGCGTGCTGCTCTTCATCTGCAAGGTCAGCCCGGCGGTTTCGTTCCCCACAGTCGGCGTCGCCAGATAATCCTGCCCAAAGCCGATAATCTGCACGTCGTAGTTGCCCAGGTTGCTGCTCACGCTTTTGCTGTCGCCCAGCATAAAAGCCTCGCGGGCCCGGCCGGCCTCCGCCAGCTTAGCGATGTAAGCCCAGGGCGCAGCCGCCAGCGTCGGCGCGGCCACCACAATGGTCTGGCCAATATGCTCCACCAAAAATTCCTTATTGTAGCTTTTGCCGGCGTAAACATAGGTAACGCGCCATTTGCCCAAAGCGCCCAAAGCAGCCTGCAACTCCATAGAACTGCCCACCATGCCGGAAAAAGCGCCGTTGCCGCCAATCTGCTGCAAAACCACCTGCGTGTTCGGGGGCGCCCAAATCACCACGGAAATCACCGCTTTCAAAACCAGCCCATTAACCGTCGTCTGCATAGTCTGCTGCGCGGTCTGCAAGCTTTCCGCCAGGCCTTTAGCGTCCTCGCCCAGCTTCAGCTTGCTGTCAATCAAGTCGGCGTTGTCATTAAAATCCTTAATATTGTAGTAATCCGCCGCACTCGGCTTTTTCAGCTGATAATTCGTCGTATATGTCGCCATCAGTCCAAAACCTCCTCTCTAATCGCCCAGCAGCTCCATTGGCTCAGCTGCTGATGCGTAAATTTCGCCAGCTTGCCGTGCGTATTAAACATAAGCTGCAAATGCAAGCTCAGGTTGGCCGGGGCCACCCGCTGCAAAAGCGCGCGCAAAGCCGGCAGGCAGCCTTTGGCCGCCAGCGTAATATAAACATGCAGCACATAATTCTTTTCGTCCAAAACCATAGTATATTGCCCGGCCGGCGCAGCCGCCGCCAAAAGCTCCCGCAAGCGGATCACAGTAAAGGGCAGCTGTTCATTCAGGCGCAAAAGCAAGGCCTGCCGCCGCTCGTCCAGGCTCAGGCTTTCCGGGGCCTCCAAATGCAAAAGCTGCTCCCAGCGTCCCAGGCCCCACTCGCCGGCCCCCAAAATATACTGCTCCGCCAAGGCCTGCCCCACCGCCTGCCAAGCCTGCTGAAAATAAGGCTGCTCCACCTGCAAAACCTGCCCCAGATCCCGAATATTAACCAGAAAATCCGGCAGATATCCCGCCAGCACGCCGGCATTTGCGGCAAAGCTTTCCGCCGGCCCACTGCTTCCGTTTTCATTAGCATTATATGCTTCCACAAGCCTATCGGACATCTACCTGCCCCCTCACCGGAATTTCCACCTCGCCCAGCTGCAAATTAGCGGCCGCGCCGGCCAGCGTCAGGTCGCTCACGTCCAAAACCCCCGGCACCTGCAAAATGCGCGCCTCCAACTGGCTGACGCGCACCGTTAAATGCTCGGCTGCAGCCCATTCCGCCCGCAAATCCGCCAGATAGCCCTCCACGCAGCCGCGCACGGCGGCAACCACATCGGCTGCCTGCCAGCCCTCGCGCAGGGTCAGCTGCAAAGCCACGTTCACCACCCTGGCCTCCGCCGCCGCCACCGTCACCACATGACCAATCGGGGCCAGTCCCAAACCGGCGCCCTGGCCGGCCGCCAAGCCCGTGGGGTCAAAAAGCTGCTGCACTCTCTCCACCAAAGCCGCCTCCGGCACGCCCAAGCTTTCGTCCAGCAAAAGCAGGCGCACCGTGCCACCGCCGTTCCAGGCCGCCTGCACCTTGGCCGCGCCCACGCCGGCAATGCTTTCCGCCTTAGCCACGTAATCCGCCACGTTGCCGCCAAAACGCTGCTCCACCAAATCCCGCAAGTACCGGGCCCGGAAGTCCTCCGTGCTCTCCTCGTCCTGGCCCGGCACAATCAGCCGCTGCAACTCCGCCTTATTCAAACCATTCAGATATTCCAGCGGCACCATGCGCCCCAGATAAGCATTGGGCTCGCTGCCCGCCTCTTCACATTCCAGTTCAAAAAGGTTCTCGCCCAGGCTGCGGGTCACGCGCCAGTTAAAACGCTCACAGCAAAAACGGCTGCCCAGGGCCACCTCCGTTTGCGCCTCAATCAGGCCCAGGGCCGTGGCCGGGCTGGCCGGCCGGGGGCTAAGCCCCCGTTCCCGGGCCCGCAAAATCAAGTAGGCGCGGGAGGCCGTGTCCGCAAAACCCTCCTGCAAAACCAGCTCCAAAGCCTCGTAAAGCCGGGCCAGTTCAAAGGCCGCCGGGGCCAAAGCGTCCCAAAGCAAAGCGCCCTCTCGCTTGTCCACCGGGCTGGGCACTCGCTCCAGCATGCCAGCCAATATATTCTCATACGTCATATTTTCGTACATTCTTTAAGTTCGCCCCCTTTATATCTCCACCTCCGCCTGCAAATCGCCGTAAACGCTGCGCACCAAAAAGCTAACCGCCAGTCTGCGGCCCTGCTGGGCAAAGCGGAATTCCTCCACGGCCAGCACCCGGTCGTCCTGCAAAAGGGCCTCGCGCAAACGCCGCTCCGCCTCCGGGATAACATAAGCCGCCGGTTGTCCCACCAGCCCCAGCAGGTCAACGCCAAACCCGGCGGAAAAAACCGGCCAGCGGCCGCGCTCCGTCTGCAAAAGCAAAAACACGGCCTGTCGCAGGGCCGCCAAGCCCTCGCAGCTGCCCTGCAAAAAACTGCCAGCCCCGCCAGCCTCGCCGTCCAAATCGTTCAAAGCCCAGGTTCGCGCCTCCTGCACCGTTTTCAGCTCCGCCAAATCAAATCACCTCGCAGTTTTCCCGGCCTCTCCGGCCGGGCCTTTTCACATACCCACCAGCTCGCTAAACTTTTCAGGGATTTCAAAATCCTCAAAGGTAAAGCGCAGCTCTTCCTCCAAATATTCGTCCTCCGCGCTGAATTTCGCCAGCACGCCGCCGTCCAGGTTGCAATCCTTCAAAATCACGGTCTGGCGGCCCACGCTGCTCACCGGGTCCTCATTAGTGATCTGAATATCAAAGTACATATCCTCGCCGCTTTCCTTAAAGCGGTATAACAGTTCCCGAAACAAGCTACTGTTATAGTGGAAAGTCGCCTTGCCGCTGCCGCTCCAGCCCACGCCCTTGTTGCCGCGGCCCATGCGGCCCAGCACCGGCACCTGCATTTTTTTCTTTTCAATGCTGGCCTCCAGATTAATCGCCTGCATAAAGCGATAACGTCGGCCGTCAATCGTCACATAGCACTCTGCCAACCCGGCGGAGAGCGCGTCCCAGGCGTTCATAGTCACTCCCATTTTCACCCCTCCTTAATTAAAGGTCACCGTCAAATATAACTGCGACATCGCATTGGTCACGTTCAAATACGAGGAAATCACCACGGCCTTTTTGTTTTCGCCCTGGGCCACCGTGACGTCAGCCGGGTCAAAGCTTTCAATGGCCCGCAAGCCCTCCAGCTTGCGATAGTAAGCCACCACGTCGCTCCACAGGCTGATTCGCCCAGCATTATCATTAGGCACAATCCCCAAGTAACGTTGATAAAACAAAGCGGCCAAATCCAAAACAATCTGGTCCAGCACGCGCACCGTTTGATTAAAACGGCGGTCCTCCAAGCCGCCCTCCTGCCAATTCTGCAAGGAGTTCACGTCCTCCAAAACGCGCAGCTCGCCGTTCAGGCGGTGCAAAACCAGGCTGCCCTCCAGCAAAGCCTGCTGCAAATCGCGCTGGCTGGCGGTGGCCTCGGCCTTAATTTCCCCATCGTAAACCGCATTGGTCAGCGTCGCATTCACCGCGCAGCCGGCTTCTGCGCCCAGCAGCCAAAAAACCAGGCCGCTTTCCGGCAAATCCTCGGCCAAGGCCTTGCTGCCCAGGTTAATAACCCCCTCGTAGTTGGCCGCGCAGTTGTAAAGCACGGTCTGAAACTTGCGGCCGTTGTCCTCCCGCTGCTCTCTGGTATATTGCACAAACAAATTCTGCACGGCCAGCTCGCAGCTCAGGCAGCCCAAAGCATTAAATTCGCATTCGCCCAAGGCCTCCAACAGCTTTTGATAATCCTCCGCGCCCACCTTAGCTTTATTGGAGCCGCCGCTAAAAGACAAATATCCCGCCTGCAACGTCGCCCCGCCTTTCCAACAGATATAATCGTTATCCAGCAATTCAGCCGCGCTTTTCACCTGTTGTCGGTCAACCTCCTGCCCGTCCAGCCAAGAAGTCACCACAAACTGCGTCGCCGCCTCCGTATTGCCGGATTCGCCAGACGCGACAACCACACCGCTCTCATTTTCGCCAGCCTCGCTTTCGCCAACCTCTCTGTTCTCGGCCGCCTCCACCGTAACCAGCAGGGCGTTGCCGCGCACGCCGCTAAAGCGGGCCTCCGCCAGGCTGCAAGCCGCCCGCTCCCCGCTGTTCAAACGGTAAAAATAGCAGCCCGCTGCATGCAGAAACAAATCGCGCAGGCCCTGCAAATGCCGGTCGCCGTAAGCGTAACCAAACAGGATCTGCGCCCGGCTGCGGAACTCGCTCGCCTCCAGATAAAACAGCTCGCCGTCCGGGCCCCAGTCCAATTCCAAACCCAAGGCGGCCACCCCTCGGTCGGAGAGGGCGGAGCCCACCTTGCTCTGCTGGTTCACATTCACGTAAACCCCCGGCAGAATTTTATTCTGCGTCACAAAACTGCCTCCACCAAACGCCATTGTCATTCCTCCTCTTTCACTTCAGTATTAATATTGAAATAGCTCATCAATTCCGCCGCCTCAGGCCAATCGCTCAGGCCGTCGGCCGCCTCCAGCTCCATCGTGGTATAAAACACATAACGCCCCCGCAGCCGCAAATATTCCCGGCCCGGCTGGTTCGCAGCGCCGCCGGCCACATCACAGCGCAAATCCCAGCCGCGATAAGCCCGCTGCCCGCCGGCAAAGGCCGCCAAGCCCCGCAGCAGCTTCTCCGCCACCTGCTCCCGGCTTAGCACCAATTCGCCGTTTTGGCTCGGCTCGCCGCTCTCTCCCAGCTTAGGCAGCTTACCCGCGTAAAAATGCAGCTCCAAAGCAATCTCCCGGCGCACCCGGCCGCAGGGCAAAAGCCGCCGCTGCAATTCCGGCGGCGGCAGATAAAAGCAGGGCGTTTTTTCGCCCTGCCAAAGCCGGCCCAGATAGACCGGCCACTGCTCTTCAAAAAGCTGGCTCAGCCTCTTAGCCAAAGCCTGCAAAAAATCCCGCAAAAGCCTCCTCCTTTCTCCGCCTCAAGCTCCCTCCGGCAGCAAACGCAGCTCCGCCTCCCAATGCGTCGGGTAAGCAACCGGAAAACCGCTGCAAACCAGTTCAAAAACCTGTCCCTGCTGCTCCACCTGCAAGCGGCTGCCGGGCGAAAGCCCCGGCAAATCCCGCGGCCAAAACAAGCGGCAGCGGGCCTCCACCGGGCAGCCGTCCGTCGCAGATTCCGCCGGCGGCTGCTGCAAAAACGCCAAATGGCACGGCCAGACCTCGCCCGCCGCCTCCTGCCAGGCGTCGCCAACGCAAGGCCCGTCCGGCCCCAGCCGGCGCACCGCCAAGCGATAAACCCGGCAGCGGCCGTCAAACAGCCGGGCCAGCTGCCGCCCCGCCGCAGCGTAAAAAGTATTATTCATTTTGCTCACCATAAAATCCCTCGCCAACCGCAAAAGGCGCTCCACGCCGTCTGCAACAGATAGTTACACAAGCTTTCCGCCCGGCTCAAAGCGTCGGTGCCGGTTTTCTGGCTGCCGCCGGCAAAGCCCAGGGCCGCGTCGCCCAGGCGCAGGGAGGTCACCACCGGCATCACCGCCAGTTCCTCCGGGCGCAGGGCCAAACGCGCCTGCAAAAAGTAGGCCGCCGCCAAATCCAAAACCGGCTCTCGCAAAAGCGTCGGCCAGGCGGTCGGCCAGCGCACTTCCTCGCCAGCCTCCCCGGCTTGCTCCGGCAATTCCGGCAGGCTGCAAATATTCTGGGCATAGCTCAAAGCCCGGCGCAGGGCCAGGTGCAAAGCGCACTCCTCGGCCTGCGCCGTTTCAGCAGCCCCGGATTTTTCGCCCGCATCGCTATCCTCGCCAATATCGCCAGCCTCAGCAGCCTCTCTGACCGCAAACTGATAGCCCAAGCCCAGCAGCCGTTCCCGCAGCTCCGCCAACATCAGGAATTCTCCGTTTCGCTGTCATTGCCGCCTGCGCCACCCGCGCCGCCTGTGCCGTCAGTGCCGCCTGTGCCTCCGGCCGTCGCGCCACAGTCCAGTCCGGTAATCGAAGCATGCAAAAAGGCCGGCCCATGGGCCAACCCAATCTGGCCGTAAAGCTGAATTTTATCCGCCGCGCCGGTTTTAGCCAGCTCCTCCTCAAACAGCACGCCCTTGCCCGGCACAGCCTGAAAAACCGGGGCCACGTGGGCCACGTCCACAATCAAAATACTATCCGCCGGCATAAAACGGTCCCAGCAAACGCCCAGGCGGCAGAAGTCAGTTTCCAGCTCGCTGATATTCACCCCGCCCACATTGCGCTGGCTGGGCATATAAACGGCGGAGCCGGCCAGCTGCTGGCTGAACAGCTCGGAGAGGGCCTGCTTCTGATAGGCCGGCAAAAACATCACCATATTGCTAAAGTAAGCGCCGTTGTCGGCCATCTCGCGGAAAATCTGCTGCAACATCGCCCGGCTCAGCTTAGCGCCCTTAGCGTCCAAGGTAGTGCCGGCGCTGCAAAGCTCCAGCAAGCCGCGGGTTTTGTTGGCCACGCTGCTGCCGGTAGAGCGCTGAAATTTGCCATTGATGAAGCTGTGCTCCACATCGCGGGCAATCTTAATCAGCTTGTGCTGCACCTGGAAAGCTCGCTCCTCGGCCAAAGCGTCAGCCTCCGGCATGGCGGTGTTCAACCCCTGCATACGCCCGCTGTTGCTTTGTTTGGCGTAGGTCAAATTAATAACCTCCTGGTGAATTTGCACCACATTACTTTCCTGGCTGCGGGCGGCCATCGTCGCCTGCGGGGCCGTAGCTGCGGCCTCCTCGGAGATAGCCGGCTGCACTGCCTCCGGGTAGTCAAACAGCACCGCGGTCGGAAATTCAAAATTCGTGGTCTGCCGGCCGCCGGAAAGTCCGCCAATCATCGCCAAAAGCGGGGTCTGCATAGCGTCCGCGCAAAAAAGTTCGCCCGCGTAATTCGGCAAATTCCAAACTGTTCCCATATTACTAACCTGTGTCATTATGCAATCAATCCTTTCATATTTAGATATAATAAAATGTACTCGCCCCAACCCGCCCGCCGCCTTAATCAGTCATTCTATCAAAGCAAGTTATGCTCTCTGGCAGCCCGCTGCTTCAAGCGGATAGATGTCAAACTATCTCCCTCCGCCTGCGCCAGCCGCCAATCCGCACCCGCCGCCGCTTCCTCCAGGGGGCCGTTTGCCGCCGCCGGGGCCAGGCCCAGCCAGCCGCAGTCCTGCCCGTCAAACTCTCTGGCAAACAAAAAAGCCGTTTCCGGCTCCTTCTGCAAGGCCCGCACCTGCTCCGCCAGGCCCTCCTGCCAATCCTGCGCCTGCAAATCAATCTCCTGCCAAGCCAACAGGGCCTTGGCCGCGGTCAGGTTCTTCGCTCCGGCCTGCAAAAGCAAGCGGTCGGCCGCCGTTTCCCGCTGCAAACGCTCAAAAGCCGCCCGGCTGACAAAAAGCCGGCCAAATTCCAGCAAATTCTCCTCCGTCACCACATCGCCAAACAGCTTTTGCAACACCTCTTTCATTTTCTCAAACACCTCCTTTCCGCCAAACCTCCCTATCTTAAAAGGTTCTCAATCACCTCCTTTCCGCAAAACAGCCATTTCCCATTGCAGGCCGGCAATCACCAAGGCTCTTTCCGGCTCCGGCAGCTGCAAAAAGTCCGCCGGCCGCCAGCCCCAGCGCAGCAAAGCCGCCACCGCGGCCGCCGCCTCCCAATCACCGGCCGCAATCAGTTTTTTGCCTGCGCCACCTGCTCGCTCAAGCTGCGCCCCTGCAAATTCAGCTCCACAAAGGCCCGCTGCAAGGCCGCAAACTCCCCCGGGGAGAGCATACGCAAAAGCAGCTGTTCCGCACCCAAAGCGCCCCAACTGTCCTGCAATTCCGCCTCCTGCAAATCCGGCCAAACCACGCTGGCCGCCAAAAGCTGCAACAGCAGCCGGCCCGGCCGGCCGCTTTCCGCTCCCGGCTCGCTCAACAGCCGCTGCACGTCCTCTGCGCAAAGCGGGGCCAGCTCCCAAAGCTGCGGCTGCCCCGCCTCGTCCACAAACCGGTCGGAGAGGGCCACCCGCACATGCTCCCGTTTGGCCCCCTCCGCCAAAAAGGCCCGCAATTTTCCGTCCATCAAATTCACCTCCCGCTTAAATTCTTTCGCCCTAAAACTTCACACAAAAGAAACGCTTCCCAACTGCGCCTCAATCTCCGCACAGAGGATTTCCGCCACGGCCTCCGCCACCGCGCCCACATCGACGCCGCCCTGCGGCGCAAACAGATCCGCCCGCCCGGCTTCCTCCGCTTTGCGGGGCTTTTCCGGCCGCCTGGCCAAATCAGCCAACGCAGTCTGCGCTTCATTTTCACTTTCCCGTACCGTCAAACTCAAAGCGCCACCCTCTCCTGCCAACTCGGCCTCCGGCCATTCGGGCAACCGATTATCGCCGGCAGCCATTTCAGCCGTTTTATAGGCTTCCGCAATTTCGATACTTTGCACTTCCGCCAAATCCGGCATTTTCGGCATTTCGGGCCAAGCAATCTCGGCGATTTCCGGCTTGTCCACTTTGTCCGCCAAACGGCTGCGCAAATTCACCCGCAGGGGCTTTTGCCCTACTGCCGCTGGCTCTTGCTCCGCTGCCGCCTCTTGTTCCGCCGTCAGTGTTTCGCCCACTGCTCCAGCCGCTTCCGCCCTCTCCGTCGTCCGCTTGCCGGCCCGGCTTTGCGGCTCAGGGCGCCAATTCCTGATTTTGTTAGTTTTCTCCAGCGGCCGCGCTATCGTCTGCCCGGCCAACCCTCCCACCTCTCTCCCCGCTGCCGTATAGGCCGCCGCTTTATCAAACACCGCCGGCCCGGTCAACCCCGCCAACCGTTTGCTGCTTTGGCGGCTCAACGCTGACCGGCGCGCCTCCCGGCTCCGCCCAACAAACTCTTGCCGCCCAAAAGCCTCCGCCCGCCCGCCGCCCAAAAGCAAACGCCAATCCGCCGCTTCCAACCCGGCCCCCTCCGTCAACCCAGCCGCTTGCGCCAACTGCGCCGGATTTACCGGCATTGCCGGCAGCAAACCCAGTTGCTCGGCCTGTTGCTGCTCCGCCACCCGCCATTCGCTTTCCCAGGCCAGCCAACGCCGCCACTCCGTCCAAAAATCCTGCCATTCCGCGTCCTGCCAATCCATAAAAGGCCGCACCTCCTCAACCACTTTGTTTTATCCACCATTCTGCTCCAAAAGCTCGTCCAGCTCCGTAGCATAATATTTGCTTAAAATCACCCAGCTTTGTCCGCCCTGCACATTAGCCAGCAGCACCCGGTCACCGGCCTCCAGATTATGAAAAACGTCGTAAATCTTTTCCCGGATATAAATTTCCTTGTCCGTGCGCAGGCTGGCCGCGCCAATCACATTTTCGGTCAAAATCAGCTGCTCCTCCTGCAAAAGCAGGCGTTGCTCCAGCATAACCTGCAAAGGATATTCCTGCATAACCTTGCCGAAAGCAAAATTCACCGCCGCCTCGCTGTCCGCCGTCCGCTTCGCCAGGCTGGCAATGGCCTCCGCCAACATCGCTGTTTGCAATTCCAGCGCCTCCTTTCTCAACCGCCCTCACAGGCTGCCCACATATTTCTGGCAAATTTTTTCCTGATATTCCTTCAGGCGCAGGCTCACGCGCACATCAAAACCCAGGTCGGCCGCCTCCAAAACCTGATATTCCTCCAGGCTCACCAGCAGGCTGGTATTAAAAATTTCCTCGCCGCTCGGCAAGGAGCGGTAAATAATCAAGCGTCGCGGCTCGCCGCTCTCGGCCCATTCGGCCAGCCGGTTCAGATAGTAAATCGGCTTATGCACCGCCACCCCGTCCCGCAACAGCGGGCTGTCCTCAAAGTAGGGCAGCAGCAGCTCAAAGCTGATTTCCCGCAGCCCCAGCGGCCGCAGCAGGTTCAGCTCCCGCCCGTCGGCCAGGCGCACAGTCTGATTTGCCGGCGGCAAGCGCAGGGTATATTTTTCCGGCGCCAGCGGCAGCTCCATATCCCCAATAAAATAATGATACATTCCCCTATCATCTCCTCCATACAAAATATATGAACAATCCAACCAAATCAGTTCAGATGAGCCGCTATTGCACTTCTAAGCTCAAATCCATTAAAATATTTCCGTCCACAAACCTATGCTCCGCCCGCTTAACCAAGGCCCAGCAATCCACCAGCTGCTCGCCCAGATTAAGCCGCACGCCAACCATGCTGCCGCCGCGCACCCGCAAATCGCCCGGCGCGTCCCGCACCAGCAAATTTTCCTGCCGCCGGCAGCCCTGCTGCAAAAGCTCCCGCGCCTTGGCCTGGGTCTGCTCCTGCGCGTCCGCGCTCTTGCTCACCCGCTGCAAAGGACCCCAGTCGGCAATCCGCTCCGCATTCTCCGCCACAAACTGCCGCCGCTCGCCCTTGCGCTTGTCCTCGTAAATCACCTTAACCCGATTGCAAACGCCCTCGTCAATCGAGGTCGCATATTCCCAACCGCCCAGGCAGTTCTCCGTCAGCAAAATATTCACTCGCAAATCCCAGCAGCTTTGCAGGCAAATCGCTCCGGCCTCATCATAGACAAAATAGCGGCGGCCCTTGGCCAGATACACCTCCTGCAAAACGGCCGCCAGCATATCCAAGTAGCGTCGGTTATCAAAGCTGCGGGCGGGCAGGCGCAGGCCGCAGTCGGCCAGCCGGCCAACCTGCAAGCCGTTTTCCGCACACACCCGCTTCAGCAAATCAGCCGGCGTAAAATCCCGAAAACTGCAACAGTCACGGTTCTGCAAAAAACGCAGCTGGTCATAAGCCCGCACCGAAATCAATTCCGGCTGCCTGCGCCGCTTAGCAAAAACCCGGCCCTTAAAAACCGGCTTGCCATCCGCCAGCAGATAGACCGGCGCGCCCTCCAAAAAATTCAGCAGGCCGTTTTTAACCACGCAAAAATCCAAAACCGCCGCGGCATTAGCCGTCCGCTGCAAACGCGCTCCGGCCAGCCAGGCCGGCTGCAACCACTGCCGGCCGTCCCAAATCAGCAAATCCAGCTGCACCAAACTCACCCCTTATCCGCGGCCTTACCTGTTGCCCTATCCGTCGCCTTGTCCGCAAACGCAACCTCCTCCTCCGCCATTCGCTCCAGCTCCTTTTCCACATCGTCCACCCAAGGGTGCTGGGCCACAACGGAGCGGCGCGATAACAGCCCCAAGGATTTCAGGCAGTTGTCAATGGCCTCGCTCTCGTCCAGCGTAATATCACGATTAAAGATAAAACGGCAGCCGCAGTCAAAAAAATCGCCCTGCCCGCTGAAAGCCAGATAGCTGTTCACAAACCAGAGCAAATCATGCAACGCCGCCTGCCATTCCGTTTCCAAGTCGTTAGCGTCCAGGCAAATATCGCTGTACATAGATTTAATATTCAATTCATTGGCCGCCCGATAGGAGTGCTCAAGCTTAGAATCAAAGCCCAAGCCATTTTCAATAATCGCCCGCTGCAACAATTCCAAAATAGCCTGATAGTTGCCGGCGTCCACCTGCACGCTCAGGGTGTCAATGCCGCCCTCCGCGCCGTCCACGGTTTTCACCTTCACCGCCCCAAAGGCCGCCAAATTATGCCGAAACTCCGCCAAATCCGTGCCGTCGTAATTCTTAATCACCAAAATAGAATTGCGCGCATCCTCCTGCAACACATTCTCAAAGCCGGAAAGCATTGTGTTCAAAGCGTCCTGCAAGCCTTTCACCCGGCAAATCAGGGGTTGCTCCCGCTCGTTAAGCTTAAAAGCCACCAAAGGCACGCGCTGCCAGTTAAAGGCCTGCCGGCCACCGTCTGCTCCTTGCGGCTGCCGGCTCAGGTAGGCGCAGCGCGCGCCGCTCTCGCCCGCCGCCGGCCAGGCCCAAGGGGTCAGGCGGCCCTTGGCCGGGTCCCAGCCAAAAAGCTGCCGCCCGTCCGGGCCAAACAGCTCCGCGCCCCAAACCGTCTGCAAGCGGCCTTTGCGCCAAAGCTGCCGGCTGAAAAGCCGCAGGGCCGCCTCCAGGCGGGTATGCTCCGCGTCCGCCCAAAAGGGCAAAATCTCCCGGCCGCCAAAGCGGGCAAAATGTAAACGCCCGTCCGCTCCCACATAAGGATAAAGCCAAGCAATCCCCTGATTGTAGCAATCCTTACCCAGCCGCTTCAAAAGCCGCATAAAAGGCCGGTCAAACACCCGCCCCAAGGCCGCGGCATATTCCGGCCGGTCGCATTCCCAGGTCAGGGGCTGGCCCAGCAGGTAGTTAGTTTTCTGATTAACCAGCTTAGCATATTGATTATTCACCAGCCGGTTATTCGGCAAATTATGCACCGCCTCCAGCTGACCGTCCCGGCCCAAAATCTGCCGCTGCTGCTGCAAAATATCCTGCCGTCCGGCAAAGTAGGCCTCGCCGGTTTCCATCCAACGCCGCTTCGGGCTATCCAGCCAGCAGCCCAGCTCCCAGCTCAAAAACTGCAAATCCAAATCCCCCTCCAGCGGTCTTTCAGGCATAATAAAAGCGGCGTTTTCCAAAGGGAACGCCGCTTTTATATTCCTTTCAGTCAAAAAACCGCCGGCCTCACTCAGCCTGCGGCAAACGTCTGTCAAACTCTTCATTTGTAATTCCTCCGTAATTCATCTTTTTCTATGCTACCATTTTAACACGGTATAATCGGACATTCCAGGACATGTTTGCGGTTCGGCCTAAAATTTTTTACCAAAAAACAAAAGCTCAATAGTGCCTCAAATGCGCGGAATCAACTTATAAGCCGAGGAGGTGTACTGAAGTACGTTGACGAGGCGCATAAGCTGATGACAAAGCAGATGAGGTGCTAGTGGGCTTTTGTCATTCAAAACTAAACGTTTCTCCCGAAGCAATTTCCTCAATTGCATACCGCATCGCGTCCATCAGGTGGTTATTCCTATCCACCGGCACATTCAACATGCGCCCCTCCTTGTCAACCTGCCAGCAGTAGGCGGCAATCTCCGCCAAAAAGCTGCGGCAACGCGGGGCCACCACAATTTCAAAGTCCTGCAAAAAGTCAATCCCGTGCCGCACGCTGTCCGGGCCCTTGCGGGCCGGCTTAATCCGCCGCAGGCCCAGCTCCCACAGGCGGTCAATGCTTTTAGGCTCGGCGCTGTCCGCCCGAATACTTTCCTTAGCGTAACCCCGCCGGTTAATTTCGGCAAAAATCTGCTCATTGCTCATGCCCCGCTGATAAATCTCATCAAAAACGTAAAGCCGCCGCTCCGCCGCCTCCGCCAGGCCGCAGAACAAGGCCGTTTCGTCGTTCACATAGCCAAAATCCAGGCCGAAAACCGGCCGCACGCCCGGCCGAGCCGCCAGCTCCCGCCAGTCAAAATCGGCCTCGCGCCAGTTCTCAAAAATCAGCCCCTCGCTCACGCCCCATTCGCCCAGGCCCGCCACCCGATAACGCCTGGGGTTCTGCCGGGCCATATTGGCAAACAGCTGCAAATCGGCCGCGTCCAAAAACTCATTGCAGCGATAATCCACCGTCTTAGCCAAAATCTCCGGGTCAGGCCCGCAGTCAAAAAAACGTTTTTTCAGCCAGTGCCGCTCATTCCAAGGGTTAAAAGTCAACGTCAGCTGCTTAAAAGGGGCCTCCCCGCGGATACTCTCATCTAAAATGGCAAAATCCTCCTCCCGGTTCACCTCAAAGGCTTCCTCCAGCCACAAAAAGCAAATGCTACCCACGCGCGCCACAATGGAGGTAATCTTCTGCGGGTCGTCCAAGCCCCGGAAAAAAATTTTCTGCCCCGTCGGCAGATAGGTCAACTCCAAAGGCTCCTCCCGGCATTGCCAGGCCGCCGTCAAACCCAACCGATTAATAGCCCAACACAATTCCGCATAGCAGGAATCACGCAAGGAGCGATAAGTCTTGCGCACCACCAGCAAATTAGTTTCCGGCAGCTGCACCAAGCGCCAAATAAAATTCAGGGCCGCCGTCTTAGACTTCTTAGAAGCCCGGCTGCCCTTCACCACGCGATACCGCCCCTTAAAATGCCAAAAATCGCCATAGCCACCGCCCACCACCGCCGGCAAATAAATCTCCTCCATTATCACAAATCCTCCTCGCCCCAAATGCGCACCTCAAGCAACTTATCCGCCGTCTTATCTTTCGCCGCTTTATCGCCAAAAATATGCTGGCTTTTGCCCAAAAGCTCCGCCGCTTTGGTGCGTTCGCTCACCTTGGGCGGCTGCGGCTCCTTGGCTCCAGCGCCGTCCGCCACCTCGCCGCGCATCACCTCCGTCAAAAACTGCATAATCTCCGTTTTGCAGGCCACTGCCCGCCGGCCCTTTTCCGCCAAAGCAACCCCTCCTTTTTTGATATTTTTTGATGTTAATATTTTAGCATTATTTAGGCGGACATTCCAGGACATCTTGCATAAAATCCCAAGCAACCGGCCAAACTAGGATTATTCAAACACAGGAGGTAAAACCATGACAAGCAAAGAACTGCTCTATATCGAAGACGCCCTTGGCCACGCCCAGTATTTCCAAAACAAATGCCAGGAAACCCTAGGCCAGCTGCAAGACGCCGAGCTTAAAACCTGCGTGCAGCAAATGGCCCAGCAGAACCAGCAAATCTACCAAAGTTTTTTAAGCCTTTTATAAAAGGAGGACTCACCCACATGCCAAACAACAATGACAAAAACCTGATGGAAAACATGCTGTTGCTGGAAAAAGGCGTCTGCGACCTTTTCTTGCACGGCACGATTGAATCCTCAACGGCCAACGTTCACCAAACGTTCAACAGCGCCCTCAACAATTCCTTGTCCATTCAGGACAATATCTACAACAAAATGTCAGCCAAAGGCTGGTACGCCCCGGAGCAAGCGGAACAAAACAAAATCAACACCGTAAAACAAAAATTCTGCTGCGGCCAGGCCCAGGGTTAAGCCGCAGCAAACAAACAAGAACTTATAGCCGAACCCAAATCAAAGAGGTTCGGCTATTTTTCTTTCCCTTTTATCCTCAAAAGCCTTGCCAAGCCGGCCAATAAATGTTAAAATAAACTAATAGACCTCGCAACGAAGTCTAAATTCTTTAAAAGGAGATAATCCAATGAACACCAATCGTATTTACAACTTCTCCGCCGGGCCGTCCATGCTGCCATTGCCCGTGCTGGAAAAAGCCGCAGCAGAGCTTTTAAACTACAACGGTTCAGGTATGTCAGTGATGGAGATGAGCCATCGTTCAAAATATTTTGAAGAAATCATCAATTCTGCCGAATCACTTTTCCGCAAGGTGCTGAACATTCCGGACAATTACCGCGTGCTGTTCCTGCAAGGCGGCGCTTCCACCCAATTTGCCATGGTGCCAATGAACCTGCTTTCCTCCCCTGAGGCCACAGCTGATTACATAGTCAGCGGCAATTTCGCCAAAAAAGCCTATGAGGAAGCCCAAAAGTTCACGCCCAACATTCACCTGGCCGCCTCCACCAAGGCGGAAAACTTCGTACGGGTGCCCAAGCAGGAGGAGCTTCAGCTCTCCGCCAACGCCGATTATGTGCATATCTGCTTCAATAACACCATTTTCGGCACCAAGTACCCTTACATTCCGGAAACCGGCTCCGTGCCGCTGGTGGCCGACATGTCCTCCTGCATTCTCTCGGAGCCTGTTGACGTCAGCCGCTTCGGCCTGATTTACGCCGGCGCGCAAAAGAACGTGGCCCCTGCCGGCGTCACCATCGTCATCGTGCGGGAAGATTTGCTCAAGGAGCCCCTGCCCGGCACGCCCACAATGCTCACCTACAAAACCCACGCCGAAAACGATTCCATGTACAACACCCCGCCCTGCTATCCCATCTACATCTGCAAGCTGGTGCTGGAGTGGATTGAATCCATCGGCGGCCTGGAGGCCCTGGCGGAAATCAACCGCAAAAAAGCGGCGAGGGTTTATGACTACCTGGATCACAGCCAGCTGTTTAAGCCGGTGGCCCAGAAGGAATCCCGTTCGATCATGAACGTCACTTTCCGCACCGACGACCCTGATTTGGACGCTAAATTCGCCAAGGAAAGCGCCGCCGCCGGCCTCTCAAACCTGAAAGGTCACCGCTCTGTGGGCGGCATGCGCGCCTCCATTTACAACGCAATGCCGGAAGAGGGCATTGACGCATTGCTGGCATTTATGACCGATTTTGAGAAAAACAACAAATAAAAATTACTAAAAAAGCCCAATAGCAACTAGTGAGCTTTTCAAAAGGAGATATTAATTATAATGATAAAAATATTAGCAGCCGACGGCATGGAAGCAGCCGCCGTTGAAAAATTGCAGAACCTGGGCTATCAGGTAGACCAACAATTCTATGAAGCCGACCAACTGGCCGAGCAGGTAAAAAACTATGACGTACTGGTGGTGCGTTCCGCCACCAAAGTGCGGGAGCCGATTATCGACGCAGCCGCAGCCGCCGGCCGCCTCAAGCTGATTATCCGCGGCGGCGTAGGCGTTGACAATATCGACGTTGCTTACGCCGAGGAGCACGGAATTCGGGTGCGCAACACTCCCGCTGCCTCCAGCCGTTCCGTGGCGGAGCTGGCCCTGGGCCATATGTTTGCACTGGCCCGTTACATCGCCATCGCCAATCACACCATGCGCCAAGGCGAATGGAACAAAAAGAAGTACGAGGGCGTTGAGCTGGGCGGCAAAACCCTAGGTATCATCGGCTATGGCCGCATCGGCCGTGCCCTGGCAGCAATGGCCCAGGCCATTGGTATGAAAGTAATCGCCGCCGACCCCTTTGTGCAAGCGCCGGAAATCGTGCCCCAGGCAGAGCTGCTGGCGCAGGCTGATTTCGTTTCCCTGCACGTGCCGGCCGCCAAAGGCGAGCCGCCGCTGATCAATGCAGAAACCCTGGCCCAAATGAAAGACGGCGCTTATCTAGTCAACACCTCCCGCGGCGCCCTGATTGACGAAGCCGCCCTGCTGGCCGCCCTGGATAGTGGCAAAATCTCCGGCGCTGCGCTGGACGTTTACGCTGAAGAGCCCACCAAAAATGAGGCCCTCTGCCAACATCCCCGCGTTTCCGTCACCCCGCACATCGGCGGCTCCACTCAGGAGGCCCAGGCCCGCATTGGTGATGAAATCGTTTCCCACATTCTGGAAATGTTCCCCCAAGCCTAACTTAATTATCGTTTAAATAGCAAAACACCCTCGCGTTGCTGACGCGGGGGTGTTTATGTTTTATTGAAAAATTGCTACTGCTCCAAACCCTTAATATAAGCGGCCAAAATCTTTTCCAATTCCTCCGCTGTTAAAGCAAGCGCATATTTAACAGGAAAATTCCTTATTGCATTTGCTTCCTAAATTCAAACATTCCCTCGTTCCCATCACCAATAAAATCCGCTGGCCTATCAGGCATTGGATGCTTAATGTTAAAAAATTCAACAATCTGAAATCCGCAAACGTTTACATAAAAATGAATATTCCGCGTATCAAAATAGGGCGTGCAGGTTTCCCAAACAACCGTTTTTTGGTGCAGCCTTTCAATTTCAAACCAAATTGCTTTCCCTATCCCCTTACCTTGAAAGCCATCTTTCACAAAAAGAAAATCCAAAGAATTGTGCTGCGTTTCTTCATCAATTATAACAACAGCCCCGCCCGGCATTTCCCCGTCAACAAGCGCCTTATAGGCAACCGCCCCCTTGGCATTTAACGATTGTTCAATATCCTTTTCCGGAAGAATTATTTCCTCCGTTTTACCAAACCTATCCTCAAACCCCTTCTGAAAGGCCTCCTGCAAAGCCGCCTTATAACTTTTTAAATCCGCCCTTGTAATTTTTACTAAATCAACTTTCATTTTACACCTCTATACAAAATACAATTACAACATTTCCGCAATTTCCCTCAAATCCAAACTCAGCGGAAAACAAGCCGTGTCCGTGCAATTTTCCGTTGTGCTGTAATAATGACAGCGCAGCTCAAAATCCAGTTTACCCTCCTGCGCTCCAACAAAAACCAGATACGGTACTGGGTCAGAGGTGCCAAACAACTCGGTTCGGCCCAAACAATTCCAGAAAAATTCAAAATCCTCCAGTGTAGAATAGGCCCGCGGGTCATTATCGCGCAAAAGCTCCTCCGCCTGCGCCTTAACCTCCTCCGTCAGCAGCAAGGGAGTCAAATCAAAACTCCGCTCCCCATCAAGCTCGCCCAGACTAAAACCGGAAGCGCCGCCGGTCAGCACCAGCTCGCCGTCCGTCCACCAGCTATACGCCACCGGGTAAACCGTCCGCTTGCCGGTGGTCTCGTCAATGCAAAGCAGCCTGTCGCTGCCGCTCAGCCAGGCCCGGCCCTCCGTGTAGCAGGCCGTTTGCGGCATTTCCTCATTGGAAAACGCCCTGTAAAGCACCGCCCAATTCTCGCCGTTTTCGGCGCTCACCCAACAAAAACAGCGCAGCCCGTAAGTCAGCGCGCCACTGCCAAACCCGTCCAAAATCAGCAGATAATTACCGTCCGGCGTGCGCTCCACCCACAATTCGCACAGCCGCTCCTCTCCGTCGCTGTTCAGCTCCGGCAAATCGCAGCGCGTCAGCTTTTGTCCGTTCAGCTGCAAAACATTGCTGGCCAAATCCAAGGTGTAAAGCTCCCCGTCCTGTCGATAGGTCAGCTTAGGGCCCTCCCCCTGCTCGGCACAGCCAGCCAAAAAAAACAGCAACGCCGCCAACAGCAATCCCAACAACCTTTTCACTTCACTATCACCAACCTATTCAACATTTGCCTATATTTTAACAAATATTTTCACAAAAAGCAATCATATGTGGCGATTATTTACCTATTTCTCATCTTTAACTTTGGCTTTTTGTATTCAAATGTTTTTATATAATCCTGTATAAAGACCGTCCACCTTGTCAAATACGTACCTTGTTTCGTCGCTCAACACCTTTAAGGCTCCATTTAAATCACTGGCCACGCAGTCGCTGTTGCTTGCCAACGTCATAGCATAAGCCAAACTGTTTACCGCCTCCATTTTAAAATATAACTCGTCAAACTGATGGGCCACTTCTTCTAATGTAATTTCCGCCATTGTTTTAGCCTCCCTTTTCTACGTTCTATAAGTACGTATATATTATTGATATTATATCGTATACTGTTAATATATGTCAAGTGTTTTAGGAGAAAAAAATGCTAAACAAAAGATTGCGAAATTTACGTATAAAAAATCAGTATACCCAACAAAATATGGCGGAGTTATTAGATATCGAATTGCGCACTTATCAGTTTTATGAAGCAGGCACAAAAAAACCAACCTTAGATAAGTTGGTTAAAATTGCCGATATTCTGGACGTGCCCACAGATTTTCTGTTAGGCCGCGATGATTACCTGAAAAAAATAGGCGTGCATATTGACGAACCCATAGATGTGCCCATCGGGCAAGGAAGAGTTCGCAAACACACGGAAGATAAATAAATTTGCCTACACATAAAAATAACCGCCACTAACGCCCATTAGTAGCGGTTTAAATAATAAGTAAACAAAATCTGAAAGGCTAGCCGCTTACTTACGGTGCCTTTTATATTATTATATCATTCTAAATTTATTTTGTCAACTGGCAAATTCGGTTGACAAGATTCGGCAAAAGTTTTATAATACAACTGTCATTCTCCCTATACCTGGTGGCAGAGGGGAGGTGCGCAAATGAACAGATTGTTTAACATAGTATTGGATGTCTTGGTAGGTATAGTAACTCACTATATTTGCAAATGGTTGGACGGACGCAACAGGTAGGAGAAGATCAGCCTCGGCTTGTTTTGTGCCGAATTAAACAAAACAAAAACCCCTTGGTGCTTGCATCACCGAGGGGTTTTGTTTTGGTGTTCAAATGAACAGATTAATTATTTAACATATTTATATTATATCCCAACCAACCCATATTGTCAAGAAAATCAAGGCGGTATTTTTCAACAAAATGCCGCCTTTAATTTTGCCAAAATCTGCCCTCACACCGTCAGCAAAAACGGCTGATAAACCTTAAAGAAAACCACTATCGCCACCAGTAGCAAGGTTAAAATGTAAACCACTTTGTTGCTCGCCTGGCGGAACAGCCCCACGCCAAACAGCAGCCCAAAGGCAAAATCAAACAAGGTCTGCCCCAGCAGCATGCGCCGGCTCAGCAGCACCAGCAAGCACGCCGCCGCCTCCGCCAGCAGGCCGCCGGCCGGCAGGGCGTATAAAACAGAGCCCAGCAAGCCGCCCCGATTCCAGCAAAACAGCACAAAGCAGCCAAAGGCACAAAACAAAGAAAGCAGGGTGTAAAGCAAAAACAGGCTGGTCTGAAAATGCAGCTCCGGCTCTTGCGCCACCACATCAAGCAGATATTTCAGGCCGTAAAAGCTGCCCGTCATACCAAACAGATAAAGGAACACATTCAAAAAAGCGCCGCCGTTGGAGCTGCTCAGCCAGGTAATCGCCCCGGCACTGGCAATCCAAAAGCCAAACAGGGTGGCGATAGAGGAAAGGCTCCACAAGCTGTCATAAGGAAACAGGTCGGAAAGGCGGCAGACCACACCCGCCAAAATCCCCAGCCAAAACATCGCCAAACAGGCCTTAACGCTAGTCGGAATTTTCTTCATACACTATCCCCTCCGCAAACTCATTCCGGCAACTGATAGACCAGCGGGAAATCAGTCGAGGTAATGTTCATTGTCACGCCGGGTTCCGGCTGCGGCCAGTAGGAAGCGTGCAGAGTAAAATGCAGCTCCCGCCCCTCAGCGCCCACAAACCAAATGGCCGGAATCGGGTCGCTCATCGGCAGCGTCCAGTTAAGATAAGGCCAGTAATATTTCTCGTGCAGCTCGCGCTCCTCCTCGCTGGGGTTTTCACCCAGACATAATCTGTCCACCTCGGCTTTAAGCTCTGGGGTCAAAAGCTCCGCCGCCATATCCCGCAGCTGCTCGGTCTGCACGTCGTAAAGATACCAGCCGCCGTTATCCAGCAGCAAAAAACGCCCGTCCGTCCAGTAACACAGCGCGTCGGCATACTCATCCTGAAAAATAGCCGCCGCCTCGTATTCCGTCACCTCGCCGGTTCGGTCGTTAATACAAACCACGCCAACCTCCTCGTCGGACAGCCAAATATTATCGCCCAACCGGAAAGGCTGCGGCAAATCGCCCATAATCAAATGGGTTCGGCAAGTGCGCGCCGCCTCCGGCCGCCCCGCCGGCAAAAAGGCCGCCAGGCTGTAAGTAAAGCTCAGCGCGCCGCTGCCGCTGCCGCCCGCCTGAAACAGATAATTCCCCGCCGCCGTGCGCTCCACCTTAAAGTCCCACAACGGATACCAGCTGTGCGGCGCCACAATAGAGGGCAAATCCAGCGTGCCCAGATAGCCGGCGGTCTGCTCCTCCAGACGCCCGTTTACCTGGTTCAGCGTGTAAGTTTCCCAGCGGAGCTTAGGGGCAGTCAGGCGCACCTGGTTTTGCACCCATTCCACCTGATATTGCGTTTCCTCCGCCACAAACCGCAGCGGCACGTAAACCGTGCCCCGGCGCATAAAGGGCGGGTTTTCAATCTGAAACTCACTGCCCGCGCCGTCCGCAAAAGCAATCCGCACCTCCGGCTGGTTCACCTGCATATACATCACGCTGCCGTTGGCCAGCGCGGCGGTAATCCGCTGGCCGTCCTCCTCCCATTGCACCTCCGCCCCCAGGGCTTCAAAAATAGTGCGCAGCGGCAGATAAGCCACGCCGTCCTGCTCCAAGGCCGAGGCCGCCAAACGCTCTCCCTCCAGATATACCGGCACGCCGGCCACCCTAGCCTGCGCCAGCCCCGGCATTGCCAGCGCCAGCAGCAAGGCCCCAAACACAACCGCCACAAGCTTTTTCCTAATAATATAACACATTACTATCACTCCATTCCAATCTCAATATCCAACTATCTAAAGCCGCCCACAGGAATACTATTCGGGAAATGGTATCGCGCCGTAACATATTCCCAACAGAACCAGAGCATTTCCTCTCCGTCCGGGCTGATAGCGCCGCTGGCCGGGCCAAAACGCTGCGGGAAATCCCGGTTTTCCTGCGGCTGGCCGCCGTAGTCGCCGCTGACAATCGGCTCCGCCTCCCAGCTGGCAAAATCAAACATCATCAGCTCATAATGCGCGCCCGGCAAAACGTCAGTATCGGCCACCGCCTCCTCCGGCGAATATTCCGCCACGTAAATGGCGTGGCCGTAAGCCGCCAGCAGGCCGCCGCCCTTTTCCGTCGCCGCTTTGTAAACGCCCCGCTCGCCGCCGTCCAAATCCACCACCTGATAGTAAATTCCGTCCTCACAGCCGCTTTCCAGCACCAGATAATCGCCCTCGGCCGCCTGCACCGGCCACACGCCAAGATACTCGTTAAATGGGCTAGGTGTGGGCCACTCCTGGGCGCACTCATCAGTCCGTGTTCTAAATCTGGACAAATCATTCAAATCCACCGTCAGCAGAGTACCCAAATTGCTCAGCACCAGCAAACGGTTGCGCTCCTGGTCCACCTTAACGTCGCAAATCCGGCCCGGCAGCTCTTCAAGCGGAATTTCATGGCCCTGCGTGCCATAAAGATGGCTCAGCTGCACCGCCCGCGGCTCGCCATCCTCGCCGTAAACGCTGCGCCCCAGCAGATAGTCGTCCTGGCCCAGCCACAGGCAAAGCTCCAAATCACCCTGCAACTTAACGCGCGGCAGAGCCACCTCCTGCCGGTTTCCCTGCGGCGTGTCGTAGGTTTTACCCGGCGTTACGTCCACCAGCAAAAACTCATGCCGCGTCTGGTTGCTCAGCACCGCCGTCTGCTGCCCCGGCAGATAGTAAGCCAGCAGCTCGTCCTCCAAAGCGAACCAATCCCTCGCCTGCGGCCACACGCAAGCCGGCTCCTCGCCCGGCTTGTCCAGCCAGTACAAACGGCCTTGCCGCCCCTTTGCGCCCACATAATCGCCGTAAAGCAGGCAGGAGCCGTCCTCCAGATACCAGCCCTGGCGCAGGGCCAGGGAGTCGCCCCCGTCAAAGCGCAGGTCAACCATCGTCGTAGGCCCGTCGTCCACACAGCCGGCCAGCGCCAGCATTGCCAACGTAAAAAGCAGCGCCAAAAAATGTTTCTTCATTTATAACATCTCCTTTAACTGCTGCAAACCAATGCTAACCGTATATGAGCCACGATTACTATGCGGCGCATTGGCGTAGCTGATATAAGAAAGCTCAAAATACAAAACGCCCTCTGTGCAGTGGTCAAAACGCAGCCACGGCTGCGAAACTTCCCAGTCGGTGGTGGGAAACTGATTTAAGCGCTGCCAAAACTCCGCCAGCACGGCCTCCGTATAAAACTGCGGCGCATTATTGACCAAAAACTGATTAATCAAATCCGCCGAACCGTCAGAGAGCAGCAGCGGAGTCAAATCCAACCCCTTGTTCTCCTGCATATCATAAAAAGCAAAACGCTGCAAATCGCCCAGCAGCATGTAGCGGCCGTCCGTCCAGTAGCAATAGGCGTGCTGAAGCGGCAGGCCCAGCGCCTGCACCTTAGGCAAAAGCTGCAAAAACTCCGCCTTGGCGTCCGCGCCCGGCTTGTCCTCCAACCGCCAAATGCCCTTGTCGCCGCTCAGCCAAATTTCGCCTGTCGGGCTGGAGTAAAAAACAAAATCCGTCCAATCAGTGTAATCAACAGCGTCAGCCTGATACACCTTGTCATTGCCCATATTTATAAAATAATTAGACCTCAAGGTTTTTCTATAAAAATTTTCCTCCCGAATTCGCCAACCATCATAACCATACCGCACCAAATAATTCCCGCCCGGCGTATGCAAACCCACAAATTGAGTTTCTTCCGAAGATGTGTCATAAATAGGCAGCTCCAGCGTTGCCAGTTCCGCACCCTCCAGCAGCACTTGGCCGGTGTGAGTTGCCAAATCCAACCTCTGCCAGGTTTCCTCGTCCACTCCGGCCACATGAGGATAGTAATATGTATAGTTAATCGCACTGCCGTCATCAGCCACAGTATAATCCAACGGCAAAAAGCAGGACACATAATAGCACTCCATATAAACCTGGCCGCCAATCAGCAAGGCCGCCGGCACCCCGTCAATTCCCTGCATAATATGATAACCGCCGGAACTTTTGCTGCAATCAATTTCATAATCCCGCCTGCCCGGCCAAACATATAGGATTTCCCCATCATCTATCACGGCGCTTAGCATTTGTTCCTTGTCATCCCACTTAGGCTGATAGCCAAAATGTTCCAACATCGGCCGCAGCGGCATATAATAGTTCTCGCCGCGCTCCACCGCCGTGGCCACTCTCTCCCCCTCCAGATAAACCGGCACATTGGCCGCTAGAGCCGCCGCCGGCCAGGCCCAAACCAGGGCCAACACAACCAACACCAACCTAAACCTGTTCTTCATCGTCACCATCACCTTCCCTATTAAAATATTTACTTATAGTTTAACAGATAACGGCCAAAAAAGCAATAATAACAAAGCCGCTTTCCAAATGGAGCGGCTTTGTTAATTGTTCCTAAAAAACAGCACCCCGCCCAAACGCCAAGGTGCTGTTCATTAAATTCTGCAATCTTTACTTCATCAGCTCTTCAATCACAATCTTCACCGGGAAAGCCTTTGTCTGATAGTTAGGCTCCTGGCTGAAATCATAGTAGGTGCATTTAACGACAAACTGCCAAACGCCATTTTCCGCCCCCACAAACTCCGCGTAAGGCACCGGGTCCTGAATGTTCAACGCCTGCACATTGCCAAAATTCGCCCAGTAATTGTCCGCCGTAAAGTTCTCCGTCAGGCTGTCTTTCAGCAGTGGCAAAACCTGCGCTTTCATCTCCTCCGTCAGCAGCGGCGCCGCCCGGCCCACGCCCGCCTGCATATCATAAACCACAAAAGTGCTTCCGCTGCCCAGCACCGCAAAATGCCCGTCCTGCCAGCAGCAAACGGCCTCCTCCTGGCCCGGCAAAACGCTGCTCAGCCACTGGCCCAGGTTATGCCGCTGCACCTGCCCGGCCGCCTCGTCAATCTGCACCAGCTCATTGTTGCCATTCAGCCAAATCTGGCCGTCCAGCTGCCAAACGTAAGCCGCCGGCTCCAGCTCCGGCCGCAGGCTGTTGGCCAGGGCCGCCGCGCTTTGCTGGCCGTCCGCGCTCAGCCAGGCATTGGTGTGCATGCTGCTGGTCAGCGCGCCGCGCACAATGCCCTGCAAATCCAACAGCCAACCCCCGGCCGCCGTTTTACTCACCTTCAGCTGATTGTAAACAATATCCACATTGTTGTCATACGGCACCCGGCAACGCCCCAGCTTTTGGCCGTTCAGGGTCAGCTCGCCGTTGGCCGGATTAAAGCTGTAAACCTCGCCACCCTGTTGATAAGTCAGTTTAGGATAAGCCAGGTAAACCGCGCCGTCCCGCCAGTCCAGCTCCATGCTCAGCACCGTATCGGTTACAAAACGCAGCGGCACATAGGTGACGCCATTTTGCACAAAAGCCTGCGGCTCCACCTGATAGCCCATCTCGCCACCGCCAGCTCGCAGCAAAGTGGCCTCCGGGCTGCCAATCTGCATAATCAACCGGCTGCCGTCAGCCAGCGTGGCCGTAATCTTCTGCTGGGGCTCGTCCCATTCCACCGTGGCATTCACGGTTTCAAACATGGTGCGCAACGGCAAAAAAGTGGAACCGCCCTGCTCCAGGGCCGTGGCCACCCGCTCTCCCTCCAGATACACCGGCGCTTCAGCTGCCAAAGCCTGCGCCGGCACAGCCAGGGCCAGCGTCAGCACCAGCAAGGTCATCAACAATTTTTTCTTCATTTTACTATCACCTTTCCTTATGAATAAATTTGTCTAAAACGCCATATTATCCGCTTTCGCCAGCAGCTTAGCTTTCAAGGTGAGATATTCGCCGTCCAGCCAGCAGCCCGTCTGGCTCTCCGGCAGGTCGCCGCCAAAAGCCCGGCGGGAGAGGGACAGCACCGGCGGGGCCTGCAAACGCTTCGCCACCGCCAACCCGCGATAAAGCTGCCACCAATGCTCCAAATCCTCCAAAAAGGCAATATCGTCCGGGAACAGCTGGCGCAGCTGCTCCGTGCCGCAGCCCGTCACCTCCGGCAGGCGGCCCTGATCGTAAAAGGTCAGGGTGTCGGTGATGTCATGCCCCCATTCCACCCAACTGCGGAACAAATAATCGTGGTAGTCGTAATGGATTGGATCGCCCAGGCCCGCTTCAATGCTTTGGGCCTCGGAAAGCTCCGCGCTGGGCTTCATTTCCAAGGCCGCCAGCGGAATCAAACCGGTTGCCTCGTAAACATATTTAGCCAGCTCGTAAACCTGACACTTCCAAAGGTCGCCCAGCGGCGCAAAGTAACCCGCCGCGTCGCCGTACATCGTGAAATAACCCACGGTCAGCTCGCTTTTGTTGCCGTTGCAGATAACCGCGCCGCCAAAGGCCGCAGCCGCAGCCGCCAGCAAACCCGCTCCGCGCTGCCTGGCCTGCACATTCTCCAACGCCGCCTCGGAAAGCGGCAGGTTTATGCCGGCAAACTGCTCCGCCAAAGCGTCCACGGCCGGCTGAATAGGCAAAATCTCGTAGCGAATGCCCAAATTCTCGGCCAGCTTGGCCGCACATTCCCGCGTGGCCTCGCTGTTGTAGCGGGAGGGCATATTCAAACCCAGCACATTCTCCTTGCCCAAAGCCGCCACCAGCAGGCAAGCATTCAGGCAGGAATCAATGCCGCCGGAAAGGCCGATGACGGCCCGCTCCACGCCCAGATTGGCGGAATATTCCCGGATTGCCTGCACCAGCCCGGTGTAAAGGGCGGCGGTGGTGTCGGTTTCCGGCAGGTCTTGCGGGGTATGTGTGGCTTCCGTATCAAAAATCAGCAAATCCTCCACAAACTGCGGCGCGCGGGCCAGCAAATCACCCTCCGGGCCAAAAACTGCGCTGCCGCCGTCGTAAACGTAAACCGGCTTGCCCGCGTCCTGCACGCCAACGTGGTTCACGTAAACCAACGTCTTGGCGTAGGTTTTGGCAAAAGCGGCAAAGCTTTGGTAAAACTGCGGCGTTTTGTCCTGCACAAAGCAGGAGGTGGAAAGCTTCAGCACCAGCGGAGCGGCCGGCTGGGCCTGCTGCTCGGTGAGCAGGGCAAAATCCAACTGCTTCCCGCGTACTTGGGCCTGAAAGCTACCCACCGGCGAGGACAACTGCTGGCCGTTTTGGGCCACGTAAATAGCGCTGGTGGGGCTTTGGCTGCCGTCCGGGCCTTTCACCAGGCCAACGCTGCCAAACACCACCACGGCCTCGCTCAAGTTGGCGGTTTCGGCAATCAATTTCTGGTTGTATTTCTGAAATTCGCTCAGCAAGCCTGGGCTGGCCCAAGCCTGGCCCAAAAAGCTGCCGCTGACGGCCAGCTCCGGCAGCACAATTAAATCCGCCTGCTGCTCAGCGGCGCGGCGGCAAAAATCCAGCATTGTCTGATAGTTCAGGTCAGGCCGGGCGGCCCGAACCTTGATTTGCGCAAGGGCTATTTTCATAATCCTCAGTTCCTTTCAAAAGTAAAATTTTTTATTGACAAATTGGCCTAAGTGAACTATAATATTATTAAGAAAGGCACCACTGATAAGCGGCTGGCCTTTGTGTTGAGATTTTTGTACTAAAAAAACCTGTCACTCTGACCTAGTGGCGGGTTTTTCTTCGGTCTAACTCAATGGATATTGTAATAAATCCAAAATGCAGAGTTATCCGAATCATAGCCTCACCCCCTTTCGGGAGAATATTGGCCAGCCGTTCGGTGAACACTTAGCGATTGGCAAGGCCAAAGGCCGCTGCCAGAGCTTAGTGTGAACAAATACCGCAGGTGCAATTTGTTAATTAAGAACAAAAAAAATAATGCCCCTGCGGTGCCTACCAACTTATGTGGTGCCTGTCTATATTTTAATACTTAAATTTGTCGATGTCAAGAAAAAAATAAACCAGTCGCTCCTTTCGGCTTTGCGGCTGGCTTAATTAGTTATGAAAAAATAAAATTTCCAATATATAAGAAAAAGTTGTTGCAAAATGCCAAAAAATAGTTTATACTAATTACGTTGAGATAATAAAAGAGCGGTAGGGCTGAGGTACGGCTATACCTCAAACCCCTATGCAGGTTGCGCAAGCCAACCATACACAACTGCTTTTATTACATCGCAGCACCGCTATAACCTATTATATAACATTTTAGCTTTCTTTACAAGAGTTTTTTCTGGTATTCCGTGGTTGTGTGGTGACGCTTTGGAATGAAATTTCTGTGCGTGTGTGGGTGACTATGCCTGCACACGCATTTTATTATCTTGGCGGCCCAAGGCTGGGGCGGCCCCCTCACCGCCCCAAAAGCCCAAAGGCTGCTGAAGATAATGAAAGGATATTTTGCTGCCCTATGATTAAAGATTACACGCTTTCAGATATTGAAAGTTTTTTTAGAACCACCGGCCTTAGCGTCTTTGCTAACAGCAACGTGGTTGGCGTTTCCTTTTCCTTAACTAACAGAATTTTCATTCCGGCCGACTGCACAACCACTTTAACGATTGACAATCAAAAACCGCTTTCATTTACCTTAAAGCAGAACACAATTATGCTCAGAAGAACTGAGGTTGAACTGCCAAGCCAAAATGCTATTGAATGTTATATCAATTTGCTGAATTTTGCCATTCAAATGGGCCACACGGTAAACAGTTTGGCCCATTTGCCAATTCAATATGGAAATATGGGTTCCGCCACGGACATGCTTATTTACACCGATTTAACTTTTTTCAGCCCCAACGCCCGCGAACACGCAAGAGAAGTCAACGGCGGTTATATCAATGCCACGCTGAACATAGAGCTTATTATTATCGCCATTTACGTTTTATTACTCATTGTTTCTGACAGTGCCGTGATCCATATCGACGAATAATTACAGCGGCGTTTTCAAAGATGAGAGCCAGGAACCGCCGGCTCCCTCCACCCCAAACAAGGTATCGCAAATGGCCAAAGCGAAAACGCTTTAATTGAAAAACTAAACGCCCAGCAAATAAGATGAACTTTTTGTTTAAGTAAACAGTTGACACATCTCAATATTGGTGCTATAATATAGATATGTTAAATAACTAATAGATTCATAAGTTCACCAAAAACAAAACCCCTCGGTGTTGCACCACCAAGGGGTTATTGTTTTGTTTAAATCG
The DNA here is from genome assembly GCA_021769035.1 of Bacillota bacterium. Taxonomy (GTDB): domain Bacteria; phylum Bacillota; class Dehalobacteriia; order UBA4068; family UBA4997; genus Avidehalobacter. Next base: position 358 of record JAETTP010000015.1, on the reverse strand, counting down.
GCACAAAACAAGCCGAGGCTGGTCCTCTCCTACCCGTTGCGTTTGTCCAACCATTTGCAGATATAGTGAGTGGCTATACCTACCAAGACGTCCATTAATATGTTAAATAGCAAATTCATAAGTTCACCTCCCCTCCGCCACCAGGTATAGGGAGAATGACATTTATATTGTAATATGATTGACCGATTTTGTCAATCGCTGACATTGCAAAAAATTTTTACCGGCCAAAAATAAACCGCTCTAATTTGAAAAAAGTTGTTGCAAAATGCCAGAAAATAGTTTATACTAATTATGTTGAGATAATAAAAGAGCGGTAGGGCTGAGGTACGGGAATACCTCAGGACCCCTATGCAGGTTG
>JAETTP010000014.1 GCA_021769035.1 Bacillota bacterium | reverse complement strand
GTGGCCACATTCCGGGCAGGTGAAATTGCCAAAGTAATAGGGCAGCAGGTCAGGGTTCAGCTTTTCAGTGCCACCCAGCTTTGTCAGCAGCGCCGGCAGCCAAACCTGCGACCGGTCAAAGGACTGGCCGTCCCAGGGCTCGGTGGGCGGCGTTTCCACAGCGGCCTGAAATTGCGGGTCGTCAAGATAGGTTTCCTCGTCGTAAAATTCACATTTGGGGCAGGCCAGGCCGCAGTTGTTGTCGTCAGATAAAATTAGAACGCTGGCTAAAACGTGGCTGCCGAAAATGCCCAGCAGGCCAACCAGCAAAAATTCGCGGTCGTATTCAGGCAGGCCGGCTATTTCTGCCAAATTGTTCAGAATGAAATTTTTGGCGTAATCCTGCAAGCGCTGCTCCGCGGCCCGGTAGCTTGCCAGAATTTCCGGCGGCATAGCGGCCTCAAAGGCGCGGCTGCGTTGGTTGGGAATATCGGCGGCCAGGCAACAGCCTATTTCCGAGAAAATTGTCACCTGCCATTGGAAATCCTTTTCCGCGATTTTGCGGGAAAGCAGCTTCGCCAGATAAGGCAGGGCCAGATAATTGGCCTCATAAAAGGTCATTTGGTGGCTGAGGTTTTCGCATAGATTGTCAAAAGCCACCTGAAAATCGCTTTTGGCGGCGGTATCCAGCCGGCGCAGTCTGAGGGCTTCGGGCGCGTCCTTTTCCGGCCCGGCCAGAATGGCAATCTCCTCCTGCACACTGCCATACGCGCCGCGGTAAACCTCCCAAAGCGGAGAATCCAATGGGGTTAAGGTCATTTTCATAGGGCAATCCTCCAATCTTTTCCTACTATTAAAAATAATAGCATATTGGGCGGGCGGTGTCAACGTTATTTCACGCTGTGCGGTTTTGTCACCGGAGGATTAAGCCCAGGTGAAATTTTCCGGGCCGGCGCCGATTTCAAAATGCAGCTTGACAATGCCCAAATCAACCTTGCTGTAAAAACCCAGGCCGGCTTTGGCGGTAACTTGGTTGCCGTTTAGGGTGAACATAAATTTTTGCTGGTTTACGGCCGTCGGTGCCAGCAGCGCGGCCTTTACGCCCTTTTGAAACCAGTCCGGCGCGGGCTGGGCGGCTTGGGCAACTTGCTGCGGCTGCTTGACCTTGTGGGCGACTCCCTGCGTGGCGCCGTAGCCAATGGCAATCACCAGGCAGAGCTTATCGCCGGGGGCAATTTGCAGCACGCTTTTTATCTTGCTGTAGGTAAGCCCTACCCAGCAGGTGTTCAGGCCTAGCTGTTGGGCCTTTAAGACGATTTTTTCGCCGTAGTAGCCGCATTTTTCGGCCAAATCCGCGGTGTTGGGGCCAATCATAGCGATATAATTGCGTACGCCGGAAAATTTGCCATAACGCGCCAGGCGGCAGGCAAATGCCTGCGGCTCGTTGAGGATCAGGCGGCAATGCAGGCCGCTTTCCTGATTGCAATTATCAATGTAAGCCTGCAAGGTGCTTTTGGTGGGGTCGGCAATTTCCTGTTCCGTGTAGGAGCGGACGGAGTGACGTTTTTCAATAGCTTCTAAAAGTTCCATAGCAGTAAATCCTTTCTGTTGTTTTTAGTTTGCGATAGAGCTGTAAAGCAGCTGAAAGCCGTAGGCCAAAAATTGCTCCTTGGGCAGCTCCATTGCCTGCGAGATATAAAGTTCCTTGTTGTTAGCCAACTGAATCAGGCCGCCGAGCATGCCCCAAAGGCTGAAAATGGTTGGCAGCGGTTTCAGGTCGGGCCGCAGTTCTCCCTTGGCAACGCCGGCCAGCAGATAATCCACCAGCAGGCGGTTGATGTCCTCGCCAACCTCATAGGTGCTTTTTTCTTCCGGCAGGCAGGGCTGGCCCTCTGCCAGGCCGTTGATTTTTGTCAACACCATTTGGAAAAAAAAGGGTTTTTCCGCCTGATATTGCAGCAAGTTTTGGCAAAGCCGCTGGTAGCAATCGCGGATATTGTCGGGCTGGGCCAGCGCTTGGGCAATGCACTTGTACATCATCTGCATGCTTTGCAGAGCCAGCAGGCTGACGATTTCCTGCTTGTTGGCAAAGTAAACGTACAGAGTGGCTTTGCTGTAGCCGGCAGCTTGGGCAATCTCGTCCATTGAAGCGCCGTCGATGCCGCGGGCCTGAAAAAGCTGGGCCGCAGCGGCGGCAATGTGCTCCCGGTGGGCGCTGGGCGCTTCCTTTTTGCGGCGTCCCATTGGGTTCAACCTCCTTATCGTGAAATTAATTGAACTGATAGTTTAATTATAGCAGTCGGCAGCGGCTTTGTCAAGATAATTGCTGGGAAAGTGAGGGTTAAAAAGAGGAAAACGCAATTTATTACAGAATAATATACAGTTATATATAAGCAATAATGGGGGAAAGAACGATGACAGAAAAGCCGACTTTTTATATCACCACGCCGATTTATTATCCTAGCGATAAGCTGCATATCGGCCATGCCTACACCACGGTGGCGGCCGACGCGATGACGCGCTACAAGCGGCAGCGGGGCTTTGACGCTTACTTCCTGACGGGCACCGACGAGCATGGCCTGAAAATTCAGCAGCGGGCGGCGGAGGCCGGAATGAAGCCGCTGGCTTTTGTGGACGGCATTGTGGAGGGGATTCAGAAGCTGTGGCAGCTTTTGGATATTGATTACAGCGATTTTATCCGCACCACGGAAAAGCGACATGAGCAGGTGGTGCAAAGTCTGTTCAAGAAGATTTACGAGCAGGGGGATATTTATAAATCGGAATATTCCGGTTGGTACTGCACGCCGTGCGAAACCTTTTTCACGGAGCACCAGCTGGCGGAGGGCCACGTTTGCCCGGATTGCGGACGGCCGGTGCAAATGGCGCAGGAGGAAAGCTACTTCTTCAAGATGAGCAAATATGCCGACCGCTGGCTGGAGTTTATCGAGGCCAACCCGGATTTTATCCAGCCGGAAAGCCGCCGCAACGAGATGATTAACTTTGTGAAGCAGGGGTTGGAGGATTTGTGCGTGTCTCGCACCACGTTTGATTGGGGCATTAAGGTGCCGTTTGACGAAAAGCACGTGGTTTACGTGTGGTTTGACGCGCTGGTGAACTATATTTCCGCTTTGGGCCTGGGCTCGGCGGACGATAGTAAGTATCAGAAATATTGGCCGGCGGACGTGCATTTGATGGCTAAGGATATTATTCGTTTCCACGCGATTATCTGGCCGATTATTCTGATGGCGGCCGGGCTGCCGTTGCCTAAAAAGGTGGTGGCGCACGGCTGGCTGCTGATGCAGGACGGTAAGATGAGCAAAAGCAAGGGCAATGTGGTGGACCCGGTGGTGCTGGTGGAAAAATACGGCGTTGACGCGATTCGCTTTTTCCTGCTGCGCGAAATGGCCTACGGTATGGACGCCAATTACAGCGAGGAAGCTTTGGTGAACTGCATTAATATCGACCTGGCTAATGATTATGGCAATCTACTTTCCCGCACCACGGCGATGATTGAGAAATTCCTGGGCGGCGAGGTGGCTCCCGGTAGCGAGGGCACGGAGTTTGACGCGGAGCTGCTGGCGCTGGCGGCCCAAACCCCGGAAGCGATGGCTAAATATATGGACAAGGTGGATATTGCTAACGCGATTGGCGAGGTTTGGAAGCTGGTGGCCAAGGCCAACAAGTATATCGACGATACGGCTCCCTGGACGCTGAACAAAAACGGCGAGCGGGAGAAGCTGAAAACCGTGATGTATAATCTGGCGGAGGTGCTGCGCCAGGTGACTATTTTGATTTCCCCGGTTATGCCCAATGTGGCGGCCAAGGTTTGGCAGCAGCTGGGCCTGAGCGCGGAGGCGGCCGGGCAGGATTGGCAGGCCTTAAAGTGGGGCGGCTTCCCGGCCGGCACCAAAATTTGTCGGGGCGAGGCCCTCTTCCCCCGGATTGACTGGGAGGCGGCCCAAGCGGAGCAGGCCCAAGCTGAACCGCCGGCGGAGGCTGAACTGCCGAAAGCCGAGGCTGCGGCTATGGAGCCGGTTAAGCCGGAAATCAGCATTGAGGACTTCGAGCGGATTGATTTGCGGGTCTGCCAGGTGATTGCCTGCGAAAAGGTGAAAAAGGCGGACAAGCTTTTGCAGCTGACTGTCAAGCTGGGCAATGAGGAGCGCACCGTGGTCAGCGGCATTGCCAAGTTCTATCAGCCGGAGGAGCTGGTGGGCAAGCAGCTGGTGCTGGTGGCGAATTTGAAGCCGGCCAAGCTGCGGGGCATTGAATCCCGCGGTATGATTTTGGCCGCCGGCGACGGCGAAAATCTGCGGGTGTTGCAGGTGCCGGCGGAGATTGGGCCGGGCGGCAGCGTGCGCTGATAATTAATATTGCGAATAAAAATTTTATATATTAGGATAGATGTGGAGGCATATAATTTATGGATAAACAGCAGGTTGAGGAGTATCTGAAGCGGGACCATCTGGCGGACGTGGAGCAGGCGCAGGCCAATTTGCAGGGCATTGTGCTGCCGACGCCGTTGCGCTACAGCAACTTTTTCAGTAAGGAATATAATTGCGAGGTTTACGTTAAGCCGGAAAATTTGCAGCGCACCGGTTCTTTCAAAATCCGCGGCGCATACAACAAGATAAGTCATCTTTCGCCGGAGGAGAGCGCCAGGGGAATTATTGCGGCTTCTGCCGGCAACCACGCCCAGGGCTGCGCGCTTTCTGCCCGCCAAAAGGGCGTTAAGGCAACGATTGTGATGCCCAACGTGACGCCGCTTTTGAAGGTGGAGGCCACCAAGAACCTGGGGGCTGATGTGGTAATCAGCGGCGATGTGTTCGACGAGGCCTATGAAAAGGCAGTGCAGCTGGCAGAGGAGTACGGCTACACCTTTATTCACCCTTTTGAGGACTACGAGGTGATTTGCGGCCAGGGCACCATTGCGCTGGAGGCTTTGGCGGAGCTGCCGGAGGCTGATGAAATTTTGGTGCCGATTGGCGGCGGCGGCCTGGCGGCGGGCATTGCTATGGCAGCCAAGGAGAAAAATCCCAAAATCAAGGTGATTGGCTTGGAGCCGGTTGGGGCGATGTCTATGAAGCGCTCCATTGAGCAAGGCCGCCCCAGCACCCTGGAAACCCTGAAAACCTGTGCGGAGGGCGTGGCGGTGCGCCGCCCGGGCGAACTCACCTATGCTTTGTGCGCTCGCTATCTGGACGATATTGTGACGGTGACAGAAAAGGATATTATGGAGGCTTTTTTGCTGACCCTGGAAAAGGAAAAGCTGGTTGTGGAAACCGCCGGCGTTATCCCGCTGGCCGCCGTGAAAAAGCGCGCCCAGCCCGGCAAAAAAATCATCTGCCCGCTTTCCGGCGGCAACATTGACATGGTGACAATTTCCTCCATTATCAATCAGGGTATGATTAGCCGCGGCCGGATTATGTGTTTCTCCGTGGAGCTGCCGGATAAGCCCTGGCAGCTGGCTAAGGTGGCGCAGCTGTTGGCAGAGCACAACGCCAACGTTATCGAGCTGGAGCATGATCAATTTAAGGCGATTGACCGCTATTCCAACAAGGTGGTGCTGGAGGTGACGGTGGAAACCAACGGCCACCTGCATATTCAGGAGGTTCTGGAGGCCTTGCAGGACGAGGGCTTTGCGGTGAAGCGGATTTACTAATTTCATTTGTTTGTGTATAGGAGGGATATTTTATGCGTAAGTTTTGCTTTTGGGCGTTGCTGGTCTTGTTGGCGCTGGCTCTGCTTTGCGGCGGCTGCACCAGGCACAGCCATCACGCCCAGAACACATTGGAGGGCGAGGAGCTGACGGCGCGCCTGTTGCCTAATCCGCCTGCCGGCACCCAGCCGGAGCCTGTGCCGGAAACAGGGGAGAAAATGCTGGTGGAGCCGGAAACCGCAGCCAAAGCGGAAACGGCCTTGGCCGATTTGGCGGTGCGTATGTTGCAGCAAACCGTGGCGCAGCCGGCCGCGGAGGCCAAACAGCCGGATAACCTGCTGCTTTCGCCGGTGTCGTTGGTTTATGCGTTAGGTATGACGGCCAACGGTGCGGAGGCGGAAACGCTGGCCCAGCTGGAAAAGGCGTTGGGGCTTAATTGTGCGGAGTTGAACAGCTATTTGGCCGGTCTTATGCAAACCGGAACTGAGGACGAGGTGCTGCACCTGGCTAACTCTATTTGGTTCCGGGCCGACCCTGAGTTTGCCATTGAGGATTCGTTTTTGCAGGTAAATAAGGATTGCTATGACGCGCAGCTTTACGCCGTGCCGTTCAACGCGGCCACCTTGCAGCAGATTAACGATTGGGTGAAGCTGAACACCAAGGGTATGATTCCGCAAATTTTGCAGCAAATACCGGACGATATGGTGATGTGCCTGATTAATGCGCTGGCCTTTGAGGCCAAGTGGGAAACTCCTTTTAAGCCGCAGCAAATTGAGGACGGCTTTTTCACCACCGCCGACGGCCAGGAGCGCAAGGTGCAGATGATGTATGGCGCGGAGCACTCCTATCTGGAGGACGAGCAGGCCTGCGGCTTTATCAAGTACTATGAGGGGCAGAAATATGCCTTTGTTGCCTTGCTGCCTAATACGGACGTTTCGCTGGCGGATTATGTGGCCGGGCTTTCCGGTGAGAAGCTGCTGGCTTTGCTGGCCAACCGACGGGCGGTTAAGGTGGAAACGGCTATCCCCGAGTTTTCCTGTGATTACAGCCTGCAAATGAACGCGATGTTGCAAGCCTTTGGCGTGCAGAACGCTTTTGACCCCGATTTGGCGGATTTTTCCGGCATTGGCAATTACGCCGGCTATCCGCTTTATATCAGTCAGGTGCTGCAAAAATGCCATATTGAGGTGGACGCGCAGGGCACTAAGGCTGCCGCGGCCACGGCGGTGGTGATGAACGCCACCAGTGCCTATATGCCGCCGGAGGAAGTTAAATATGTTTATCTGAACCGGCCCTTTGTGTATCTGCTGCTGGATTGCGAGAGGGGCAATCTGCCGCTGTTCATTGGGGTTGTGGCGGATATAAATGAATAAGCTCAGGGATAAAATAACCCCCGCTTGCACCATTTTTCAGGTGTAGGCGGGGGTTGTGTATTTAATCATCTTCATCAACTTCAATTAAATCATGCTGTTGACCTAAGCCGGCTTCAAGCTGGGCGATAGCTTCGTCAATCTTTTCCAAATAGGCGGTGTTTTTGTCGTCAGTCATTTTAGTTCAAAAACCTCTCTGGGGCAATGCCCATGCTGATTTCCATTGCCTGATTGATACGGTTCATCGTGATGGCGTCCAGGCAGGCCACCTTTTGCTGCAAACGCACTTTGTCGATTGTGCGGATTTGCTCGGCCAGCACCACGGAATCCCGCGTCAGGCCGGATTCCTGCCGGCTGAGGGCCACATGGGTGGGCAGTTTGGGCTTTTGCAGGCGCGAGGTTATCGGCAGGACAATGGTGGTGGGGCTATAATTGTTACCCACGTCGTTCTGCACAACCAGCACCGGGCGCATACCGCCCTGCTCGGAGCCCTGCACCGGGTTTAATTCTGCAAAGTAAATATCGCCTCTTTTTAAGGACATTTTTCTCACTCCCTGCAATTTCATTGGCAGGGCTGCTGCCGGGTTGCGGCCTGATTATGTAGGCCAGCGGCTTTCGGCCCTGCGTTTGTGGTTTGTTTACATTAATAAAATTGCCCAAATGCCCGGTGCTTATACAGGCTGCGGCGGGAAAAAATGGCGTCAAATTCAGCCAAAATTTTCCAGTTGAGGCAGGTTAAATCTTTTTGATATACTGGCTGATGGGCTTAAAGAAGTCCTGCTGCACAGTCTGCACCTTGGCTGCGGCGTCGTCCGCATTTTGGCCGGAAATGCAGAAGTAAAAGCGGATTTTCGGCTCCGTGCCGGAGGGGCGCACCCGAATGAAGCCTCCATCGGCCAGGGCAAAGCCCAGCATATCCACCTTGGGGAAATCCAACGGCTTGACGGAGTTGCTCTCGCTTTCCCAAACCTCGGCCCGATCAAAATACTCCCGGCGGCTGACCGCCAGGCCGCCGATTTCCGGCCGCTCGTCGGCTCTCAGAATTCGCATAATCTCGACAATCTGCTCCTTGCCGTCGATGCCGGACAGGGTGCAGGCCACTTGCGTATCCAAAAAGTAACCAAATTTGGCGTAGATATTATCCAACACCTGAAGCAGCGTCAGGTTAAGCACTTCCTTGTAGTAAAGCGCGGCTTCCGCTACCAGGGCCGCCGCCAGCACCGCGTCCTTATCACGGGCGTAGGTGCCTTTAAGGTAGCCCAGGCTTTCCTCAAAGCCCAGCAAGAAGCTGCCGCGGCCGCTTTCTTCCATCAGCTTAATTTGCTCGCCGATATATTTGAAGCCCACCGGCACGTCTTTAACGGTGACGCCCAGCCCGCTGACCACCTTGTTGGCCAGGGCGGTGGAAACGACGCTTTTAATAACCATTGCGTCCACCGGCAGGTTGCCCATATCTTTGGCCTGCTTGATGACGTAGTAGGCCAACAGCACGCCAACCTGGTTGCCGGTCAGCCGTTGATAGCCGCCGCCTTGCTTGCGGCAGCAAACGCCCAGGCGGTCGGCGTCAGGATCGGTGGCCAGCAGCAGGTCAACTGGGCCTGAGCCTGCGGCCTCCAGTTTGTCGGCCAGCTTTTCTGCCAGCCGCCAAGCGTCGGCCTCCTCCGGATTGGGCACGGCCACGGTGTGGAATTCCGTGTCCGGCACAGCCTGTTCCTGAACAATATGTAAGCTGGCAAAGCCGTTTTCCCGCAAAATGCGCTCCACCAGCTTGTAGCCGGTGCCGTGCAGAGGGGTGTAAACCAGGTTCAGGTTGCCGCCGCGGGCTGCGGACATCTGGCGGTTCAGCATTTGCTCCCGCACGCGTTCCACGTAAACGTCGTCCAGCTCTGGCCCCATAATTTCCAGCAGGCCATGGGCCTGCGCCTCCGCCAGGTCGGCCACCGCCACCTGCCATGAGTTGCGCTCCTGCATTTTGGCAATAATCACATCAGCCTGCTCCGGGGGTAGCTGACCGCCGTCTTCCCAGTAAACCTTATAACCGTTGTATTCCTTGGGATTGTGGCTGGCTGTTATCATAATACCGGCAATGGCGTGTTTTTCCCGCACTGCAAAGGAGAGGGTGGGGGTGGGGCGCAGCTCGGCAAAAAGATAGGCCTTGATGCCGTTGGCGGCCAGCACCAGCGCGGCCTCCTCCGCAAATTGGCGGGAGAAGCGGCGGGAATCATAGGAGATAGCCACGCCGCGGGCTTTGGCCTCGTCGCCGTGCTCGCTGATACAATCGGCCAGGGCTTGGGTCAGGCGGCGAATTAGGTAAATATTCATGCGGTTGGTGCCTGCGCCAAGCAAGCCGCGCATGCCGCCGGTGCCAAACTCCAGCTCACAGTAAAAGCGGTCTTCAATTTCCTTTTCATTGTGCTGCAAACCTTGCAGCTCGGCCTTGGTGGCCTCGTCGCACCAGGGGGCGTCCAGCCATTCCTGATAGCGGGCCGAAATTTCTGCTGATAACATAAAATCACTCCTCTTTTTGGTTTACGGGTTACTTTTTTTGTTTAATAACTGGGCATAAGCCGCTTTGTATGATATAATTGTAATAAAAAATGCTGGGAATAGCAACCTTTTATTAAAGATTTTTTTGCCAATTTTAAAAACCATTTTTAAGATAATGGCGCATTAAGGAGGTTTGATTGTAATGTCACGAATATTAACGATTGATTGCGGCGGCAGTAAAACGGCCCTAACCGTCTGGCAGAGCAGCTGCGCCGCGCTGCCGCAGGCCGTGGCGGAGCTGACCGTACCCACGGATTTCGCCGATGAGCAGGGCTTGCTGCCGCACCTGCGGCAGCTGTGCGGCGAGCAGACGGTGGCGGCGGCAGTGCTGGCTGTGGCCGGCCCCACCAACAGCGAGGACGGCCGGTTGCGCCTCACCAACAACCCCTGCCGGTTGGATTTGGCAGGCTTGCGCCAGGGCCTGCCTCAGGTTGAGCGCTGGGCCGTGCTGAACGATTTGGAGGCATTTGCCCACGCCTTGCCGGCAGTGGTGGCCAGCGGTGCGCTGGAGGTGGTGAACCCCGGTGCGGCCGACGGGCCGGGGCTGGCCGGCGTTTGCCTGGCGGCCGCGGCCGGCACCGGTCTGGGGGTGGCGGCCCGGCTGCCGGGAGGGCAAATCCTCAGCACGGAGGCCGGCCATTGCAGCTGGGCGCCGGAAAACCAGGCTCAGGTGGAAATATGGCGGCGGCTGCGGGAGTTTATTGCGCGCCCCTGCTATGAAGATTTACTTTCCGGCCGGGGGTTGGTGAATATTCTACGGGCAGTTTATCCGGCTTCAGCCCGGCGTATGTCGCAGCCGGCGGAGGTGACGGCCTGCGCCTTGGGGCAGCAGGAGGCGGCGCCAGAGTTGGCCGCCGCCTGTCGGCAAGTCTTTCAGGTTTTCAGCGAGGCCGCCGGGGCGATATTCAGCAATTTGGCCTTGTGCTATTTAAGCAGCGGCGGTGTGTATATTGGCGGCGGGGTGCTTGCCAAAATCGGCCCTCTGTTTGATAAAGAGCTTTTTCGGCAGGCTTTTGCCAAAGCCTGTCCGTTTCAGGCCCAGCTGCGTCAGCTGCCGGTTTATATCATCCGGCAGGAAAACACTCCCTCGTTGGGGGCCGCTTGCTATGCGGAAAGCCGGTTGTTGGGCTAAGCCTGCGGCTTTTTCGGTTCCTCCGGTTCCGGCGGGGCGGTGGTGTGGTGTCTGTGCATAAACAGCAGGGCAAAAATCAGAATTTCCACAAATATCAGGCTGATCAGCAGGCATTGCTGCTGCATGGTAACGTGCAGGTCGTGCAAGGCCTCCTGCTGTTGCTGTTGGGTGGCCAGCAGCAGGCTATCGGTGGATTTGTTTACGTTAATGTTAATCAGGCTTTTGGAGAGGTTGTAGCGTTCGCCAAAAACCAGTTCGTAGGCTTTGGCCAATTTTTCCGCGTCGGAAAGCTGCAAGTCCTCATCAAAAAGCCGCACCTCCTGTAGGCTGGCCGGCAAATCCTCTATGGCGACGCCGTGGGATACTGCGGCCAACTTCATAGCGTAAAATTCCCGCTGCATTAGCTGGGTGGATTGCTCCATGGCTTCCTGTAGGTATTCATAGGTAGTTTCGTTGGGATTGTAGGCCAGCAGCATTTCCAGGGCTTGTTCACGGCGGCGGTTCTGGTTGGCTTCAATGAAATAGTTATCCATATTTTGTCTGTCCAGGGTAGTTACATAAAGCCGAACCTGTTCGGTCAGGTAATCTGAGCCAGCGGCTAGTTGAGCGTCTGCCTTGGCGCAGTTTATGTATTCATTGGTGGCCTGCACCATCTGGTCGTAGCGGCTGGTGGCCAGGATACTGGCCCGAATCAGCAACAGGTAAAACAGGCAGGAGATAACAATTAAAATAATATTTATTTTTTTGAAGAGAGATTTTTTGGTTAGGATTGTTTTTTCTGGCTCGGGCATAAATTTTGCCTCCCAATTTTAATTTGAGCGGCTCATTAAAATGGGCCGCTCAAATTTTTGCGTTCACACTTAGCGATTTATAAAGTCGCCTTACGGGACAGCTTGATTTTGCCCTGCGAGTCGATAGCGATTACCTTAACGGTCAGCATATCGCCCTCGTGGCAAATATCCGTCACCTGGCCGACGCGGGTTTTATCCAGCTCGGAGATGTGCACCATGCCTTCCTTGCCTTTGCCGCCGAACACGCCAGGGATAATTTCCACAAACGCGCCGAAATCTTTAATACCAACCACCTTGCCGGTGTAAACTTTGCCCACTTCCGGCTCGGCAATGATGGCCTCGATGATAGCTTTCGCTTTCAGGCCGGCTTCGCCCTCCACGCTGGCAATGGAAACCATGCCCTCGTCGTCAATATCAATCTGGGCGCCGGTTTCCTCCACAATCTTTTTAATAACCTTGCCGCCGCTGCCAATAACCTCGCGGATTTTGTCCGGGTGGATTTGCATAGAAATAATGCGGGGAGCGTTGGGGGAGATGTCTGCTCTGGGCTCGGCAATGCATTCCAGCATTTTGCCTAGGATAAATGCGCGGCCCTCCTTGGCTTGGGCCAGGGCCCGGGTTAAAATCTCCTTGTTGATACCGGCGATTTTAATATCCATCTGGATAGCGGTGACGCCGCGGCTGGTGCCGGCCACCTTGAAGTCCATATCGCCCAGGAAATCCTCCATGCCCTGAATATCCGTGAGGATAGTCATATTTTCGCCGTCGCTGATTAAGCCCATTGCCACGCCGGAAACAGGGGCGGAAATCGGCACGCCGGCTGCCATCAGGCTCATAGTGCTGGAGCAAACGGAGGCCATAGAGGTGGAGCCGTTGCTTTCAATCGCCTCGGATACCAGACGCAGGGCGTAGGGGAATTCCTCCGGGCTGGGGATAACCGGCTCCAGGGCGCGCTCCGCCAAAGCGCCGTGGCCAATCTCCCGGCGGCCAGGGCCGCGCATAGGCCGGGTTTCGCCGGTGCTGTAGGGCGGGAAGTTGTATTGGTGCATATAGCGTTTTGAGGTTTCCAGGCCCAGGCCGTCCAGGGTTTGCGCGTCGCTGAGCATGCCCAGTGTGCAAACGTTCAAAACCTGCGTTTGGCCGCGGGTGAACAGGGAAGACCCGTGCACCTTAGCCAGAATATCCACCTCGCAGGTGATGGGGCGCACCTCGTTCAGGGCGCGGCCGTCGATACGCAGCTTGTCCCGCGCAATCATGGTGCGGAAAACCTCTTTTTCCATTTTGTCGATGAAGTTGGCGATGTTATCCTGCTCGTCGGCATATTCCTCGCCGGCAAACTGCTCGGCAATGGCCGCTTTGGTGCTCTCCAGCAGGTTCTCGCGCTCCTGCTTGGGCAGCTTTTCCACCGCGCATTTGTGCACGGCGGCGGCCAGCTCCTCCTTGTGGGCCTGAATGGCAGCCTCCAGTTCCTCGTTTACGTGCTCCTCCTCAAAAATCTCCTTTTCCTTAGCCAGGCCCAGGGCCAAGGCTTCGGTGCGGAACTCCTCGATAAAGGCAACAATGCGTTTAATTTCCTCGTGGGCGGTTAAAATTGCCTCCAGAATAGTTTCCTCCGGGATTTCGGCTGCGCCGGCTTCCACCATCATAATAGCGTCTTTGGTGCCGGCCACGGCAATGTGCATAACGCTGTTAGCCTTTTGCTCCACGGTGGGGTTGATGATGAACTGGCCGTCCACCATACCCATAATAACGCCGGCAATTGGCCCGTTGAAAGGGGCGTGGGAGATGTGCAGGGCGGCGGAAGCGCCGCACATAGCAGTGATTTCCGGCGGACAATCGTGGTCCACGGAAAGGATAGTGGCCACCACCTGCACGTCCTTGCGATAGGCCTTGGGGAATAGGGGCCGCAGGGGCCGGTCAATCAGGCGCGCGTTCAAAATGGCCTGGTTGCTGGCGCGGCCCTCGCGCCGGATAAAGCCGCCGGGGATCCGCCCCACAGCGTACATTTTTTCTTCGTAATCCACGGTCAGCGGAAAAAAGTCAATGCCGTCTTTGGCTTTGGCGGCCACGGTGGCTGTCGCCAGCACTGCGGTGTCGCCGTAGGTCACAAAAACTGCGCCGCTGGCCTGTTTCGCCATACGTCCGGTTTCCAAGGTCAGCGTGCGGCCGCCAACCTCAAGGCTTTTTCTTAAAATTTCTGTCATTGTTGCCTCCTGAATCTTTGCTTTTCCTATTAATATAATTTAACATAATTACATTCGACAGATATTTAATTTTTCCTGCCGCGGCCTGGATTTTTCTGAAAAACTGTTGTAATAAATAAGAACCCTCCTCTATTTAAAGAGGAGAGTCCAATATTTGCTGAATACGCTGGGCGATTTCCGGCTGGCAGACTTGGCTGACCAGCCAAAGCTCGCTGAACAAAATCTCCCGCGCTTGGTCAAAAATTTTGCGCTCACCGGCGGAAAGCGGCCGCAGGCGGTTGCGGGCGTCCAGGCTGTGCACAATCTCCGCCAGCTCGTACACGTCGCCGTTTTTAATGCTGGACATTTGCAGCCGGAAGCGATTGTTCCATTTTTCCAGGTTCATAGCCTGCACGGCCGGGCTGGCTGCCTCCTCCTGCCAGCCCTCCAAAATTTGCAGCACTCTGTCGTAGGCTTCGGTGGGCATCAGGCTGCGCAGGCCCACATTTTCCGCCTCCTCCAGCGGAACCATAATCCGCAGACTGCTATACGGCAGATTCAAAACGTAATACTGCCGGTTGCGCCCGGCAATCTCTCTGCTTTCAATCGCTTCCACCACGCCGGCCCCGTGCACCGGATAAACCACTTTGTCCCCAATCTGATACATGCCTATGCCCCCTTTGTATTTAAACTATATGCGGGGTTAAGGCAGAAAATGTTACACAGGCAAAACAAACCCCTTGCCGGGATAGTACCGCAAGGGGTTTGGGATTTACTTGTCGCTTTATGCATAGCTATATTAACTATGCCACAGATAATCCCATTCGGGCTGCGCCCTCAGGGGAGTTTACCTATCGCTTTATACGGGGCTATATTAACTATGCCACAGATAATCCCATTCGGGCTGCGCCCTCAGGGGAGTTTACCTATCGCTTTAGGCGGGGCTATATTAACAATGTCACAGATAATCCCATTCGGGCTGCGCCTTCAGGGGAGTTTACCTATCGCTTTAGGCGGGGCTATATTAACAATGTCACAGATAATCCCATTCGGGCTGCGCCCTCAGGGATAAGTTCACACTAAACTCAATCTGCGCCTACGGCTTGATTTCGTTAAGTGTTCACTTACATCATCGGCATCCCGCCGCCCGGAGGCATCATCGGTGCGTTATTCTCTTCCGGAATATCCGCAACCAAAACCTCGGTAGTCAGCAACATAGAAGCCACAGAAGCGGCGTGGGTCAGGGCAGAGCGAACCACCTTAACGGGGTCCACAATGCCGGCGGCCACCATATCCTCAAATTCGCCGGTGGCAGCGTTGAAGCCAATGCCCTCAGCGGATTCCTTAACCTTTTCAACCACCACGGCGCCCTCCACGCCAGCGTTGGCTGCAATCTGTTTAACCGGGGCTTCCAAAGCCTTTTTGATAATGCCAATGCCGGTTTTTTCATCGCCGCTGGCCTGAGCAAACAACTCTTCCAGGGTTTTGATAGCCTTAATCAGCACGGTGCCGCCGCCGGCCACGTAGCCCTCTTCCACAGCGGCGCGGGTGGAGTTCAGAGCGTCCTCAATGCGCAGCTTCTTCTCTTTCAGCTCGGTTTCAGTGGCAGCGCCCACGCGGATAACCGCTACGCCGCCGGACAATTTAGCCAGGCGTTCCTGCAATTTCTCGCGGTCAAAATCGGAAGTGGTTTCCGCAATCTGAGCGCGGATTTGGTTAATCCGGCTGTTGATAGCGTCGCCGTCGCCATAGCCGCCCACGATAGTGGTGTTGTCCTTGTTGATACGAACCTGACGGGCCCGGCCCAGCATATTCAAAGTGATATTTTCCAGCTTGATGCCCAACTCGTCGGAAACAATGTTGCCGCCGGTCAGGGTAGCAATATCCTGCAACATAGCTTTCTTGCGGTCGCCAAAGCCAGGGGCTTTAACAGCTACGCAGGTGAATGTGCCGCGCAGTTTGTTCACAATCAGGGTAGCGGCGGCTTCGCCCTCAACGTCGTCAGCGATAATCAGCAGCTGGCGGCCGGCCTGCATAACTTTCTCCAACACCGGCAACAGCTCCTGCACGGTGGCAACCTTTTTCTCAATCAGCAAAATGAAAGGGTCGTCCAAAACGGCTTCCATTTTGTCGGTGTCGGTCACCATATAAGGGCTGATATAGCCGCGGTCGAACTGCATACCCTCAACCACGTCGCAGGTGGTTTCAAATGTCTGGCTGTCCTCAACGGTGATAACGCCGTCCTTGCCAACCTTTTCCATAGCGTCGGCAATCAGTTCGCCAATCTCTTTGTCGTTAGCGGAAACGGAAGCCACCTGAGCAATAGCCTCTTTGTTCTCAACCTGGCGCGCGCTCTTTTTGATGTCCTCAACGGTGGCGTTTACAGCCTTGTCAATGCCGCGTTTCAGGATAATGGGGTTAGCGCCGGCGGTAACGTTCTTCACGCCCTCATCAATGATAGCCTGAGCCAAAACACAGGCGGAGGTGGTGCCGTCGCCTGCCACGTCGTTGGTCTTGGTGGCAACTTCTTTAACCAGCTGAGCGCCCATATTCTCGGTGGAATCTTCCAGGTCAATCTCCTTAGCAATGCTTACACCGTCGTTGGTGATAAGCGGAGAACCAAATTTGCGCTCCAGAATTACATTGCGGCCTTTGGGCCCCAGGGTTACTTTAACGGCGTCAGCCAGTGCGTCAACGCCTCTTTTCAGAGCGTAGCGGGCGTCTTCCTTAAAAATGATTTGTTTAGCCATTCTAAAATATGCCTCCTAATTTTTTAAGATTGTTTTTAACAACTTTTTAGATGATATATACGCCGATTTTGTTGTCGTATATATGAGTTACTCAATTACGCAAAGAATATCGCGTTCGCCGTTGACAATCAGATAATCAACGCCGTCCTGCTTAACGTTGGTGCCGATAAACTTAGCGAAAACAACCACGTCGCCAACCTTAACTTCCAGCGGCACGCGCTCGCCTTTTTCATTGATACGGCCAGGGCCAACGGCCACAACCTCGCCCTCAATCGGTTTTTCCTGGGCGCTGTCCGGCAGCAAAATGCCGCTCTGGGTTTTTTCCTCTTTTTGCATGGGCTTGATAACCACACGCTCGCCAATAGGTCTGATGTTCATGTTTTTTCCCTCCTGAAAAATACTTTATAATAATTAACTTTGTTTGACTGTTTTTTTGTTGTTAGCACTCTAAAGGTTTGAGTGCTAACAACTGTTAATATGATATATAATTATGCCAATCAAAGCAAGTCTTGAATTTTGCTGTTTTGTTTAATTATAGCCTAAATATTGGTAATTATTCCATAAATGCTGGCTTATGCTTTGATTTGCGCCGGATTGCGTTTATCCATATTATTTGCAATAAAAAAATAGCCGCCCAGTGCCAATGGACGCGGCTATTGCTTTTGCAATAAACGAATTTTGAGGGCAGACCCGGTTTGAGGGTTGGCTCTTTGTGTTTATATTATAACATTTTTTAATCTGAATGTCAATAGGTTTTGTTTACTAAGTTCTAGTTTCGTATGATATAGGCGTGTCAATTAATCCAATTAGATAGTCTGCTGATAGATTATAAAATTGGCATAGGGTAATCAAATCATCTATTTTTAATTCAGCGTTGCCGGTTTCAATGTGGTTATATCCCTGTTGGGATTTGTTTAAAAGCTGCCCAATTTGTTTTTGGGTGTAATCGTGGTCTTCTCTGACATTTCGGATACGAATACGATAATCCACATTGAAACCTCCCTTCCTTTATTTATAATACACTACTCACAATTTGAGTATTGACAAATACTCAATAATTGAGTATTATTTTTAGAGGGAGGGATAGAATTATGGAAGAAATAACATTAAGGAGTGCCGCTCATCAGGTTAATAATTTACATGGTAAAGCGGAGGATATAAATAGCCTTGCTTTTGTGATGATGATAGCTGCTGATGAGGATATGGTTATTAGTGAGTTTAAAGGTGCTTTGAACATACTTTATAATGTTACTGGGGACTTGTGTAAGGAGATCTACGAGCTTCAAAAACAAATGTATGAAACCATAAGAGGTGATAACGATAAAGAAAATGGCTAAAATCTGCTAAAAAAATACCACCGAAATTTGTTCGGTGGTATTTTTTTTAGCTATAATTATCTTTTGCCTTTAAGCGCCTTAATTACCGTCGGCGGTTGGTTGACGGTTTGGGCGTAGCGGCCGTTATGTACATCGCCGGCCAGGTGGCCGTCCACCAAAGTAACAACTCGGCGGCGCATTATGTTGACGTAACGGCTGGCGTGCGTCACCATCACCACGGTTATGCCCTTGCTGTTCAACTCCATCAGCAGGTGGAAGATGTCCCAAATGCTGTCGTCCTCAAGATTGGCGGTCAGCTCGTCAAGCAGCAGGATTGGCGGGCTGCACACCAGAGCGCGGGCCAGTTCCACGTGGCGAATATCGCTGAGCGACAGCTCTGCCGGGAAGCATTTTTCCACGTGCTGCATACCCACCAAAGCCAGAGCTTTGGCCACCGCCTGCGGCGATTTGTTGCGCAGGCCGCCGGCTTTGGCGGTTTGCAGCAGGTTATCGTAAATGTTAAGCTTGCGGATTAGGCGCGGTTCCTGCCAGACAATGCCAAAAGTGCGGCGCAGGCGGATTTGCCAGGGGCCGAAAAGGTGGCTCATATTGGTGTTGTCCAAAAAGGCGGTGCCTTTGTCCGGCCAAATATCGCCGCCCAGCAGGCGCAGCACGGTGCTTTTGCCGGCGCCGCTGCTGCCGTTCAAAAACACAAACTCGCCCTGCTCAATGGTCAGGTCAATATCCTGCACTGCCATACGTTTTTTGCGTTCATATTTATAAAATTTAGTAACGCCCTCCAAACGAACAATCGGCATTTCAAGGCCACTTCCTTATCACAAAACATTATGTATATATTATAGCACTGTAAAGTAGATATTTCAACAAATTTTCTTGGCAGGGCTTTATTTTTTAGCTTTATTCGCTAAACTGCTTGCATTTTGGCGCGTTTCCGCGTATAATGTTATGATAAAATGAATTAAAACGCAGAAGAATTAAAACATATTTTAATGAAAGGATTTTTTATAACATGGGTTTTTGGGAAGACGCCAAATATATAGCCTCGCAGGACCCGGCGGCCAGCGGGCCCTGGCAGGTGTTTTTTATGTATCCGGGCTATCACGCGGTGCGTTGGCATCGGATTTCGCACTGGCTGCATATCCATAAGCTGCGCACGCTGGCTCGGGGTATTTCACAGTTTGCCCGCTTTTTGACCGGGGTGGAAATTCACCCTGGGGCCAAAATCGGCAAATGCTTGTTTATCGATCACGGCATGGGCATTGTGATTGGCGAAACCGCGGAGATTGGCGATTACTGCAACATCTATCACGGGGTCACTCTGGGCGGCACGGGCAAGGACAAGGGCAAACGCCACCCCACCTTGGGCAACCACGTTTTGGTGGGGGCCGGGGCCAAAATTTTGGGTCCTTTCACGGTGGGCGATAACGCCCGCATTGGCGGCAACGCGGTGGTGCTTAAAGAGGTGCCGCCCAACGCCACGGTGGTGGGCGTGCCGGGCGTGATTGTCACCAAGGGCGACAACCAGCAGCAATATTGCAGCTGGGAGCTGGACCAGGTCAGCCTGCCGGATCCTATCCAGCAGGAAATCGACCAGTTGCAGCAGCGTTTGAACACGCTGGCCGAGGATTTGCGCAAGGTCTGCCAGGAGCAGGAAAAATAGCCAACATATCATTATAAATAAAAATACAACCGCTTGCTTGAGGGCAGGCGGTTGTATTTTGTCTGCCGGCGGTGGGTTGGTTGGTCGTTGGGAGGAGGAGTCGAAAAAAAAATGCCGCCGGCTTGTATATTTTTACAACTTTTGCTTGACAATCTTCTTAAAACGTGGTATTCTTTTACAATAAAAAGTTTAGTTAAAAAATTTTAAGTAAAAAAATTTAGTTAAATTTTTTATTAACTGAATATTAACTGCTGACAAATTTCGGGCTAAGCTTTTTATTCAAAAAGAAAATTTAATTAAAGAAAAAAACATTTAAGAAAGAGGTATAAAAACATGACTTTTGATAAGGTTAAGGACATTATTGTTGAAACCCTGTGCTGCGATGAGGACGTTGTCACTCCGGAAGCCACTCTGTTTGAGGATTTGGGCGCAGACTCTCTGGACGCTGTGGAGCTGAATATGGCGCTGGAGGATAGCTTCTCCATCAAAATCCCTGATGAGGATATTGCCAAGATGAAGACGGTTGCCGACGTGGTGGCTTATATCGACGCCAACGCTGAAAAATAAGCAGCCAAAATGATTACACTGGAAGCAATGCGGGCGGCCTGGCCGCAGATTGGCCTGCGTATGCTGGCTGTGGGCCACGCCCTGCCGGCCGCCGGCCCGGTGCCGAACAGCTATCTGGAAAAGCTGGTGGACACCAGCGATGAATGGATTGTCAGCCGCACCGGCATAAAGGAGCGTTACTTCTGCGCGGAGCAGCAAAATGTGGAGCTGGCGGAGGCCGCCGCCAAGGAGGCCATGGCCAGAGCCGGCGTGGAGGCCGGCCAGATTGGCGTTTGCCTGGTGGCCACTTTCACGCCGGATCGGCAATCGCCCTCGGTGGCCTGTTGCTTGCAGCAGCGCCTGGGCCTGCCGGAGGACGCGGTGATGTTTGATATGAACGCCGCCTGCGCCGGTTTTCTCTATGGCGTGCAAACCGCCAGGCAAATACTACTGGCGGCCCCGGCGGAGCGGCCCTATGCTTTGGTTTTGGGCAGCGAAACTCCCTCGCGCGTGTTGGATTTTACCGACCGCAACACCTGCGTGCTTTTTGGCGACGGGGCGGCAGCGGCCGTGTTGGAGCTTTCAGCGGAGAACCCCTATTACGCTGTTTGCGGCAGCCGCACGGACAACGAGCAAATGCTTTTTTGCACCGGCCTGGCGGACGATAAGCCGGGCGTGGTGCATATGCAGGGGCAGGAGGTTTTCCGCTTTGCGGTGGATATTATTCCGCACAGCATTGAGCAGCTGTTGACTAAATGTGGTTTGCAGCTGGCGGATATTGACCATGTAGTCTGTCATCAGGCCAACAATCGCATTATTTCACACGTGGTGAAAAAAATGCACGCCCGCCCGGAACAGTTTTTCATCAACTTGCAGCATTATGGCAACACTTCGTCGGCCAGTATACCGCTGGCTCTGAACGATATGTGGGAGCAAGGTTTGTTGCAGCGCGGCCAAAAGGTGATTTGCGTCGGCTTCGGCGCGGGCTTCACCTGGGGAGCCTGCCTGCTGACCTGGTAAGCGAAATTTTTTAATAATCCAGAAATAATTGAGGTGTGATTTAGGAATGACTTTGCGGGAAATTTTAGGCTTGGAATTTCCTTTTATACAGGGCGGTATGGCCAACATAGCCACCGGCGAGTTCGCGGCGGCAGCCAGCAACGCCGGCGGTTTGGGGATTATCGGCAGCGGCGGCATGAACGCCGAAATGCTGGAGGAGCACATCAAACGGGCCAAAAGCCTGACGGATAAGCCCTTTGGCGTTAATTTAATGCTGATGAACCCGGAGTGCGACAAAATGGCGGAACTGCTGGTGCGCGAGGGCGTGCCGGTGGTGACGACCGGAGCCGGCAGCCCCAGCAAATATATGGAGATGTGGAAAGCGGCTGGTATTAAGGTGATTCCGGTGGTTTCCGGTGCGGCCTTGGCCCGCCGTTTGGAGCAGGCCGGGGCCGATTTGCTGATTGCCGAGGGCTGCGAATCCGGCGGCCATATCGGCGAGCTTACCACTATGGCCCTGGTGCCGCAGGTGGTGGACGCCGTGCACCTGCCGGTGGTGGCTGCCGGCGGTATTGCCGATAGCCGGCAGCTTTTAGCGGCCTTTGCTTTGGGCGCGGTTGGCGCGCAGTTAGGCACTTGCCTGCTGGTCAGCGAGGAATGTCCCATCCACGCCAATTACAAGGAGGCCGTTTTGAAAGCCCGCGATAACAGCACAACGGTAACCGGCCGGATTGCCGGCGCGCCGGTGCGCATTTTGAAAAATGCCATGACGCGGGATTATCTGAAGCTGGAAAAATCCGGGGCGGAGCTGCTGGAGCTGGAAAAATTCACCTTGGGCGGCCTGCGCCGCGCCGTGTTTGAGGGCGACGTGCAGCGGGGCAGCCTGATGGCCGGTCAGGTGGCGGGCCAGCTGAAAGAGATTAAGCCGCTGCGCCGGATTTTTGAGGAGTTGATGGCCGGCCTGCCGGCGGTGGCCCAAGGCCTGGCCGACAACAAAATAATCTGAAACTTAATTTGAAATTAAACTGAAGTTTTTTATGAACGGTTTAAAAAAGCTTCATTAAGGAGCAATTTATATGCCGATAATCAAAGGCAGAAGAATGAGCCTGCCCATCATTCAGGGCGGTATGGGCATTGGCGTTTCCCTGGGCGGTTTGGCGGGCAGCGTGGCGGCCTGCGGAGGCATGGGCGTTATCAGCAGCGCCAACACCGGTTTCCGGGAAAAGGATTTTTGGCAAAATCCCTTGCGGGCCAATCTGCAATGCCTGCGGGACGAAATCAAAAAGGCCCTGCGTTTGGCGGCCGGACGCGGTCTGGTGGGCGTGAATATTATGGTGGCCACCAGCCAGTATCCCCAGGCGGTGCAAACGGCGGCGGAGGCCGGCGCAGACGCGATTATCTGCGGGGCCGGCCTGCCCTTGGATTTGCCGGGACTGGTGGCGGAGGCCCAGAACAAAGACGTGCTGCTGGCTCCGATTGTTTCCAGTGGCAAAGCGGCCCGCACCATTTGCCGCCGTTGGGATCGCAGCTTTGGCCGCGCACCGGATTTTGTGGTGGTTGAGGGCGCGGAGGCCGGCGGGCATTTGGGCTTTAAGCGAGAAGAACTCTTAAATGGCGAGGCCAAACCCTTGCGTCAGATTATGCAGGAGGTTTTGGCGGAATTACAGCCGTTCGAGGCCAAGTATAATTGCCGGATTCCGGTTTACGTGGCCGGCGGGGTGTACAGTGGCCAGGATGTGGCGGATTATATCCAGGCCGGCGCGGACGGCGTGCAGATTGCCACGCGCTTCATCGCCACCCACGAGTGCGACGCTTCGCCCGAATATAAGCGGATTATGCTGGAGGCCAAGCCGGAGGACGTGCAGATTGTGCAAAGCCCGGTGGGTATGCCGGGCCGGGCCCTGAAAAGCCCTCTGCTGGAGCGGCTTGCCGCCTTGGGCCGGATTGCGCCGGAGCGTTGCTCGCGCTGTATCAGCGTTTGCCAGCCGGCCAGTACGCCCTACTGTATCACGCAGGCCCTGATTGAGGCCGTGCAGGGCAACTGGGAAAAGGGCCTGTTCTTTTGCGGCAGCAATGTGGGCCGGGTGCGCAAAATGCTGCATGTCGACGAGCTTTTAGATGAGCTCTGCCGGGAATGGCGTTTAATATTATAAAAAAAATTGGCTAAAATAAGAAAAGATTTGTAAATTCAGTACGGAAAGGAAGCAAAAGATGAACTTAGCTTTTGTCTACGCGGGACAGGGAAGCCAGCACGCTGGTATGGGACGCGACTTTTACCAGGAGTTTCCGTTGTACCGCGAGGTTATTGATAATCTGGATGTTGATTTTGATTTGAAGCAGATTTCCTTTGAGGGGCCGGAGGAGGTGCTGACGCGCACTGAATACACCCAGCCTTGCATGGTGGCGTTTGCGGCCGGCGTGAACGCCCTGCTGCAAAAGGAGGGCTTGCAGCCGCAGATGGCGGCCGGCCTGAGCCTGGGCGAGTATTCCGCTTTGCAGGCCGCCGGCGTTTTCGACGCGCAGACGGCTGTCACCCTGGCGGCAGTGCGCGGGCAGGCGATGGAGGAGGCTGTGCGGGATATTCCCTGCGGCATGACGGCGGTGCTGGGCCTGGAGCGGGAAAAGCTACAGGAGATTTGCCAGCAGGCTTCCGCTTTGGGTGTGGTTTCTATCGCCAATTACAACTGCCCGATGCAACTGGTTATCGGCGGCGCGCTGCCGGCGGTGGAGGAAGCCGCCCGCCTGGCTTTGGCGGCCGGAGCCAAACGCTGCGTGCCCTTAAAGGTCAGCGGGCCTTTCCACACCGCTTTGATGGACCCGGCGGCGGAAAAGCTGCACGAGGAATTTCAAAGCGCGGAATTTGGCGATATGAACTTCCCGGTTATCTTCAACGCCACGGCGCGGCCGCTTGGCAATGATGAAACCCTGCCGGAGCTGCTGGAAAAGCAGGTGCACCAGAGCGTTCTCTTTGAAGATACCGTGCGTTATATGGCGGATCAGGGGATTGATACGGTGATTGAAATTGGGCCGGGCAAGGCGCTTTCCGGTTTTATCCGTAAAACGGTGAAAGGGATTAAAACCTACGCCATTGAGGACGCGGAAAGCTTCCGCCAGACGGTGGCCGCCCTGCACAGCCAGGGGGCGTTGCAATGAGTGAATTTAATTTTGCCGATTTACACGGCCTGCGCGCTCTGGTGACCGGCGGCAATCGGGGCATTGGCAAGGCCATTGCCCTGCGGCTGGCCCGGGCCGGGGCGGATATTATGCTTAACTATGTGGGCAGCGAGGACGAGGCCCAGGCCGCCGTGGCGGAGATTGAGGCCCTGGGGGTTAAGGCCGCCTGCTGCTATGCCGACGTCAGCGACGGCGCGCAGGTGGAGCAGCTTTTTGCCACTATGGTGCAGGAGCTGGGCGGCGTGGATATTTTGGTGAACAATGCCGGTATCACCCGCGACGCTTTGCTGTTGCGTCTTTCCGAGGAGGATTTCGACGCGGTGCTGGCTACCAACCTGCGGGGTGCGTTTTTGTGTATGAAGCAGGCCAGCAAGCTGATGATGAAGCAGCGTTTTGGCCGGATTATCAATATCAGCAGCGTGGTGGCCCTGCGCGGCAACGCCGGCCAGGTGAACTACGCAGCCAGCAAGGCGGGGATTATCGGCATGACCAAATCTCTGGCTAAGGAGCTGGCCAGCCGTAAGGTGACGGTGAACGCGCTGGCGCCGGGCTTTATTGAAACCGTGATGACAGCCAGCCTGCCGGAAGCGGCCCGCAGCAAAATGCTGGAGAGTATCCCGGCCGGGCGGATTGGCCAGCCGGAGGATGTGGCGGCGGCAGCCTTGTTTTTGGCCTCCAAAGAAGCGGCTTACATCACCGGGCAGGTTTTGCGGGTCGACGGCGGCATGGCAATGTAATTTAAGGAGTTTTTAATAATGGAAAAAAGACGAGTTGTGATAACCGGCCTTGGCGCAGTGACGCCCCTTGGCCATACGGCCCAGGCCAGCTTTGCGGCGGCCCGCCAGGGAGCCTGCGGCATTGGCGAGATTACTGCTTTTGACGTCAGCGATAATAAAGCGAAGCTGGCGGCGGAGGTGAAAAATCTGCGGGTGGAGGAGCATTTGGACAAAAAGGAAGCGCGCAAGCTGGACCGCTTTACCCAATTTGCTCTGATTGCTGCCCAGGAGGCCATGCAGGACAGCGGCCTGCAACTTGAGCAGGAGGACAGAGGGCGGATTGGCGTTTCCGTTTCCAGCGGTATTGGCGGCCTGAGCGCCATTGAGAGGGAACATTCCAAAGGGTTGGATCACAGCTTTGACCGAGTTTCGCCCTTTTTCATTCCGATGTCGATTGGCAATATGGCAGCCGGGCATATTGCGATTACTTACGGCTTGCAGGGCATGTGCACTTGCCCGGTGACGGCCTGCGCCGGCGGCACCAACGCGGTGGGCGACTCTTTCCGCCAGGTGCGCGACGGCTACGCCGACCTGATGGTTTGCGGCGGGGCGGAGGCCAGCATTACCCCGCTGGGCATTGGCGGCTTCACCTCTATGAAAGCCCTGTGTGAAAGCCAGGATCCCAACCGGGCCTCCATTCCCTTTGATAAGGAGCGCAGCGGCTTTGTGATGGGCGAGGGCGCGGGAATTTTGGTGCTGGAGGAATATGAGCACGCGCTGAAGCGCGGCGCCAAAATTTACTGCGAACTTTTGGGCTACGCCAGCAACTGCGACGCTTATCACATCACGGCTCCTTTGCCGGACGGTTCCGGCGCGGCCAACTGCATGCGGCTGGCAATGGCGGACGCCGGCGTGAAGCCGGAAGAGGTGGTTTATCTGAACGCCCATGGCACCTCCACCCAGCTGAATGATAAGGCGGAAATTGGCGCGGTTAAGCAGGTTTTTGGCCCAGCGGCTGCGAAATTGCAAATTAGCTCCACCAAATCAATGGTTGGGCATATGCTGGGGGCCAGCGGCGCGGTGGAAGCGGTGTTTACGGCTTTGACCGTGCACGAGGGCGTGATACTCCCCACCATCAATTATCAGGTGCCGGACCCGGACTGCGACCTGGATATTGTGCCCAATCAGGCGCGCGAGGCGGCCGTGGCGGTGGCGATGTCTAACTCCTTTGGCTTCGGCGGCCACAACGCTTCTCTGATATTTGGCAATCTGAACCGTTAAATTGCGCCAAATTGGCGCAGGAGGACAAAAAAATGCAGTTAAACTCTAATGAAATTGAAAAAATTCTGCCGCACCGCTATCCTTTTTTGCTGGTGGACAGAATAACCGATTATCAGCCGGGCCAGTGGGCCAAGGGCTACAAATGCGTTTCCGCCAATGAGCAGCAGTTTTGCGGGCATTTTCCCGGCCGGCACGTGATGCCCGGCGTGCTGATTTTGGAGGCTCTGGCCCAGGTGGGTGCGGTGGCTATTTTGACCGACCCAGAGGCCGCTGGCAAGCTGGTGTTCTTCGGCGGGGTGAAAAACGCCCGTTTCCGCGCCAAGGTGGAGCCGGGGGATATTTTGGAGCTGGAATGTGAGCTGATTAACCGGCGCGGGCCGCTGGGGATCGGCAAGGGCGTGGCCAAGGTGAACGGCAAGGTGGCCGCGGCGGCAGAGCTTTCCTTTGCTATTGGTGAATAAGCCTTAATTTTACGCAGAAAAAAGTTTGGGGATTGACAGGTGATTGAAATGGCTGATGAGAATAAGCAACTGACTAAAAATTTGGAAGAAAATTTTGCGGAGATATACGCTAAATTTAAAATCCATTTTTATCAGGAGATGTTCTCGCAGCTGCACGGGCGCGAAACCTCCCTCACCACGGTGGAAACCCTCTGTGTGGAAACTATTCACGCCCTGAACAACCCCACGGTTAAGGAGTTTTCCTCATTCATCAAAATATCGCCGCCCAATGCGGCCTACAAAATTAACAGCCTGATTAGCAAGGGCTACATCAAAAAGGTGCGCTCAGCCGACGACCGGCGGGAATATCAGCTGATGGTGACGGATAAATATTATCAGTATTATAATATCAGCGCTTCCTACCAAAACCAGGTTATGCAGCGGATTCGGGAGCATTTCCAGCCGGAGCAGCTGGACGTTATCAACACGGTTTTGCAGGTGATTAACGACGAGCTGATGCCGGAAATCCCCGACCGTTTGGTGGCCGGGGTGGCGGCCGGGCCTGGGGAAAATTTGTAGAAAAATTTGCCCTTTTGGCTTGACAAATCAATGCCGGATGTGTATAATAATAGCATAACTGAATATTGAAAGTTTACGGTGCTTTTACAGCTTAAAAAGGAAGCCGGTGTGAATCCGGCGCAGCCCAAACTCTACTGTATTTGACGACGAACAGGATTTTATGCCATTGAGCCATTGCTCTTTTCGGCTTGAGAAGGCGTTCTGGGAGAAGGAGTCATAAGTCAGGATATTTACCGTAAATGTTGCTTTTGTCTTTAGGGTGGGAGGCTTTGGCAAGAAATATCAGCACCTGCTTATATTTCATTCGTTCTTTTACGGTTCACCTGCTGAGCCGTTTTTTGTTTCCATCCAGCCTTTGGATGGAAACTTTGCTTTAGGAAGCATTTGCCTGAGATTGAATGCTGTTTTCAACGTTCGGTTAGTGTTTTTAATTTTCCCTTTTTTAACTTTCTTTTTACCCCTTTTTGGGGCCGGCGGCTGGGCGGCTCCCCTCCAACCAGCCGCCGCACCCCATTCTGTTTCGGTTGTGTAATGTTTTCCAAACATTCTTTTTAAATAAGAAAAAGCCCTCAGTTGTTAACAAACTGAGGGCTTTTGCGGTTTATTTATAAATATCGCCGCGATTGCCGATATTTAATACCTGCACAATGAGCAAGTCATTTTTTACTGTGTAGATTATGCGGAAAGGGCCAACTCGCAAACGATACTGGTTTTGATGTGCTGAAAGCGGCTTGATGTCGCCGCTTGTCGGCAACTGGCTAATTGCTTTTAACAGGCGTTCACGTTGGCTTGCAGGTTGCTTCTGCAAAAATTTTAATGCTGGTTTATCAATTAAAATTTGATAATTCATAATTCAACCCCAAGAATTTTGGCCGCCTCAGCCAGGCTGATAAACTGCCCTTTGTCAGGATCGGTTTGATAATCGTCTGCCAGCTTATTGCAAAAAGCGTCGTCGGTTGCTTCGCTGACCGCGTCCAAAGCTGCTTGCAGCATATTGGCAATGTTGGCTAATTGGTGTTCGTTAAAACTGTCCAAAATGGCAATACATTTTTCTCGATTACTCATTATGCGGCCTCCTTTTGCGGTTTATTAATGGTGGAACAAGCGCACGCCGGTGAAAGCCATAGCGATGTTGTATTTATCGCAGGTGGCAATCACATGGTCGTCGCGCACGGAGCCGCCGGTTTGGGCGATATACTGCACGCCGCTTTTGTGGGCGCGCTCAATGTTGTCGCCAAAGGGGAAGAATGCGTCGGAGCCCAGGGAAACGCCTTGCAGCCGGGCCAGCCATTCCCGCTTTTCGGCGGCGGTCAAAGGCTCCGGCCGGCTGGTAAAGAACTGCTGCCAAGCGCCCTCGGCCAGAACGTCCTCCCATTCCTCGGAGATGTAAACGTCAATCGTGTTGTCGCGGTCCGGTCGGCGAATATCCGCCTTAAAGGGCAGGGCCAGAACCTTGGGGTGCTGGCGCAGGAACCAAATATCTGCTTTGTTGCCGGCCAGTCTGGTGCAATGAATCCGGGATTGCTGGCCTGCGCCAATGCCGATGGCCTGGCCGCCTTTGGCGTAGCAAACGGAATTGGACTGCGTATATTTGAGGGTAATCAGGGCAATCAGCAGGTCGCGCACCGCTTCCTCCGGGATAGTCTGGTTCCGGGTGGGTCGGTTTTGCAGCAGGCCGGCGTTCAAATGCACGTCGTTGCGCAGCTGCTCAAAGCTGACGCCGAAAACCTGCTTGGTTTCCAGCGGCTCCGGCTGATAATCCGGGTCGATTTGGATAACCAGATAACTGCCCTTGCGTTTTTGGCGCAGAATTTCCAAGGCCGCCGGGGTGTAGCCCGGGGCGATGATACCGTCGGAAACCTCGCGCAGCAAAAAGCGGGCGGTAGCTTCGTCGCACTCGTCGGAGAGGGCGGCAAAATCGCCATAGGAGGACATACGGTCTGCACCGCGGGCCCGCACATAGGCAGTGGCGATAGGGGAAAGCTCCAGACCCTCGACAAAGTAAATCTGGCGTAGTGTGTTGTCCAGGGGCACGGCCACGGCGGCTCCGGCCGGGCTGACGTGCTTAAAGGAGGCCGCCGCGGGCAGGCCGCAGGCTGCTTTAAGCTCTCGCACCAGCTGCCAGCTGTTGAAAGCGTCCAGCAGATTGATATAGCCGGGGCTGCCGTTTAAGATGGTGATAGGCAACTCCCCGGCGGCGTAAATCCGGGCCGGCTTCTGGTTGGGATTGCAGCCATATTTTAATGATAATTCCTGCATAGCAAAAAAATCCTTTCATACTATATAATGTTGATTAAAGATTGCGGTTTTGTAGCCGATTTTGCAGATAAAATTTCTGTGCCAGGGCTTGCGCCGCCGCCTGCGGCAGTTCCGGCTGATCGGCAGGGGACACCGCCCAAAGGTTACTTAGGCAAGCTTCCAGCTGGCCGCAAAAGCTGTCGTAAAAGGCTGCAAAGCCTTGGCCCTCCGCAGTTTGCAGCAGCAGCTTGATGTCGGCAATGGGCAGCAAATTTTTCAACAGGCAAATCAGCAGCAAGCTGGCCACCTGCTGTTTGGTATAGCGTTTTTTGCGTGGCGGCCCGATTAGGCCCTGCTTAACGTAATTGTTAATCATACTGGCCGTGACGGGCCGCTCACTTTGCTTGCCGCGCCGCGGCTCCTCCGGCAGCTCCGGCAGGTCAGGGGCCAGCGCTTGCTCCAAAATCAGCAGCACCTGGTCCATATAAAGCTCCAGCTGGGGCAGCTCGGCGTATCTGGGCAAGCGGAGGGTGTTTTCGGCTTGATTTAGCATAGTAGGGCCTATTTATATTCCGCGCGTTGGCCGCCAATCAACGGTGGGCGGCAGGTGGCGGCGGTGATGATAGCCTGGCCCAGGTTTTTCTGGGTGAGGCGCAGTGGCACGGCCACCCGGCGCAGGTGCATACCAATCAGGGTTTGGCCGATGTCCAGCCCGCAATCGGCTTGGATAGTTTCCACCAGCACCGGCTCTTTAAGCTGTTGATAAAAGGCTGCGGCAAAGCTGCCACCGGCGGTGGGTTTGGGCACGGCGCTGACGATGTTCAGGCGGTGGCGCAGGGCGGCGGCCTTTTCAATCACCAGGGCGCGGTTAAGGTGCTCGCAGCACTGGGCGGCGGCGGTGAGGCCGTAGCTTTCGGCTTCGGCCAAGGCTGCTTCCGCCAGCACCTCGCCCAGGCGGCGGCTGCCGTTTTTGCCGATGTGGCCGCCCAAAATTTCACTGGTGGAACAGCCAATCACCATCAGACCGTCTTTGGGCGGGGCCGCGGCCAGTAGAAAATCATAAAAAAGCTCGGCCGCCTCGTCGTGCAGCTTTTGCAGCTGTTCTGGGGCCGGCTCCTGCTCCAGATAATCAGGGGTTGTCATTGGTTATCGCTCCTTTTCGTCTGTTGTAGGCTGTCAATTTTCTGTTCGTGGATGCTCCTGGACGATGTTCGCCAGCTCCTGGGCGTGCTCCACGGCGCAGGTGTCCTCAATGCCGGTGATTTTGTCCAGTCGGCGTTGGTGCCGGCCGCCAGCGAACTCGGTTTGCAGCCAAAGGTCCACAATTTCCAGGGCCAGCTTGGGCTCCAGCACGCGGGCGCCTAAGGCCAGCACGTTGGCGTTGTTATGCTCGCGGCAGGCTTGGGCTGTGAAAAGATCATGGCACAGGGCCGCGCGTATGCCGGGGATTTTGTTGGCGGCAATGCTTATGCCAATGCCAGTGCCGCAAAGCACGATGCCGCGGGAGCACTCTCCGCTAACGACGGCCTTGCCGACGAAAAAGGCATAGTCCGGATAATCCACCGAGGCTTCGTCAAAGGTGCCAAAATCTTTAAGCTCCAGCCCCAGGTCTTGCAGGTGGGCTTTCACCTGCTCTTTCAGCTGATAGGCGGCGTGGTCGCAGCCCAGGGCAATTTTCTCAGAAGAGTTGTTCATTGTTCAGCCTCCTTTTTGGGTTTGGGCAATTTTTTATTGCTATTGATTATTCGCTGTCATTCCGGCTTTTCCTCTAATTTAGCGGCCAGCTTTTGCACCAGCGCCTCAATTTGCTGGGCGCAGGCTTCATAGGCCTCACTGTCGCCGCCGAAAGGGTCGGCAATATCTTGGTCAGGCTCGTCCACATATTCTGCCAGGGTGAACACTTTGGCGGCCAGCTCCGGCAGGGCTTGCAGAATAACCTGCTTGTGGCTTTGGCCCATGCACAGCACCAGGTCGGCATCGGCCAGCAGATAGGCGGAAAGGGCCCGGCTGCGGTGGTGCTCCAGGTGCAGGCCGCGCCGCTCCATAGCCTCCTGCGCGCCGATTGAAGCCGGCAGGCCTGGGGCGGCCCCCACCCCGGCGGAAAGCGTTTCCACCTCTGGCAGATAGTGCTGGCACAATGCTTCCGCCATCGGGCTGCGGCAGGTGTTGCCGGTGCAAACCAGCAGCAACCGTTCAATTTTTGGCATATTAGCCCTCCTTTACAGATATTTGTATAATAGGAATGATAACACTTTGCGGCTAAAATTGCAATGGCTATCAACAAATAAAAAAAGGAATATTACAATTTTGAAAAAGCTGCTGTAATTTGTTGGGATTAATATTGCAAAATTGGCCGAAAAGTGCTATATTAATCTTAGGTTTGCATTAAGGAGAGATAATTATGAAGATTAAGCGGTTTTTTGGCTTCTGGGCCGCATTTATAGCTTTCTGCCTGTTGCCGCAAACAGCCTGGGCCTTGCCGGAGATAGCTGGCCAAAGCCCTGCTGAAATGGGCGTGGGCGTGGTGAACCCGTTTGTGACCCTAACTTTTAATGAAGAAACTGTTTTTGATGAAACTGCGGCCGCCAATGTGAGCAATTATACAATCAATACGGCGGAAACGGGCCTGACACTGAATGCGGTGACGGTGGATAACGCCAACCATACGCTGGAGCTGGCTTTCAGCGGAACCGCTCAGGCCGGCAGTCTATCGATAACGATTGAAACTGCGGCTGGCCTGGTGGATGATTCCGGCGTTGCTATGTCCTTGGTTGTTCCGCAAATCACCATCAGTGATTTGCCCTACACCGTAACCTTTGAGGCCAACGGCGGCAGCGGCGCTATTGCCTCGCAGACGGTGGCGGTGGGGGATAGCTTCACCTTTCCTAATTGCACATTTACGCCGCCGGCGGGAAAGCTCTTTCAGGGTTGGCACCTTGATGGCGACGCTCAACTGCACAACGAGGGCGACACGCTGATTTTAAGCCAGCTGATAACCTCGACCAGAGAGGTTGTTGTCACCTCGCTTTGGCGGGACGCCCTCACGGTGCATTTTGACGCCAACGGTGGCAGTGGGGCAATGCCGGACGTGGTGACGGATAACACGACGCCGCTGACACTGCCGGAATGTTCATTCACGCCGCCGGTCGGAAAAGAGTTTTTGCAGTGGCAGGTTGCCGGCTCCACTCAGGCTTATGCCGCCGGCGAAACGGTGGATTTAAGCCAGATTGCGCCTGCAACCGGGGAAATTACGATTAGCGCCGTTTGGCAAGATTTACCGCCGGAGGTCATTGTGACGGTGCAGTTTAACGCCAACGGCGGCAGCGGCGTTATGTCTGATATTGTGACGGCTCCCGGCTTTAATTTCACCCTGCCGGAGTGCGCTTTCACGCCGCCGGCAGGCCGGCAGTTTGCCGGCTGGCAGGTGCAGGCAGATTTGCAGCTGGCGGCCGGTGCGGAATATGCTTACGCGGCAGCCGGAACCTATATTGTGGCGGCCAACTGGCTGGATATACCAGAACCAACGCCGGAGCCTTCCGGCAGCGACGATAGCGGCGGTGATGATTATGACGACGGCCCCTCGGTGGAGCGTGTAGACGAGCTGGTCACCAGTGAATCGCCGGATTTTACCATTTCCGGCCTGGGCGAGTCCTATCTGCAAGCGATTGTGAAGCCGGAGCCGCAGGTGCGTTGGTATGATCGGGTGGATATGCCGGCCTATACCAAAACCCTGTATCAAACGCTGCAAAGCGGCAGCAACAACGACGAGCTGGCGGATTACTTGATTGAAGATGAATATTACACTTTGCGGGCCAAAAACCCCAAACATATAAGCGGCCGGCGTTTCACTGTGAATCAGGCGGAAACTGTCACCAGCACGCCGCAGCCGGTTTTGGCGGGCGGCTTTACGAGTGACGAGCGGCCTTTCACGCAGGACGAATATCTGCTGGTGGACGTGACGGCCGGCGATCGGGCCATTGATTACCCGGCTTTGCAGGAGGGCGACGTGGTGCTGAGCAGCACTTTTAACGGCATATTCGTTACCAGATTGACGAAAAGCGGCAACGCTGATTACGAAAAGCAGCGTCAGGACGCCTGCACCTACATAACCACCACCTTTCAGGCCTTTGACCGCGACCACCCGGAAATCTTCTGGCTCAGCGGCAAAAGCAAGGTGCGCATTTTAACCGTTTCTGTAAAATACGACAACCGGGTGGTGGAGGAGGCCTATTTCTTCTTCACGTTGGCGGATAACCAAGCTTTCAGTCTGCGTTCCGCCGCTTGGACGGCTCCGGGTGCGGTGAGCCAGGGCTTGCAACGGCGCGAAGCGGCGGTGAACCAAATTTTGCAGGCCATGCCTTCGGCCGGCAGCCGGGTGGAGCAGCTGCGGGCCCTAAACAGCTGGCTGACCCTACATAACGAATATAACACCTCCGCCGATTTGTTCAGCATTGGCAATGAGCCGCACGAGTGTCTGAGCGCCCTGGAGGGGCGTTTCGGAAGCAACGGCCCGGTTTGCGACGGCTACTCCCGCGCTTTTAAGGTGATTTGCGATAAGCTGAACATACCTTGCGTGCTGGCCGACGGCTATGCTCGCTATGCCAAGGACGGCGGCGGTGAGGCGCATATGTGGAACTTGGTGCAGATGGAGGACGGCTTTTGGTACGGCGTGGACGTTACCTGGAACGACCCAACCGTGCCCGGCGGCGTGGGCCCGCAATCCGGCCACGAGAACGAGCGCTATCTGTTGGTTGGCTCCGGCACGGTGATAAACGGCCTGACCTTTGCCGCTTCTCACCCGGCTACTAACCGAGTGGCGGACGGCGGCGTGGCTTTCACCAACGGGCCGGAGCTGGCGGCGGTTACCTACAACGCCGCGCTTTATCAGGCGGGCGCGCCGGCTCTGCCCTTTGCCGACGTGTCGGCGGAGGCCTGGTTTGGCCCGGCTGTGCAGTATGTTTACGGCCAAGGATTGATGAACGGCGTAGAGGAGGCGCGTTTTGCCCCTGGCGAGCCGCTCAGCCGCGCGCAGTTGGTGCAGGTTTTGTATAACCGGGCCGGTCGGCCAGAGGGACCGACTGCGGCGGCCTTTGCCGATGTGCAGCCGACGGACTGGTTTGCCGGGGCTGTGGCCTGGGCGGCAGATCAGCAGCTGGTGCAGGGCGTGGAGGCCGGGCGTTTTGCGCCTAATCAGGCCATCAGCCGGGAGCAGCTGGCGGTGATCCTTTGGCGGCAGGCGGGCAGCCCTATGCTGATGGATTATCCCGGTTTAAGCAGCTTCCGCGACGTTGGGGAAATTTCCCGTTCGGCGCAGCCAGCTTTTGCTTGGGCGGTGCAGCAGGGCGTGCTCAGCGGCGACGCGCAAGGTCGTCTGTCCCCTCAGGCCGCGGCCACGCGGGCGGAGGCGGCCCAAATGCTGCTGAGTCTTTGGGGTAAGTAAATCATTAATATCTTTTGCTGGAGGAAGTATATGAAAATACTTATAAACAAAAAATTGGCGACACGGATTAGTATTGTGACAACAGTAATAACGCTGGCCGGGATGTTGTTGCTTTGGATAATTGTATCAACCAATGCTGCCTCAATGGTTAAAAATGATATTACCAATCAGATGACCGACGCTGTGGAAGCGCGGGCCGCCATCATTAATGATTATGTTGCCTCCGCAGAGGAATATATGACCGCCTTTGCCCTGGGGGGCGATGTGCAGAATTTGTTGCTTAATCCAGAAAATCCAGAGCTGCTGGCCAGGGCTCAGCAATACACGGAGAATTTTGCTTCTGTTAAGGGAATTTTTGAGGGTCTATATATTGCCACCCCTAACACCTATGTTTTAACGCACACCTCGCCGAGCGCTATCGGCATAACCACGCGCACGGGGGATTCGTTACAAACCTTTCAAAAAACTATTTTGGCGCAGCAGCAGTTAACCAATTTGGGGATTATGAAATCGCCCGGCACCGGCAGCATGATTATTTCTATGTATTATCCCATTTTTGTGGAGCAGAAATGTATCGGTTATGTGGGGGCCGGCGTTTACGCCAGCCGTTTGATGGATTCGCTGCTGGATTTGGATATTAAAGGCCTGCCTAATAGCGAGTATGTGTTTTTGAATGTGGAAAACGGCGTTTATCTGTACCACGAGGATGAGGCTCTGCTGAACACGCAAACGGCCGACGCCGGCTATCAGGAGATTATCCGACGGATTCAGGCGGACGGCAGCACGCAGGCCAGCACCTACACCTATCAAGACGAAAACGGTGTTGAACAGCTGGTGGTTTACAAATATCTCAAGGATCGCGGTTGGGTTTTTATGGTGCGCGACAATATCAGCGAGGTTTACGGCGCTGTGACAACAGTGCGGCTTTTGGTGGGCGTGCTGTGCGCTTTGATGGCCGCTTTGATTATCCTGGTTAATTTGCTGATTTTACGGCGCGAGGGCCGGGAGCTTATGGTGGTGGAGCGGGCGATAAACCGGCTGGGCGACCTCAACCTTTCAGCCGACCAGGAGCTGGCCGCTTTTTACGAACGCACTGATGAAATCGGTCTGATTGCCAAAACCACGCACCGTGTTTGCGGCTGCCTGCAACAGACCATTGACGACGTCGGTCGGATTTTGGGCGAGATTGCCAAAGGTAACCTGACTGTGGACGTTAGCCAAAATGAATCCTATTATATAGGCGATTTTAGGGCCTTGGCGGCCAGTCTGCAATCAATCCACGCCAACCTGATGAATGTTATCCGGGATATATCCCAGGTGGCTAATCAGGTGGATGTCAGCGCCGACAGGGTTTCCACCGATGCGCAGGCGCTTTCTCAGGGCACTATGGAGCAGGCGGTTTCCATTGAGGGATTGGTGAACAACGTGACGGCGATAACCTCGCAAATTCAG
Source organism: Bacillota bacterium (assembly GCA_021769035.1). Classification (GTDB taxonomy): domain Bacteria; phylum Bacillota; class Dehalobacteriia; order UBA4068; family UBA4997; genus Avidehalobacter. Next base: position 10,835 of record JAETTP010000014.1, on the reverse strand, counting down.
GACAGCGCCGTGCGCTGCGGCGACGCCAGCGAGCTGGTTGCCAAGGCCACCGGCTACGCAGCCGAGGCCGACACCAAAATGGAGCAACTGCTGGACGCCACCAACAATATCGCCAAATCCTCTGCTCAGATTGTCAGCATTACCAAAACAATTGAGGATATTGCTTTCCAGACCAATGTTCTGGCCCTGAACGCTTCGGTGGAGGCGGTGCATGCTGGAGCGGCCGGCAAGGGCTTTTCCATTGTGGCGGACGAGGTGCGCAGCCTGGCGGCAAAATCGGCCGAGGCTGCCCAAAACACCAACACTTTAATCAACCATTCCATTAAGGATGTGCAAATTGGCACTGATTCCACTAATCTTGCCGTTTCGACAATGCAGCTTATCAATGATTGTATTCAGTCGATTAAAACATTGATGGATGAGATTGCCGAAGCAAGCATGCGGCAATCGGAGATGATTGTTTCGGTGGAAAACGGTATTAAAGAGATTTCCACGGTGGTGCAGACCAACTCCTCAGCGGCGGAAAGAAGCGCCGCAGTTTCCAAGGAGCTTTCCGAGCAAGCCAGAACTTTGAACGAACTGATTAGCCGTTTTCATATAAGATAATTTTTAATACGCCCCTGGCTGTTTGGGCAGCAGGGGCGTGTTTTGGAAAGGAGCTGACGAACGTGAACAAAACTAAGAAAGGCATTTGCCTGCTGGGTTTGCTGTTGGTTTTGGGCCTGCTTTGCGCCTGCCAGCCCAAGGAGGCGCAGCTGCGCTTTGGCACGGCCGGCGCCGGCGGCAATTACTATGCCTGGGGCAACGTGCTGGCCCAGCTGCTGGAGGAAAAGGCGGCCATTCAGGTGGATGTTAAAACCACTGCCGGCTCTGCCGCCAATCTGCGCTTGTTGCAGCAGGGCTTTTTGCAGCTGGCGATTGCCCAAAGCGACACCTTGCAGGACGCGGCCGGCGGCCAGGGCGATTTTGCCGGGGCGCCCCTTGCCGGCTACAGCGCCGTGGCCGGGCTTTACACCGAGGCCTGCCAGCTGGTGGTGGCTGCGGATTCCGACATCTTTACTGTGGCGGATTTGGTTGGCCAAAGGGTTTCCGTGGGCGCGGAGGATTCCGGCGTAACCCGCAATGCGGAGCGCCTGTTGCAGGCCAACGGCCTCACGTTGGATATGCTGGGCGAGGTCAGCCGCTTGTCCTTTGCGGATTCGGCCGCGGCGCTGGCGGAGGGGCAGATTGACGCTTTCTTCTGCACGGCCAGCGCGCCCACCACGGCGGTGGCGGAGCTGGCCCGGGAGCAGGATATTCGCCTGATTTCTCTGGATGAGCGCGCTATTGCGCAGCTGCTCAGCCTGTACGATTGCTATATTGAGTGCACCGTGCCGGCCGGCACCTATCAGGGACAGGAGGCCGACGTGCAGACGATTGGCGTTAAGGCGGTGCTGCTGGCCAGCAACCAGCTGGCGGACGACACGGTTAAGCAAATTTTGGCGACGCTGTTCGATAATGCGGCCAGCGTGCAATATGCCACCAATTTTGATACTCTGCCGGAGCTGGGAATGGCTACGGAGGCTGTGCCTATTCCGTTTCACCCTGGCGCGGCGGCCTACTATACCGAGCAGGGCCGGCAGGTGGCGGTGGGCGGCGGCGGAGCGGTTACGGCTGTTTCCGGCGGGCAAGACGCCAGTTAGGAGGTCGCTATGTTTCAATTATCCTTAGATATGTATCAAACCCTGGCGGTGGCTGTGCTGTATCTGGGCGCTTGGCTGCGCCGGAAAATCAGCGTGCTGGAAACCTTTTGTATTCCTGCGCCGGTGGTGGGCGGCCTGATCTTTGCCGTCGCTTCCTGTGCGCTTTATGTCAGCGGGCTGGTGGAGTTCAGCTTTGACGAAACGCTGAAAAATGTTTGTATGGTGATGTTTTTCACCTCGGTGGGCTTTCAAGCCAATTTGAAGGTGTTGAAAAGCGGCGGCGTCAGCTTGCTGGTTTTTCTGGCCTGCGTGATTGTGCTGATTGTGTCCCAAAACGGTTTGGCCCTGGGCTTTGCCAGCCTGCTGGGCATTGACCCTTATATTGGCCTGTGCACCGGCTCTATTCCGATGGTGGGCGGCCACGGCACGGCCGGCGCTTTTGGGCCGGTGCTGGAGGATTTGGGCTTGGCCGGAGCCACCACCCTTTGCACCGCGGCGGCCACCTTTGGCCTGCTGGCGGGCTCCCTGATGGGCGGGCCTTTGGGCCGCCGCCTGATCTTGAAGCACGATTTGCTGAAAACGGCCGTGCAGGCCGACGACGCGGAGCTGGTGGCCGACGAGAAGAAGCACCACCGTTCCGCCCGCAACTATGCGCCGGCGGCTTATCAGATTGCGATTGCTATGGGCCTGGGCACCGTTATTTCCTGGGCGCTTTCCAAAACCGGCATGACCTTTCCCGTTTACATCGGTGCAATGATTATCGCGGCCATTATGCGCAACCTCAGCGAATATGGTGGCCGTTTCACCGTGCATATGGGCGAGATTAACGATATTGGCGGCATTTGCCTGTCGCTGTTTTTGGGTATCGCGATGATTACGCTGAAGCTTTGGCAGCTGGCGGAGCTGGCTTTGCCGCTGTTGGTGCTGCTGCTGGTGCAAACGGTGTTTATGGCGGCTTTTGCCTATTTTGTCATTTACAACGTTATGGGCCGCGATTACGACGCCGCCGTGCTAGCGGCTGGTTCCTGCGGCTTTGGTATGGGCGCCACGCCCAACGCTATGGCTAATATGCAGGCCCTGACGGATAAATTTGTGCCCTCGGTTAAGGCTTATTTGCTGGTGCCGATTATTGGCAGTATGTTTGCGGATTTTATCAACAGCATTACGATTACGGTGTTTATTAATATGTTCTAAAACAAGGGAGGCCATTTTTGATAATGGAAAAGACGGAAAAGCATTTGTCCTTTCGGGCGGAAAATCTGGCGGTGCCGGAGGTTATCACGGCGGCCGAGCCGGAAGCGGAGGATTTGGAGCTGGACGATGAGCTGGAGGAGCTGGAAATTCAATATGAAACGCTGGCGATTCCGGAAATTCACGCCGGCAAACGCAAAGCCTGAAAATTGTTGTTTCCAAAAAAAGGTCTGTTCCCGCTGATTGGCAGGAGCAGACCTTTGTCTTTTGCCGCTTTAACTTGGTTTTGATTTGCAAACAGGCCTTGTTTTAAGCGGCAATTTGTAATATAATTAGGCTAAAGCATTTAAAAGGTGGGATTGAAAATGGCAGGATTGGGCAAAACAATGGAAAAAAAGCTGCACACGGTGGGCATTCATTCCGCCGAGGAGCTGCGGGAAATTGGCAGCAAGCAGGCCGTCTTTCGCCTGAAAGAGCTTTATCCTAACACCTGCGTGGTCATCCTTTACCATTTGGAGGCAGCCATTCAAGGCGTGGAGATTAAACAGCTGAGCGAGGCCTGCAAGGCGGATTTGAAAGTCTATTTTAAGCAGATTGGCTAAATTTAATTGACAAAGGAGAAAATATTATGGCAAAATTAGATGGAAAAATTGCCCTGATTACCGGCGCGGCGGTTGGTTTGGGCGCGGGCATTGCCGAGGTTTACGCTGGTTACGGCGCGCGCCTATGTCTGGTGGATATTGACGCGGCGGTGGAGGAAACCGCGGCCTGCTTGCGCCAGGAATATGGCGCGGAAATTATCACAGCTCTGGTGGACGTGACGGATAAAGAACAGCTGAAAGCCGCCGCGGCCCAAACGGCGGAGCGGTTCGGCCGGCTGGACATTGCCTGCTGCAACGCCGGCGTGTGCCGCCTGGCTCCCTTTGAGGAGATGACCGACGAAATACGCGATTTTCATATCGACGTGAACATCAAGGGCGTGTGGAACACCTGCCAGGCGGTTATTCCTTATATGCTGGAGCAGGGCAAGGGCAGCATTGTGATTGCCTCCTCGGTAACGGGGGATATGGTGGCGGATGCGGGCGAGGCCGCTTACGCGCTGACCAAGGCCGCTTTGGTGGGCCTCACCAAATGCCTGGCTGTGGAATATGCCAGCCGCAACATCAGGGTTAATTGCACTCAGCTGGGCTATGCCAGAACCCCGATGGTGGAGAAGATTGCCCTGGAATCCAACCCGGCCGACCCGGAAAGCGCGATTGCGGATATTGCCAAGGCGGTGCCAATGCAGCGTTTGGCCAAGCCCACCGAGGTGGGCGAGCTTTTCGCCTTTTTGGGCAGCGACGAAGCCAGCTATCTGACCGGCTCCCAGGTGGTTATCGACGGCGGCAGCACTTTGCCGGAAACGATGAGCATGGGCGTGTAAACGGCTGGGTGGTTTATGAAACGGACAGTTGATAGAAATTACTTTGTCGATTCCACCAGCGCGGCTTTTTCAACAGGGATTGCCGTTAAGTGCCCAAAGTGCCACGCTATGGGCATTGTGACGGCGAGCCGCGACGGCAAGGCTTATTTTAAATGCCCAAATTGCGCTGCGGCTTTGACCAAGGAGCGCACTGTTTATCGCTGCGACGTGCATAAGCAGTGCCCAAAATGCGGGCGTTATTATCGGGTGGATATTGAGGCGGAAAGCAAGCAGCATTTCCGGGCTTTGCACGTCGCCTGTCCGTTTTGCGGCCAGGTGACCTCCGGCAAAGTTCACCGGACAAGGCAGGCTTTTAGTTACTATGGCGAGGTGCAAAACGGCCGGGATCCGTTTTTCGGCTTTGAACTGTGGTTTTTGGCTTATTTGGGCCGAAAAGCGGTGTGGGCGCTTAATCGGGAGCATTTGAACTATTTAATTGATTACCTGAGCGCCGATTTGAGGCAGAAGCCGGCCGGTTACTTTTCACAACACGCTCAGGCCGACCATTTGCCAACCTTTATGAAAACAGCCAAAAATCGAAAGCGGATTGTTAAGCTTTTGCAGGGAATGCAGAACAGATGAAAAATAATATTTTCAATTTTGCCACCAAGGAGCTTTCCCAGGACGCTTTTCTTTGCTGGTGCTTGAATTGGTATAACGAGCCGGAAGCGCCGTTGTTCCCGCTGGCCAAGGATTTAATGGCTTTGTTTGGCGAAGTGGATTTGCCGGACAAGCTATCGCTGAAAATTTATCAGCAATGGAAGAAAATTGACATTTTGCTGATTTTGCCCGAAGTAAATCACGTGCTGATTATTGAAGATAAGATAAGCGCCCAGGAACGCCACCGGCAAATTGCCGGCTATCGGGAGCAGATTCAAAATATGACGCCGCCTGAACGCAAGAAATTGGGCATTCAGGCGGGCGTCACAATTAAGACGGTTTATTTTAAAACTGGTTTTTATTATGATTGCGACCGAGAAACGGCGGCGGACGTTAAGATTGACGGCTGGGCTTTTTTTCAGGCGTTGGCAAAATATAAGAATAAAAGTGAAATATTGGATTCCTATCTGACTTATTTGCAGGAAAGTTTAGCTTGGTATGAACGATATGGCCAGTATGTGATAACCAATTTTGGTGCGGATTTTTGGGAATGGAATATTGTCAATTACCATATTGCGCAGCATAATTTTATTTGTGATTTGTTCCGAGCTAAATTTCCTGCGTCGATGTGGGCGCCAGGTGATGAGCGTTATAAAATTCGGCAGGGCGTCAACATCGGCGGCCGTCCCTGGACGGAGTTGACATTTTTAATTAAAACTTATCCAAACAGCGAAGATGATTTCTATTTGTTTTGGCGTGTCGATACGGATAAAAAAGGTCCTTATTTATCCTTGCGTTTTTACGATAAGTTTGCCAAAAATAACCGGGCGGAAAAAGAACGCCATATTCAAACATACACAGCCTTGCGGCAGGCGGCGGCCCATATTTTGAAGGAACGGCCGGAATTGGCTTTAGATTGGGATACGGTCAAGGGCGGCTACACCGGCGGTTATTATGAAAGCAGAATTCTTACTATTAATTTGAAGAATGTGTTGCGGGATTGGAAACAGAATAAAGACTTGTTTAAGCTGCAAGTTAATGCTATTACGGATTCTTTTATGAAGTTTACTAATCAAAAGCAAAGTTTATAAAATAAGCAGATTTTGCTAAAAAATCAGAAGACTTTACTCCACCACCGGCGCTTCAATGGCCGGGGTGTTGTTCCAATCCCAAAATTCGGTGGTTATTTGCAGGGTGCTTTCTATGTTGTTGGCGCTGGCGGAGGCGCAGATTTGGGCCTGGCGTAGCTGGTGGTCGTCCAGCGTTACCCAGATGGTATAGGTTAGGCTGGCGAAATACTTTTCGTAATAGCCGGAGGCGGTTTGCGGTTGAAAACTGAGCTTGTAGCATTTTTCCTCGTCCAGATTTTCCGTTTCCGTTTCGCTGACGTTCAGAATATCAGTAAGTTGAAAGGCTGCGCGCGGGTTGATCTCATTCAGCAGGGCCTCCTGGTTGAGCAGCTGCTGGTCCTCCAGCACCAGCCATTGCTCAGTCAGCGTATCCTGGCGGTAGGTTTTGGATCCGATTTGATACAAGTCCATTGGCGTGCCCAAAACCTCGCCGGTCACGTGGAAGTCTGCGCCGTTAATTTCGCCGCGAATATCGCCCAGCTGCATTTCCTCATCACCCAAAAGCAGGCAGCTGTGGGTGCTGAAGCTGAGGCTTTCCGCAGCCAGCAGGTTTTCAATGGCGGTTTGGGCCAGCTCGGCGGGCGGCAGCTTGGGCGCATTCAGGTTAGGGCGAATGACGCAAACGACGGCGATAATCAGCAGCAGAGTCAGGCCGACCGGCAGCATAATTTTTTTAGCGCTTATTTTACTGGTATTCATTTCCGATTCCTCTTTTCAAATTTGCTTAAAATTACTAAAAAATATGAGTGGATGGCGGATAAAATACATAAGCCGGAGAAAATTTTTAGAGGGCGAAATTTTTTGCAGGGTTTTGTTGTTTCTGCGAGAATTAATATAAATGGAGAAATATAGTCCGTTTGTGGAGGGGGTGCTTTTATGCCACTGCCAGAGGCCTACAAATTGGCGGAGGTTTTTTCGGCTGCCCAGATTGCACAACGGGTGCAAAGCCTGGCGGCGGAGATTGACGCTTGCTATGCCAAGCTGAACGCGCCGGAGATTACGCTGGTGTGCGTGTTGCGCGGAGCCTGTGTGTTTTATGCCGATTTGCTGCGGGCCCTGCAAACACCGGCTCGGTTGGATTTTTTGCAGGCGGCCAGCTATGTTGGCAGCCAAAGCAGCGGCAATTTGCATATCAGCAAGGATATTGGGGACATTGCCGGGCAGCATGTGCTGCTGGTGGAGGATATTGTAGACACTGGGTTTACTATGCAGCTTTTGTTGCAGCGCCTGAAGCAACGCCAGCCGGCCAGCTTGAAGCTGTGCGCTTTGCTGGATAAGGCGGAGGCCCGGAAATATGAAGTGCCGGTGGATTTTGTGGGCTTTACAGTGCCGGATAAATTTCTAGTGGGTTACGGTTTGGATTATAACGATTCCTTTAGAGGATTGCCTTATATTGGCGAGTTAATTTTATCCTGAACTTTAAATAACTGAATAAAATAGTACAAACGATTATTAAAGGAGGCAATTATTATGATTGAGAAAGAACAGGTTTTGTGGCAGGTGGCGCAGCAAATGACCCTGAATTTGCAGGCCAACACCAAAAAATTGGCGGCTATACCGGCCAGCGAGCTGGAAAATATTGCGCAGACGCCGGGCATTTTCGCTGTGTTTTATAACGGGCGCGAGTTGGGCCTGGGTATTGGCAAAACGAATGAGCTTTCAATGCTTTATGTAGACGCGGCTTCTCAGATTGTGCGCCATTTGCAGGGCAACGACACCGGGGCCACTGGTCTGCGACGTTCCCTGGCGGCTATGCTGGCTGTGAAATATGATTTGCAGGCCGTGCCGCGTACGGACGATGTGGAAGATGTGGACCGTTACGATAACTATGCTTTGACAGCGGAGAGCGAAGCAAAGCTGACTGAATGGATGCAGGAAAATCTTTATATCAGCATGGTGGCGGCCTCGCCGGATATGATTGACCAGCTGGTGCCAGTGATGATTACCTCCAACGCACCGGTTTTGAACCTGACCAATAATAAAAATAACCAGTACGGCGCGGAGGTTAAACGCTGTCGCAAGCAGCTGACGGCAGCGGCTAAAGCTTATCAGGCTTAAATTAAACATTCGTACATAAAACAATCGCTACCATTTTTTTTAGGAAACGGCAGCGATTGTAAGCGAAGCAACAGTGCGCCGCCGTTCCCTTTGAAAACGGCGGCGATTGTTTAAAATCGCTTTATAGGCTGTTGCAATAACTGTTAGCGGCAGTTGTTGTTGGACTGCTGATTGGTCTGCTGGTTGGACTGACGGTTAGTCTGTTGGTTAGACTGACGATTGGTCTGTTGGTTGGACTGACGGTTAGTCTGCTGGTTGGACTGCTGATTGTTAGTACGATTGTTAGCCATAGTTTTTCACTCCTTTTTGTTTTTATTGCAACTGCACTTATATTATGGCTTTAGTCTGCGGCGGATATGTATGACTTTGTTATTTTTTTCAGCCAAAATTTTTTTTGCAAAAATGTATAAATAGCAGTGGACGGAAGATAATATAAACAGAAGTCCGCATGGGGATAAAAGGGCAAGGCCGGGTTGGCGGCCGCTAGTCTTTTTATCAGCGGACTTCCTTTTTTGTTGGGAGGAAGATTAAATGCAGCTTTTAGTGGCCAGTGGAAATGCGCATAAGGTGGCGGAGATTGCGGAGCTTTTGCAGGGCAGCGGTTGGCAGGTGCTCAGCCTGCGTGATTTTCCAGATTTGCAGCTGCCGCCGGAGGACGCGCCGGATTTTGTTGGCAATGCGGCTTTGAAAGCCCAGGCTGGGGCGACTGCTACCGGACTTTGGACGTTGGCGGACGATAGCGGCCTGGCGGTGGATTACTTGCAGGGTGCGCCGGGGGTTCATTCAGCCAGATATGCCGGCGAGCAAAAGGACGATGAAGCCAACAACCGCAAGCTTTTGGCGGCTATGCAGGATTGTCCAGCGGCAGAGCGCACTGCGCGGTTTATCTGCGCTTTGGTGTTGGCCGGGCCGGCCGGGCAGCAATTTGCCACGGAGGGACGTTGCGAGGGGCGTATTGCTTATAGCGGCCGTGGAGAGCTGGGTTTTGGTTACGATCCACTGTTTCTGTTGGGCTCCGAGGGGGAGCGCACGATGGCGGAGTTGGAGATGGCAGAGAAAAACCTGATTAGCCACCGGGCGGCAGCCTTGCAACAGATGTTGCCTATTTTGCGTCAGGTTGTTAAGGAAAATTCCTAGGAAATTAGAAATTAGGGCTTGATTTTTTGCACAGATTGTGCTATATTATTGGGTAGTTTTGGATTTGCGGGTGTAACTCAATGGTAGAGAGTCAGCCTTCCAAGCTGAATACGAGGGTTCGATTCCCTTCACCCGCTCCATTTGTGCGCCAGTAGCTCAGTAGGATAGAGCAACGGCCTTCTAAGCCGTGGGTCGGGGGTTCGAATCCCTTCTGGCGCGCCACCCTAGGGCGATGAAAAAGATATCGCCAGAAAAAACCGCCGAATACGGCGGTTTTTTTCGCATAAACGGGCAAATTTGAGAAAAAATTTGCCGAGAGAGCGTTAGTTCAAATCTCACGAAAAACGGGTTAAAAAAGATGTCAAAATGCCAGTTTAGGCAACTGTAAGGACTCGAACCCCTAAATGAGCAGAAAATTAAATATTTGGGTAAATTAAGGCCGCTTGTACTACCAAATAATAAGGTAGTGCAAGCGGCCTTTTGTGCGCTTTGCGCACTTAATGAGGACAAGCCCAAAGGGCGCAGACCGAATTTAGCGACCAAAGGAAGCCCAGTCGCTGGGTGTGAACCATATAGAACAGCGTAAGCTGTGTTATATTTGTTGCAAAAGCGAGAGAGATGATTTATAAGGGAGGTATTTAATAATGAAAGAAAAGGATTTTGAGAAAACGGTGCGAGGGCCGCCTTTGAATAATGATTAGTAAAACAAAGCTGAATAAACAAACCAACAGACGCAGGGTTAACTTATTATAAGTTGATTCTGCGCCTTTTTTATTTTCAAAAAACAAATAGATATGGAGGTAGATATTTTGGAAAGAACAATTAAAAATAATCACTATAAAAAGGCACTGGCATTTATCCTGATGCTTTCAGTGCTGCTGGGTATGTTTTCCTTGCCGGGGTATAAGGCTTATGCCGCCCAGCAGAATTCCTATCAAGACCCGGCAGAACATTGGATGTCGGCGGTCAACAGAACCAACGATGATGTATGATGTAAACGGTGGTTGTAACGCCAGGTTGCAAAAGCCACTAAATACATTACATCAGCGGCTTAATGAGAACAAGGCAGAAAATCGTAGTAATCAAAGGAGGCCAGCTATAGATAAAAATAAAGAAGAAAATGTGATGTATAAACGTATAGGCAATACCACATATAAAGTGAGATTATATTTTAAGGAAGATGGAGAAAAAATGGAGAATAAAATCCTGCGCCTTATTCAACACGATATATTGAAAAGCAAGCCGCTCAGGGAGGTTTCATAATGGTTAAAGATAAGATTACAGCTCTGTATGAAAGGCTGTAAAGAGATGATGATGTTGTTGGGGACAGTAATTCAATTATAAATCAAAAACAGCTGTTAGAGAAATATGCCGGGGAAAATGGTTTTGAAAATATTAAGCACTGTGAGCCATTCCCGAAAAAAAGGACAGAAAAGTGAGTGAAAAAACGGAATAAAACTAAACCAAAAATGTCAAAAGCAGATTAAGCAATGTAAGAATTTTGGAGTTTTTTATCAAAAGCGTTTGGCGAGATCCAACCTAAAGCAGAATGAGGACGAATATTGTTGTAGAAAG
>JAETTP010000085.1 GCA_021769035.1 Bacillota bacterium | reverse complement strand
GCAATCCGCAGCATTGCATAGGGCTGACCCTCCGCATTCTTCTTCAATTCAACATCTCCGGTCAAATTGCCGATTGCCATAATTTTTAACATAGTTTCTCCTCCTGTTTCTTCTATATAAAATATATTATTTTTTTCTCGTTGCATATAGAAAAGAGCCGCCCCATACTTTCTTGTATGGAGCGGCCATTCTCAATTTGTTTAACCTTTAGCAGACATTCTATCTATTCCAAGCTTCAGCGTTATTTTCCAGCACAGCAGTGTGGCCGTTAGCGGCTTCCATAATTGCCTCGTAAGCCCAATGTTTCGCATACATATCTGTAAAGCTGTTGAGCTTTCTGGTGTTGCTGGCAATATATTCCTCGTCGGCGCTGCGCCTCAAGAGATTATTGATTAAGGTTACCGCTTCCGCTCTGGTGATTTTGGCATCCCCTCTAAAGCTGCCGTTGCCATAGCCCTGTACCCAGCCCTGCATGGCTGCGCTCTCAATATATTCCGCCGCCCAATGACTGCTGGATACATCGTTAAAAACTGTATAGGTTCCGGCATTTTTACTATTTTCTTTGCTGTCCGTTACCTCAAAGAAACGCACCGCCATTGCCGTCAGCTCCGCTCTGGTAATGTCGTCGTTGGGCCTAAAGGCAGTCCGGCTATTGCCCATAACCACGCCGTAGCTGCTCAGATAATTTACATAAGAGGCATACCAAGCATTAGGCACAGTATCCGCAAAGCCTGCGTATCTGGCCGAAGCGGAGGAGATATTCTCACCCTTAGCCTCAGCCAGCAGCCGGGCAAAGATAGTTGCCGCCTCTGCTCTGCTCATCTGCGCCTCCGGCCTAAAAGTGCCGTCCTCATAGCCTACAATATAGGCGGCGTGCTTAACGGTTACCGGTTTTTCCTCAATAGCCGGCAGAATTACCTTGCCGTTTTTATCCGTTTCGCCCTTGGCCACGTTGCCCAAATCGCTGCGCACCGTTACCTCCAGGCCGGGCTGCACCTGCTTCTTCTGATCGGTCAGGGTAACGCCAATATGATGCTTATCGTCCATATCCACACCGGCCGGCAGTTTTACCGACACGCTGCCGTTGCTGCCCACAGATACGACTGCGTCTTTAACCGGGCGGTTGGTTTCCTCCCGTACCACCTTAACCGTCAGTGTCTGCTTGCTTCCCTTAATATCCGTATAGCCAAGGGTTACTTTGCCATCGGCATTTGTTATACCGTTGCTCTGGCTGGGTACCGTCATCTGACCGGCAACGTCGGTTTTACCAGCCGCATAGTTGCCGTTATTATCTGTAACACTTACGGACAAAGCAGAAACCGGTTTCAAACTCTGCTGGTTTTCTTCCTTGAGCTGCACCTTTACGGTAGTTTGGGCGGCAAAGTCCAGCAGCCGGTTATTAGGCAGCATCACGCTCATTGTATTATCCGCATACAGACTCATCGTAGCGCCTGCAATAGGATTTTTAGTATTGTTATCCAATACCGTTACCAGATATTTGCCCACATTGGCCTCGCCCTTGGCGTCGGTTACCGCCTGATTATAGATTTTCTCAATGCTTTCCTTATTTACAACCTGACCGCATTTAGAGCATTTCTGCTCCTTGCTTCCCTCGGCAGCAGTGGTCGGCTGCTTCACAATCTGCCAATCCCCCATGGTATGACCGGCGGTCTTAACATAATCTGCCTTATAGGTATCCTGGCAGTTGGTGCAAGCGTAGGTGGTATAGCCCATTTCTACGCAAGTGGGAGCGGTTACCGTCTTTTTATAGTTATGGCCTGTGGCTTTCTCCAGTACAGCCCCGCAAACCGTACAGATTTGTGCTTCGGTGCAGGTAGCTTTGGCGCCCGGCGTATGCCCCAAAGCCGATTTGGCCTCCAGACGCCGTTCATCACAGCTCAGGCAGCGGTACTCAATCATACCCTCGCCGTTGCAAACGGAGCTGATGACCTCGGTACCTTTATCCCAATTATGGCCGGTAGGCTCTGTATAATCCGAAACATAACTATCTCCGCAATTTGCGCAGGTGTAGGTGGTATAACCTTTTTCCAAGCAGGTCGGATTTGTTACCTCTGCTTGGTAATTATGCCCCAGCGGTTTAGTATATTCCGTTTTGTAGCTTACACCACAATTAGCACAGGTATATTCCGTATAGCCCATATCCAGACAGGTGGCCGGGGTTATCTCAGCCTGCATATTATGGCCGGTGGCCTGCTGTATAACCGCTCCACAGTCGGTGCAAATCTGCGCCTCGGTGCAGGTCGCTGCTTTGCCTGGTGTATGCCCGATAGCCTCCTCGTTCTCCAATCTTACGGCCTCGCAGTTGGCGCAGCGGTATTCAATCATGCCCTCGCCGCCGCAGGTTGCGTTCACCACATTTTTACCCTCGCCCCAGCTGTGGCCGGTGGCCTCGGTATAATCTGCGGTATAGCTATCTCCGCAATTTGCGCAGGTGTAGGTTGTATAGCCTTGCTCCAAACAGGTCGGCTTAGTTACTTCACTTTTATAATTGTGTCCCAGAGCATTGCTGTATTCCGTTTTGTAGCTTAAACCACAATCCTTGCAGCTTACCTCTGTATAGCCGATTTCCGTACAGGTAGGGGCCACAACATTTTCCGCAAAGCTATGCCCCTTAGCGTTAGCCAATACCGCTCCGCATACAGTGCAAAGCTGAGGCTCGGTGCAAGTGGCTTCACTTCCTGCTGTATGTCCAACAGCGTCTTGCGTTTCCAATCTCGACTCGTTGCAATTCAAACATTTATATTCGGTCATTCCGGCGCCGTTACAGGTGGAGCCGACAACAGCCGTACCCTTATCCCATCTGTGGCCGGTAGCTTCCCGGTAATTACCGGTGTAGCTATCTCCGCAGCGTTTGCAGGTGAATGTGGTGCTGCCGGCTTCCGTGCAGGTAGGCGCTTTTATTTCCTCCTTGTAATCGTGGTTCAATGCGTCAACGTAATCGCTCTTGTAACTCATATTGCAGTTAATGCAGGTATAAGTGGTGAAGCCCATTGTCGTACAGCTCGGCTTGGTGGTTTCCTGCCAGAAGTGATGACCCAACGCCTCTTGAATCACAGCGCCACATACCAGACAGGTCTGAGGAGTAGTGCAGGTTGCCGCCGCTCCTGCCACATGACCGGTGGCCTCAGTATTAGCCGCCGCAACCGGAGCCGTATTCACAATCGCTTCCACCGAAGCCGTAACAGCAGGCTGAGTCAGCACAGTGTTTGCCATATTCATAACCGGCGCTTTTACCGGAGTTGTGGCCGCAATAACGGTATGAGTGCCGTGCAAAATATCTACACAGGAGCCGCTTAAACCACCTGCCGCACCCTCTCGCCGGGTCAATCCGCAGCGTTTACAGGTATATTCAATTAAACCGTCGTCCGCACAGGTAGGTTCGATAAGATAAACCCCATCGTCCCAGGCGTGATCCAATGCCTCGGTATGGTCACTTACAAAGGAGCTGCCACAACCCTCGCAGATATATGTGGTTTGGCCGCCAGTGGTACAGGTTGCCGCCACAATGTGCGGTGCATAATTATGGGGCAGAGCTTCCGTCATATCTATGATGTGCCGATCCCCACAAACGGAACATTCCTTAACCGTATAGCCGGGGTTAATGCAGGTTGCCGCCACATTATATGTGCCGTACTGATGCTCGCCCTTGGGCGTATATTCCACCTCAGCCAAACCACAGCGAGAGCAGATATTCAGGATTTTGCCGTCTGCCTCGCAGGTAGCGTCCCGGATTACAATCTGCTGCATAGCGTGACCCAGAGAGTCCACATAGTCCCGCTTTTCCACCTTACCGCAGTTTACGCACAGGTAACGGTCATAGCCCAGAGCCAGACAGCTGGGGGCAATGCTCTCTACCAAAGAGAAGTTATGGTTATCCCCGCAGGGGTTGCCGCCGCAACAGCCGCCATTGCAATTTTTATCCTGACAGTTACAGTTAGGATCGCCGCAGCCGCAGGTGCAGCCTCCCTCTGGCTCTCTCTCATCTCGCAGCCACACATAGGCCACGCCGCTTTCCACCATCTCGGTACTGTCATCGTATTTGTAGGTCACCTGATAATAAACCGTATACTGCCCCTCATCGGTAAAGTTGGGAGCGCTGGTTAAGTTACAGCTGTCTGCCTTATAGCCATAGCGCACCGAAGCCCTGACCCCGGCCTCGGACAAATCCGAAACTGTAATGGTATGAGGCTGGCCGTCAACCACACCGTAATAGCTGGCTACTACCAC